>NZ_JBSGFR010000143.1:0-1001 GCF_053603475.1 Actinoplanes sp. NPDC004185 | reverse complement strand
CGAGGCACTGACATTGCAGAAGTGACGCCTGCAGTGTTCAATTCGGCGGCGCTCGCTGCCGCAAAAGAAGCGATAACATCGAAATATACCGTCCACGTTGCCCTTAAGTGCATCGCTGACACGCTTGATGAGTTGCACCTCGTCAAGGTACGGCTCCGTTGGGCTTGGGCAAAGAGGAAGCGCGGGCGCAGCCATGGTGGTTTGAAGCAGATAAAGCTGGACGAAGGGCCGGAGGTCGACCGACGAGCGTCTGACGAAGTCGTCTTTGCGATTGCTCAACTCTATCGTATTGTTCCTCGAACCGCTTGGGCAGACCGCGTCTGCGTTCTTTTGGCCACCGTTCTCGTTTGCACGGGCCTTCGTCTCGGTCAAGTGCTGACGTTGAGAGCCGAGATGCCGTTGTTCGATGAGGCGAACAACGAGTACTACATTCGCCTCGTGCCATTTAAACGCTCGAACGCCCGGCGACAGACACTTCTAACGGCAACGGTTGACCTCATGAACGACGTCTTCCGCGAGCTCCTGGAGATGACGCAACCATGCCGGAAAGTTGCACATTGGTTGGCGAAACATCCGGGCAAGGTCTATCTGCCACAACCCGACAACACAGAGGGGACAATTCGTGCCAAAAAAATCCAGCAGTGGCTAGGCCTCGAGAACAGTCAGTTTGGCAAACGTCGAAGAGAGAAATGGGGAATTACCGGTGACACCGTGTCATTGGATGCCGTGCACGAACGGCTGAAAGTGCATCGATTTGACGGCCCAGTTGTCCCCGGAACAAGGAACGAGCGACTGTTGCTTCAAGACTGCCTCTCGATATCGTTTTTTGACGCCATGAGGCGCCGTGCAACCGCTCTCATTTATGCCGTCCGCCCCATCACCGAGCAAAACGTTTCGGACTGCCTGCGCGGCCGGCAAAAAGGAAGCGCTCCCGCACGACCGAATATTTTTGGGCGATATGGCTTGACGGACGCGGCTGGCAATTCCTTGAGCGCCCTTAG
>NZ_JBSGFR010000142.1:0-1002 GCF_053603475.1 Actinoplanes sp. NPDC004185 | reverse complement strand
AACTGCACGGCACACCCGACCGACGACGGCAAGTTCGCCGCGCAGGGCGAAGTGACGAAGGCGGGATTCAGCCGCGAGGCAGCGTTTCGGAAACTCGGCGAGTTCGACACAGAGGCCGAAGCGGTCGCCAATGCAAAGCAGTTTTCCGAAGAGTGATTGATGCGGTACGCATGAGCAGAATGCCCAATGTGACTAAGGCGGAGTTCCGTACTCTGGTATTCGAATTCGCGCGGGCGAAGCAGTTGCGCGTCGACGAAATAAAGGACGGCAAGGCGCGGATCTGGTTTAACGAGAACAGCCAGAAATTCCTCCACGCCGATCACGTTGATGCCTTGTACGATCGACTGCGCCATGCCCATCTCTCTCCGCGCGACATCAACATTGCGATCGAGAATGTCGCGCCGGGACGCCCCTGTACGCACCGAGGCATGCGCGAGATCTACGTGCAGATTCATCGCTCATCGTTAGTTGAGGTCTTCCGCGCGGGTCGGTTTGCCGGGTAGCGGCATCCAGTGCGTTACGCGGTGCACCAGTGCTCTGTATCGATAGAACGAAGGTGTTCGGCTGATGCGACGGCCAAAGAACGCCGTGCGCTCGCCGCTTTCCGTCGCCGGCCAGATCAACGCCTCGACGCCTAACGATCCGGCCTTCCGACTACATTCCGGAAGCTGTTCATTCACGCTGATCCAGTTCGGTGCGGTACCGTCAGCGATATCGTATTGCCAGTTGCCACCGTCATGTGTAGCGAGAAAGTCCTCGGCGACCAACTCTGCATGCACGCCGTCGTAGTCTTCGGGCCGTTTGACGCGGATGCTGATTTGATCGGGAAGCTTCACGATTCGTCTCCAGTTTGGGCGGTCTTTGCTGGGCCGTTGGGCCTCCGCTTCCAATGCGTGTATTCGGAACCCGACACTGACGAAACGTGCCTCGATAATCGGGGGGAAGCCGGGATCGTTGTTCCACGCAACTACGTCTTCATTCGGTGCGATCCCGACATCGCAT
>NZ_JBSGFR010000141.1:0-1005 GCF_053603475.1 Actinoplanes sp. NPDC004185 | reverse complement strand
CATTCGATCACCGAAACCGCGATATAAGGCTCGACCGGATCGATTCCGAGTTCCGCCTTCATCGACGCGGTCGCGGCCGGCGTCGCAGCATGCCAGAAGGCAAGATCGCCGGTCCTGGCGACTCGCGCTGCCGGCAACGCGGGCGTCTCGACGACAAAATGGTACGACTCGCTTTCCCGTACGCATATGAGGGATGCCTTGGCGAGCACCTTTGCGGCAAACCACCGGCCGCGCCTGGAGCGGATCGGACCGACGCTCTGCGGCGCCAGAACCACGGTGGCGCCAAACTTCGAAGCCGCCCAGATCTGGATCAGGTTCGCGTAGTACGACGGATTGGAGTCTTCAAGATATCCGCCGGGACAACTGACGACGACATCGGCTTTCCCGAGCGCGTCGATGGCACGTCGTTGCTCGACCGGAATCAGACGGCCGAGCAGCCACGGTCGTCGCAACGATACATAGCAGATCGTGATGGCCTGGCGGACGACATTGCACAGACGGCGGCGCCACATGTGCTTCGATACGCAGTTCCCGAGCCGCTCGTGCCACGTCACCCGTGGCAGATGAGCGCGCTGCGTCGACGGCTGGTATGCGATACCGCTGAGAGAGGCGTTCGGGAAGGCTTCGAGGATTTCGTCGATACACACCTCGATGAGCGCCGCATCGCCTTTGTTCACCGCGCCGAAGACATTGGCCACCACGACATGATTCACTTGCATTTCGAGAACCCGTTCACGAAGTTCAACACATTTTCGGAAAACCGCTGCAAATTCCAGTCATCGAGATTCCACGGAAAGTTGCGCCTGAGTGCAGACAGCTTCTCGTCGTCAAGCAGTATCGCGACGCCGCGGTCGATGTCTGCATCCGTTCCATCCGTCACGAACCCGTTTTCGCCGTGGCGGACCAATTCGTGCGCCGCTCCGCAGCCGTCGCTGCACAATACGGGCGTCCCGCACGCAAGCGCCTCGTTCAGACACAGGCCCCACTGGTCATAGTCACTCAACA
>NZ_JBSGFR010000140.1:0-1017 GCF_053603475.1 Actinoplanes sp. NPDC004185 | reverse complement strand
CGAAAGAGGGGTATGGTGCGCTCAAGGCCTTCAGTGCTGCGATGGAGCAGAATACCGCCGGCACTTCGGCGGGCGGTCGAACTGCGGGTGGCGGAATGGGCAATGCAAATGGATTCTCGAAGCCGATATTGCTGATGGCGAGCCCGGCGGGCATTGCGTTGTCCACTCAACAGTCAACGCAAGTTGCAGCAGATCAGCACGTTAACCTCGTCAGCGGCGAGAGTACGCACGTTGTGGCCGGCAAATCCCTGCTTGCGACCATCGGTGAAAAGCTCAGTATCTTTGTTCAGAACGCTGGCATGAAGCTGTTTGCGGCCCACGGGAAGGTGGAACTCCAGGCGCAGGGAAATGCCATGGCACTCGCTGCCCTCAAGGACGTCACGATCACAAGCAGCAATGGAAGAGTAGTGCTGTCAGCTGAAAAGGAGATCTGGGTCGGAGCGGGCGGCTCATACATCAAGATCAGCGGTAGCGGGATCGAAAACGGCACGCCCGGGCAGATCCTGGAGAAGTGTGCGTCGTGGGAAAAGACTGGCGCAGCAAGCGCAACGGTGCCCCTGCCCGTCATGCCGATAACAAAGCAGGAATCCGGCGACCAACACTTTGTGCTTCGATCGCATGACGGCAAGCCCGTCCCGAATCAGAAATACCGAATGTCGATCGGCGATGACGTAATCGAAGGCACGACCGATGCGAGCGGAAAAACGCAAGTCGTGGAAGGCTACGTCGGACAGCCCGTCCACTTTGAAATCGTGGATGACGTCTACGACGAGCATTTCGTCGTGCGAGATGCTTTTGGCGAGCCGATCGCGAACATGCCCTATCAGATACGTGCGGAGGACGGTCGCCTCATCGAGGGCATGACCGATGACGAAGGCAAAACTTCATTGTTTACCAGCGAGAAGATCGTAAAAGTGGATTTGCTCTACAGGCCCGGCAATCATGATGACTATCCCGCAGATACCGGAGTGAACTAATGGATCCAGTTACATTGAGCTCATCCGCGACGAGTGATAC
>NZ_JBSGFR010000139.1:0-1023 GCF_053603475.1 Actinoplanes sp. NPDC004185 | reverse complement strand
GCTGGCGCGAGTGACGTTCTAAGCTTGTTGTCGGCGGGTTCGGGAAGTGACTTCTCCGAAGAGTCGGTGTGGGGATGCAAGCCGGTCACGCTGGAGTTCGCTGACGTTCCCTGGTGTCCTCCCGAACCCGTCGCCATCGCCATGCTGGCGTCGTTGACCATCTGCCGGTAGACGATGTCGGACAGCCGCCGTTTCAGCGCCCGCATCGCTTCCATCGACGTCTTCCCGGCTGCTTTCTTGCGGTCGAAGTAGGCGCGGCCTTCGGTCGGATTGCGCAGCTGGACGGTGGCCATGATGTGCAGGACCCGGTTGATCTGCCGGTTCCCAGCCCGGGAGAGCCGGTGACGGACTTGGTCGCCGGAGGATGCGTCGATGGGTGCGGTGCCGTTCCAGGAGGCGAAGTGCCCCCGGTTCGGGAAGCGGACGATCGCGCCGACTTCGATCAGCAACCGGGCCGCGCCGGACGGGCCGATGCCGTGCAGGTCCATCAGGGTGGTGCCGGTAGCGGTGACCAGTTCGTTGAGTTCCTTGTCGGCCTGCTTGGACCGTTGGTAGACCCGCTCGAGGTCAGCGATCAGCTCCGCAGCCACCCGGCGGCGTGCTTTGCCGGCCGTGTCCCGCGGGCGGACCGTGGTCAGCAAGACCTTGGCCTGCGCGGCGGATAGGCTCTTCTTCGCCCCGCCCGGGACGAGCTCCAACAGCAGTTGGTGCAGCTGCGACACCATCCGAGTGTGGTCCTCGCCGAGCGAGCGGCGCCGGTCGGCCAGGATCCGTAGCACCGCCAGTTGTTCGTCGTTGACCAGCGGCCGCAGCCCTGCCATCCGGGTGCCGACCAGCGCGATGGAGTGCGCGTCGGTGGCGTCGGTCTTGCGGCCCTGTCCGGTGGCGAACACTCGGGCTCGGGCGGACAGCTTCGGCGGGACGTCGACGACCTGCTCGCCGCTGGCCAGGAGCCGGTTGGCGATGTGCCGGCCAATGCCTTGGCAGCCCTCGACAGCCCAGATCCGGTCCGTCCACTGTTTG
>NZ_JBSGFR010000138.1:0-1078 GCF_053603475.1 Actinoplanes sp. NPDC004185 | reverse complement strand
TGTTGCGACCCGACACGTTGTTTCAGGCGGTGAGGCGGCTGATCGGTGGGTGTCCCCCGAGTGCTGAGTGGCTGCGGGCAGTGTTGTAGTACTCCAGCCAGGTGTCCAGGGCGTGGGTGCGTTGCTGGTTGCTGGTCCAGGCGCGGGCATAGGCCCATTCGGTTTGCAGAGTGCGGTTGAAGCGTTCGGCTTTGCCGTTGGTCCAAGGCCTGCCGGGTTGGATGAACCGGCGGCCGATTCCTAGCTGCTCGCATGCGGTGATCCAGGCCCGGCCGATGCGGTAGCTCTTGGCGTTGTCGGTCAGGACCCGCTGCACGACCACGCCGTGTTCGGCGAACCAGGCCGTGGCGCGGGTCAGGAATCCTGCGCAGGCGGCGACGCGCTCGTCAGGCAGGACCTCGGCGTAGGCCAGCCGGGTGTGGTCATCGACCGCGACGTGGACGTAATCGAAGCCGTTACCACGGCCGCGGACCTGCTCACTGCGTCCGTGCAGCCGCCAGCCACCACCGTCGGGCACCCGGCCGAGCTTTTTCACGTCCACGTGCAGCAACTCGCCCGGACACGCGCGTTCGTAGCGGCGTTCGCTGTGCCGGCGGTTGCGCAGCAACTCACCGGTGAGCCGGTCGACATCGACCAGTCGCGGTAGCCCGGCCCGGCGGATCACCGCACCGATGGTCGAGGCCGGCAGCCCCAGAAGGCCGGCCAGCCGCACCGGACCGGCATGCTCGCCGACCCGCGCCGCCACGATCCGCGCGGTCACCTCCGAGGAGGTCAACCGGGCCAGGCGATGCGGTCGCGATGAGCGGTCCACCAAACCGGCCGGACCCTCGGCGCGGAACCGGCGCACCCACTTGTACACGCTCTGTCGGCTGATCCCGAGCTGTTTGGCGACCTCACCCGGGCGATGCCCGGCCAAGACACGCTCAACGAGCAACCTGCGGGCATAAACCGTCGTACGGGCATTAGCGTGTCCCACCGAGACCTCCGGATCGAAACGGCGACGTCAAGCACCGCCACTCCTTCCGGAGGTCTCCCTTTCGATCAAGACACCACGCCGAACATCAACAACGTCTGTGGT
>NZ_JBSGFR010000137.1:0-1125 GCF_053603475.1 Actinoplanes sp. NPDC004185 | reverse complement strand
GCCACGGACGACACCTTGAACCCACTCAAAGCCAATGCGCGCAATCGCGCATCGATGGATACGAGCGCCGCATTTTTTTCGAGGCAAAGCGCGATAGCATCGTACGATTCCGCGTCCAGAACCTCTTTAAACTCTAAGAAATTGCAAGGCACTTCGGCGGGGCCGTACGCGGGCGCGACTTCACAGTAGCGCTGGACCGACTCGACAATTGCCGTCAGCATGGCCACTCTTTGCTGCCGGTCTTCGGGAGTGTACCGAACTACCGTAAGCTTCCCGTCTACTTCCCCGGCTCGGCCTATCGAGCGCTCATTTTTTGCCCCCTCCATGGCTATAAGCAGCAAATCATAGGCACGTTGCGAAACAATCGGATGTGGCAAAAAGCCGAGAACCGACAGAGCCTTAAATAGGCCCAATTCGACCAGCGTGATGCAATCCAGCACGCACGACGAACTCGACCCGAGTGGATTTGACCGCTCAAGCCCACCAGTGACGCGTCCCTCGGCAACGACCAAAGGCGGCTGGCTCGCCCCCCAGGACAATATAAGGTCCACTGGCGAACGTCCAAGCAACTGCGCACAAAGGCCTACGGTAAGGCGACCCTGCCTGTAGCCATCGATGACTAGGTCCGCCCCTCCCGACTGTCGTTTCAACTGTGAGTGAATCCGAGACATGTCTATGCTGCCGTCGTCGTTCTTTACAGACATAGTCAGGTAGCCCGGAATGGGTTCTACAGTCTTTTCGGTTAGCTCGTGCGCGTACCCGAGCAGATGCCTAGAGGCGGGCATCAATGAAGCAACGCGATAGGTGGTCTCTTCTCCCATCTGATGCCGAATGGTCACCGTCTCGCCAACCCTCTTGTCGATAAAGTTCGCAGCAAACGCAGAGTCATGAGGGAAGTAATTCTGTGCCTGCGGAAGAGTACCGACGTCTGCAGGGTCAATTACAACGGTGAACGGCGACCCATCTTCTCGCAGCAGTGTGGCCGCAACACCCGCAGAAACGGCTGTAGGTGTCGCGCCCCATGGAATGTCATCGGCAGTGAGCAGGGCGGTGATGAAACCCGCCGCAACGTTCGCGTTGTCGAGGTTACATCTAAACAATCGATACAACCGACGCATACCGAGG
>NZ_JBSGFR010000136.1:0-1139 GCF_053603475.1 Actinoplanes sp. NPDC004185 | reverse complement strand
CGCTGCGTAAGGCACTCGATATAGCGTGCGGCGGCGGTACCAAGCCATGCGACCCCAAGTTACTGCAAACGTTGATGCAGGCGCAGGGCGCTAATGCCGATCAAGCGTCGGCGATGATGAATGCCGCCGCCCCTTATGTCGGAGGTGCGCTCGGTGGTGTGCTGGGTGGTGTGCTGTTCGGTCCGGGAATCGCCGCTGGATGTGTAGCAAATGCCGTCCTTTGTGCAAACGAACTGACTATACTCGCGGCGGAGGTCTATGCCGGTCTGAATGGTATGCCTGTAGGGACGGGGGCCTCAGTCCTGACGGGTGTGTCGTCGCCAGCCGCAATGGGATCTGCTGTCAGTGTCGAGGCGCGAGCGCTAGGCGAGGCTCGGTTGCTCATCGCGGAGGGAAGCAAAAATCCTGCAGTCTCGGTAGGGGGGGCTGCCGCGCTTGGCATTCAAACTCCCCCGTTCAGCAACATTCTTGCAAAGGTGCCGACGTTTCCGGGAGTCAAGATGTCTGCAGATGGCGATACGTTTGTGATTGTCGATCAGGGTAAATTTATGGATGCGATTGCTGGCGAGTATGGCAGGTCCGGTCAGAAGCTTAATGGCCAGACAGTTCGGCAGATCGAGGGCTATATTGCGAGTCACGACTCGTTTCCGACCATGGCAGGGATACCTGGCTTGCACGCGGAGGTTCAGTCATTGAACTACATCTACAACGCAGTGCCGAATCCGGCCACGCTGAACCTGGCCGATATCAGTATTGCGACCATAAAGCTGGGGCGGAGCAGTGCGGCCGGAACTCAAGGAGGCGCGTTCACGGCATGTCAGAATTGTAGTGGGATCATTCCACCCAAGGTTAATGTCATTACCGGGAGGCAATAGAGTTGAACCGGGTAAATATCGAGTTGATGGAGCGGAAAGATGGGCGATATTTTCTTTCCGGAAAGAGGTTTTCTGGAATTGCCTTTGAAATTGGGCAAGATCAAAGGGTGCGCGCGATAGAACTGGTGGATGGTGTCGAAGTGGGGAGCTACCGTCCAATTTGCGCGAGCCCAGATGATGGATTCGATCAGGTTGATCTGACTGGAATGTTGTCTGACTATGAGGTACCGTTGTACCAGGGGCGACCATTCAGCGGAATCGGAT
>NZ_JBSGFR010000135.1:0-1173 GCF_053603475.1 Actinoplanes sp. NPDC004185 | reverse complement strand
AGCCAGGCGGCTCAATGAGCGTCCGCGAAAGACACTAGACTTCGATACACCGGCTGAGAGATTTCATCAATTCGTTGCATCGACGGGTTGAATCCGCAAGGTACACGGGCCATTGGAGCAGTCGATCGGGATGGCAAGTGCTCGGCCCTCTGACATTGAGACGGGCTGAGTTCTACGTCAGCAATGTGCCGGATTGTTGAGCATGGGGGCGTCGAGCGGCCGTACCCGCCGTGGTAACTGGACGGCCAAGCCCCCCCCTGTTTCGCGTCCTTGGTTTTTGACGTCTCGGCTCGAGCACAATGGATCAACACGCGTCTAGGAGAAGAGTATATGGATATTGATAGAGGGATCGATTCCGCTCAGAAAGCAGAGAAGGTTCTCGATGCGTTGGAATCGGGAAAACTGAAGTTGCGTCCACAAGATAGGTTCTGGGCTGACCAGCTACGCGTTTTACCGAGAGGTATTACCGGACTCCTTAATATTTCAAAGCTAACACCAGACGTGCTGGCGATTATTCGAGCCACTGCCCTGGCGTTGACTCATCTGGAACAAGCGGAAGAAAAGGTAGACAATGAATCACCTCTTCCAATTCTTGACGCCCAGTGCATGCTGTTTCGACTCTACGAAGAGCTCTTTGTAGCGCTGACGGGTGTGCCGTCCGGCAAGGTCGGTTCAGAGCAGGAAATTAAACTGCGAATGCTGGCACGGTTCGGAGATGGCAACATAGCCCATTTTGACGAAATCAATGCGGCAGCTGGTGAACTAGAACAGTTCTACCGCGAAAATTCAGCGTCAATGTTTCGTGCCGGAAAATCACTTGGTGGTATTAAAGTGGTATCGGGCGGTCAGCGGCGCTACGGGCCGTCAGCACTTTCGGCAACTCGGATCGCTGGTCTGTATTGCGACACCCAATTGATACCCGATCCGGTTTGGCCTTTTTTTGCAGAAAACCTTCACCTCAATGCGTTGCACTTACAACTAGCTATCGCGTTATTTTGTATTCTGCAACTTCGTCCACTGGTGGACGCACGACTTTCGGTACCTCCAATCTTGGTCTTCCCTAGTTTCGAGGAGAGATTGGAGGCAAATGACGCAATGACTCAGGCTGGCATCGCATCTCTTGCCGTAAAAGTTATCGTCCCCGCTTGTAACGCGAATATGAGTACGATCGAC
>NZ_JBSGFR010000134.1:0-1208 GCF_053603475.1 Actinoplanes sp. NPDC004185 | reverse complement strand
GTGCGTGGCGTTGCGATGAACCCGGTTGATCACCCGCACGGTGGTGGTGAGGGCAAGACGGCTGCAGGTCGCGATCCGGTTAGCCCGTGGGGTACGCCGGCTAAGGGTTATCGCACCCGTAGCAACAAGCGCACGACGACGATGATCGTCCAGCGCCGTCACAAGCGTTAAGGAGTAGGCAATGGCACGTTCTGTTAAAAAAGGTCCGTTCTGCGACGCCCATTTGCTGAAGAAAGTTGAGGCGGCTGCAGCTTCGCGCGACAAAAAGCCGATCAAGACCTGGTCGCGTCGCTCGACGATTCTGCCGGATTTCATCGGCCTGACGATCGCTGTTCACAACGGCCGTCAACACGTTCCGGTGTACATCTCGGAAAACATGGTCGGCCACAAGCTTGGCGAGTTCGCACTGACCCGTACGTTCAAGGGTCACGCAGCCGACAAGAAGGCCAAGAAATAAGGGGCAATCAAGATGGAAGTGAAAGCAATTCATCGCGGTGCCCGCATCTCGGCGCAGAAAACGCGCCTTGTGGCTGACCAGATCCGCGGTTTGCCGGTCGACAAGGCGCTGAACGTTCTGACGTTCTCGCCGAAGAAGGCGGCTGGCATCGTGAAGAAGGTTGTGCTGTCGGCAATCGCGAATGCGGAGCACAACGAAGGCGCTGATATCGACGAGCTCAAGATCAAGAGCATCTACGTCGACAAGGCTGCATCGCTCAAGCGTTTCACCGCGCGCGCCAAGGGCCGCGGTAACCGCATCGAGAAGCAATCCTGTCACATCACTGTGACGGTCGGGAATTAAGGAGCCATACGATGGGACAGAAAATTCATCCGACTGGCTTCCGCCTGGCTGTCAGCCGCAATTGGGCTTCGCGTTGGTACGCGAACAACAACAATTTCGCGGCGATGCTGCAGGAAGACATCGGTGTTCGTGAATACCTGAAGAAGAAGCTGAAGAACGCTTCGGTCGGTCGGGTGGTCATCGAGCGTCCGGCGAAGAACGCGCGCATCACGATTTACAGCTCGCGTCCGGGCGTGGTCATCGGCAAGAAGGGCGAGGATATCGAACAGCTGAAGACGGAACTGCAACGCCGCATGGGCGTGCCGGTTCACGTCAACATCGAAGAAATCCGCAAGCCGGAAACCGATGCTCAGCTGATCGCTGACTCGATCACGCAACAGCTCGAGCGCCGGATCATGTTCCGTCGCGC
>NZ_JBSGFR010000133.1:0-1249 GCF_053603475.1 Actinoplanes sp. NPDC004185 | reverse complement strand
GTGTCGAACGCCGCCCGGTACCTGAGGGCGTGGACGGAAACGACGGTCCAGCCCGCGCCGCCCCGGCAGCCGGCCACCCTGCCGCCGGCCGCTCACGGTATCCGTCTTCCGGTTCACCACGCTGCAGGATGTTCAACGACGGCCGTCGGACCGCTGAAGTTCGACGGCTTTTACCGATATCAAATATTCGTAGACGCATTGCAGGAATGTGTAGTGCCACCCTGCGCGCCCGTCTAGAAACGACCGGCGAACGGCCATCATGTAGAAAAACTTGAACACCGGCCGACACGGCATCCTGTAGAACAGCGCCTTCTGATGAAATCGTCGAACATTGAAGTCGCGAGCGAAAAGCGCCTTGGTGATCGAAAAATCGGCCTGCCGCCGGCGCAGCAACTCGCCTGCTTCCATCGACGAATAGACGTTGTGCTTGCCGATCCAGTGAGCCATGCCTTTCGAGAAAGGAAAGTGATCCAGCGGGCCGGCCAGTTCATGAATTTCGCCGTCGACGATCAGAACCTCGTTGACTTCGCGTTCGTAATGCACGCGCGACGGACGCACGAACCGAATGAAGTATGGCGAGATTTGCGCATGCTTCAACCAGCGACCCAGGAAGTAGTCTCTACGCCGCATCCTGGCTGCCCCGATTTCGTCGGGCGCATCGGAAGCAAAGCGGCGGAGTTCATCCAGCAGTTCCGGCGACGGTCGCTCATCCGCATCCAGGATCAACAGCCATTCGTGCCTGAAGCCGAAATTCCGTAACGCGTGGTTACGTTGCGCGGCGAAACCGTCGAATTCCCGCGCCACGACATGCGCGCCGAACGCGTTCGCGATCTGCACGGTGTTGTCTTCGCTGATCGAGTCGAGGACCCAGATGTCATCCACGCCATCGATACTCTTCAGGCATCCCGGCAGGTCCGCTTCCTCGTTCTTCGTCAGGATCAGGACCGAGAATCCGTAAGTCATTGCACCCCTCTGCGCACGCGCGAGTTGATTCGGCGGGCAGGCATACCGGCATACACCGCCCACGGCTCTTCGAGCGGCCGCGAAACAACGGCCCTCGCCCCCACCACGGCCCCCTCGGGTACGACCGCACCGGGCGCGAGAAAAGCCTCGGCACAGACCCATGCGTGATCACCCACTGCAATCGGACGCGTCACGAGCTGGAAATTAGCGGAATGGATATCGTGCGAGCCGGCGCAGAGGTGCGCGCCTTGCGAAATCACGGCATAGCTTCCGATCTTGATCGTGG
>NZ_JBSGFR010000132.1:0-1259 GCF_053603475.1 Actinoplanes sp. NPDC004185 | reverse complement strand
GACGACGTCCTCGAGTTTCAGCTTCGCAACATCTCCTCGCCGGCCACCGGTGACAAGGTATAGAAGAACAAGCACGAAATTTCGATGCCTAACGAGCTTTTTCTTCCAGGGGTTTCGTGGACCTTCCGGCGAAATTACTAGCACCAACACGTCGAGGGAGTCTTTTGTGAGCCCTTTTTTCACCGCCGATGTTTCCCTCTTGGGTGTGTTTTGCGCAAACAGCACTTCTACGGCGTCAATCCGACTCTGAAGTGCGTTCAATTTCTCTGCATCCCTTTGCGGGTTCAGATTGAACGCGGCATCACGCATCGCGCTAGTCACGAATTCGCGGAAGGCTGTCATGCGAGCTCTTTGTTCCGACTTGCCCACAATAGATTTTTCGGGTCGCCCCGACTTTTGGCATTGTCTGACGTGTGCAAATAACGATTGCACTTCCGCTGGAGCAAGGCCGACGCCTCCGAGTAACCGCTCGGCCAGAGGTATATTGTGACGGGTAGCCCATTCGTAACCAAAACCAATAGCGGAGAGCGCCCGATAATAACTGTTTGGTGCCAGCATTAATCGCTTCCCGCAAAGCATGTGCTCATTGGGCAGGGTCACGGGGATGCGGGTAGTTCTGTCCAGGAATATTGATATCCGCTCTCCTCGATTAACCCCGCGAGAAAGGATTATGCTTTTAACCAAATACCGTCGTTTGGTATTGGTCGAAGGGGCGCTCGATGGATGAGAATATTGGGCGGGATAATGCAGGCGTGATTGGTCGGGGCCTCTCATTGCAGAGTCCTATTGTTCCGGTCGAGTAATATCTGCTCGCCCTTCAAAAATGAGGGGCGAGCAACACCAGCCTTGACACCGGGGTAGTTTCATAGGACACTGCGGTTTCCAGGTCGTCGGTCCTATGGACTGTCGGCGCAAGGGCGCTCTCGGGGACATCCCGTTAGCGCCCTTGTTTTTTGGGGCGCTAACGGGATGTCCCGTGACGTGCTAACAGTTTATGCTTTCATGCTTGTTTCGTTCCTCTTTCGTCGATAGTGCACTTCATGTCAAACGAGCGCATCGTATCACGGAAATATAATTTTTCAAGAGTTATGGGTGAAAACCTCGCAATTCAATCGGCGAGTAATTGAAAAGAATGTGCGAGATGTTCTTGTTATCAATTAATTGATAATGGATTTTTTTGTCGAATTGATTTATCAATTCTCGTATCGAAAGCTGGTTGAGCCACTTAGGTCCGTACGAAGGGCCTCTGCCGACTCTGG
>NZ_JBSGFR010000131.1:0-1348 GCF_053603475.1 Actinoplanes sp. NPDC004185 | reverse complement strand
TTATTTATACGGCGACAACGTTTTTTTACACATCTTCCGCGACACTCTTTCCCTACCCCACGCTCTTCCTATCTTGTGGGCGCGTCAGGCCGCGGCCACGCTGAAGACGTCACGGGGCGGGGGGGGCGGCCGGAACCCGGCCGCCGCCCCGGAGCGTTCAGACGGTGGCGAGCGCTTGCGTCGGGGTCAGGCGCGACGCCCGTACGCAGGGATAGACGCCCGCCAGCACGCCGACGACGATCGCCCCGCCGATCCCGAGCATCGCCGAGCGGGCCGGGACCACCAGCGGCCAGTCCTGCCAGGCCGCGTACCCCATGGTGGCGAGCAGGCCCAGGACCGTACCGGCCAGGCCGCCCACCGTGGCCAGCACCACCGACTCGGTGAGGAACTGGCCGCGGATCTGGCCGCGGGTCGCGCCCAGCGCCCGCCGCAGGCCGATCTCGGAGCGCCGTTCCAGCACCGAGACGACCATCGTGTTGGCCACCCCGATGCCGCCGACCACCAGCGCCACCCCGGCCAGGGCCAGGAACAGCACCGAGAAGCTGCGTTCGGTGGCCCGCTTGGCGGCCAGCGCGTCGGACGGCCGGGTGATCATCACGGCGCCGGGCCGCTCGGCCGAGATGGTCTCGGGCAGGACGTCACGGACGGCCTCGATCTGCGACTCGTCGCTGCGCACGTAGAGCACGGTCGGATGGCCGTCGAAGGCGAGCTCGGACTTCGCCGACGGCCAGCCGACCAGCACCGAGCGGTCGATGTCGGGGGTCAGCGGTGTGGTGGCCAGGATGCCGACCACGGTGAACCTCCGGTCGGCGATCATCACCTGGGGCGACGGCGCGCCGGCGGGCAGCCCGGTGATGCCGAGCCGGTCGGCGGCGACCGAGCCGAGCACCACGGCCGGGAACTTCTCGGTGACCGCGGTCAGCCAGGCGCCCGACCGGATCCGCGCGTTGATGATGGGCAGCAGGTCGGTCCGGGTGGCCAGCACGGTCAGGCCGGAGCCGTCCCTCGGGTCGGTGCGGTCGTTGCGGCGTACCACGGTGTGGGTGTTGGCGACCGCGCTCGCGCCGGTGACCGGGCCGATCCGGCGGACCATGGCCACCGCCGACTCCGGCAACGGGGCCGGCGGGTCGACGTCGGGCAGCGCCATTGCCTGCAGCGTGTTGGTGCCCAGGGCGCTGAGCTGGTCGACCAGGGCGGCCTGGCTGGACGCCGGGATGCCGGTCACCACGATCATCGTGGCGATGCCGATCGCGATGCCGCCCAGAACGCGACCAGCAGCGCCAGGCCGGTGATCACCTTTGTCCGCGTGCTCATCGTTGTTCCCCCGTACCGATCAGGGCGCGCAGCC
>NZ_JBSGFR010000130.1:0-1410 GCF_053603475.1 Actinoplanes sp. NPDC004185 | reverse complement strand
CGCGTTGCGAAGACCTTGAGTGGGCGTTGCGTCCGTGGCGATATGACGCCGTAACGTTTGGTGGCGCGCTGCAGTATGGCAGCTATACCCACTGAGCTTTCGCTCCATCCTGCCGCGCCGAAGTCTTGATTGCCCTTCGGCGCGTAGAAGAGCGGGCGGTCCGCCGCAGAGGTAGGCTCGGGGTGCCTGTTGTGGTTGAACTGAATGAGCGTATGAAGAATGTCCGCCAACTGAGGATGAATTCCTATGCGTCGGAGGAGCTTCCTCGGGGCTGCCCGCTTTTTGGCGCGTGCGATGTCAAGGGCGAACGCGAACGGCATATCGTCGATGACGACATCCCGAACCAGGTCGGATTCCATCAAATGGATGATGCTAGTCGGGCGCAACCCGAGGATGGTCGTCAGCATCGCGACTCCTCGCTCTCGGACTGCTTCGTATGTGTCGTCGTCGTCGCTGAGGATTGCATTCCTCCACAAAAGGGACTCTTCACGAGTGAGCGGTCCTGTAAGAGGATGACCATCTCTGACCGGTCCGCCCTTTCGATTTCCACCGACCACGACTCGATTTATCGTTGTTAACGCCTGACGGTCGAAGCCGGGGTGGGAGCGTTCGGCAAAGAAGCGGTAGTAGCCTCGGGTCCGCGCCCACTCCCAACGCCTGCCTTGCGCGGTCAGGTGGGATAGATACCCGAGCGCCGATGCGTGCATCGGAGCCGTTGGTTTGCTTTTGCAGAACCGAGCAAAACCCGACAGGTTCGTGTGGCAGTTCAGCGCGTCGATTGGTGATTCGGTCGTTAAGCGGTTCCCGATGTACTCCCTGATAGTCGAGGCCAAGGGCTCTCCAACGCTGTCAATCGAAGTCCACGGTAGTCTGCGGATTCCTACCGATGTAACGATGGTCCATCGATGAGGTTCGACTACAACCGGGTTGCCGTAGACGTCAAGAAAGTCTGCGTTATTGTTCATTTTGCGAAGAAGTTTGCTTGTCGGGCGGTGGCAACGGTTCGCGCGGTTTCCTCGCGCTCCCTCGCCGTATATGTCGCAACATTGTTAGAGAGCCAACCGTTCAGATACATGATGGTTCGCAGCATTTCCTCCTCCGCCAAGCCAAGGGCCTTGGCATCTCTCACCAGTCTCTCGGTGTTCGTGTGACGAAGAATGTGTGGCGTGAGTCCAGGGACGGCATGTTGCAGCTTCTGAAAAATGGCGTTGATTGTCCGCTTGGACAGCGGATTGCCGTCTACGGTCTCAAGGAAGAGGTATTCGCTGTCGGCCGCATTCGGGATTTGTGCCCGGTATTCGCGGATGTACTCTGCCGTGATTTCCGCTACTCTCTGAAGGACGGGATATTCGCGAGGCTGGGTCTTCAGCCTCGGCTCGTCCACTCGTGTGTCGTCCGGGTCATTCGTGT
>NZ_JBSGFR010000129.1:0-1459 GCF_053603475.1 Actinoplanes sp. NPDC004185 | reverse complement strand
CCGGCAACGCCACGCCGTCGAGTGCGGCATCAACCGTCTCAAACGTCACCGAGCCGTGGCCACCAGGTTCGACAAACTCGCCGTCCGCTACGAAGGGGTCTGCTGCACCGATAGGTGACAGTTCTAGTCACGCGGCCTGACTGGCCGGTGGGGTCATGATGGTTTCGTACTCGATAGGGGTCAACCGGGCCAGGGATCGTTGGCGTCGGCGGCGGTGGTAGGTCCGTTCGATCCAGGTCACGATCGCGGTCCTCAGCTGCTGCCGGGTGGTCCAGGTGCGGCGGTCGAGGACGTTGTTCTGTAGCAGGCCGAAGAACGATTCCATGGCGGCGTTGTCGCCGGCGGCGCCGACGCGTCCCATCGACCCGATCATGTGGTGCTGGTTCAGAGCGCGGACGAGCTTTCTTGATCGAAATTGCGACCCGCGGTCGGTGTGCAGCACGCAGCCGGCCACGTCACCGCGGCGGGCGACGGCGTTGTGCAGGGCGTTGACCGCCAGCCGCGACTTCATGCGCGAGTCGATGGAGTAGCCGACGATCCGGTTGGACCACACGTCCTTGATCGCGCACAGATACAGGTTGCCCTCACCGGTGCGGTGTTCGGTGATGTCGGCCAGCCACAACCGATTCGGCCCGGCGGCGGTGAAGTCGCGTTGGACGAGGTCGTCGTGGACCGGCGGGCCCGGCCTGCCGCCCTTGCCGCGGCGTCGTTTGCGGTTGAACGCGCTGAACCAGCCCATGCCGGAGCAGATCTTCCACGCAGTCCGTTCCACCATCGCCTGTCCGGCGGCGCGGGCTTCGTCGGCCAGGAACCGGTAGCCGAACTCCGGGTCGTCACGATGGGCGTCGAACAACGCGTCCGCCCGATACGCCTGGGCCAGGTCAGCGTCGGTGACCGGGTGGGCGAGCCACCGGTAGTAGGGCTGTCGAGCGGTGTTCAGCACCCGGCACGTCACCGCGACGGGGATACCGCCGGCGGCGAGCTCGTTCACGAGCGGGTAGAGCCTTTTCCCGGCAGGTTCGCCTGTGACAGATACGCCGCGGCCCGGCGCAGGACCTCGTTCTCCTGCTCCAGCATTTTGTTCCGGCGCCGCAGCTCGCGCAGTTCCGCCGCCTCGCTGCCGCTCACGCCGGGCTTGACGCCGGCGTCGGTGTCGGCCTGGCGCAGCCACTTGAACAACGTCATCGGATGGACCCCGAAGTCCTTGGCGATCTGCTCGACCGTCACACCGGGCTCGCGGTCACGAGCGACCCGCACGACGTCGTCGCGGAACTCACGGGGGTAGGGCTTGGGCACAGCAACATCCTTCCAGCCCGCCGTCACGGCAAGCCATCTCAGATGTCACCTATCGGTGCAGCAGACCCTAATGTCGGGCGGTGGCTGAGGTTGCGGCGTGGCGGTGATCGATAGACGAAGAGGTCTCCGGTAAGTGGTTCAGCGACCAAGCAGAACTTCATAC
>NZ_JBSGFR010000128.1:0-1524 GCF_053603475.1 Actinoplanes sp. NPDC004185 | reverse complement strand
AATCTGGATGCACCCTTCGGCGGATGTCGTCGCGTGGCATCGGCGTCGACGCAAGCCCTACATCATCTCGCCGCACGGCATGCTCGATCCATGGATCATGAAGCGTTCGAAACTGAAGAAGTGGGTCGCGCTCGCGGCCTATGAACACAGCCATTTGAATCGCGCCGCGTGCTTTCATGCACTGAATCGCGAGGAGGCGGATGCGATCCGGGCCGTGGGTCTGAAACAGCCGATCGCCATCGTGCATAACGGTGTGACGATTCCGGAGCTGGACAATCCCGGGTTGCCGTCCTGGTGGACCGGCGAACTGGCATCCCGGAAACTGCTGCTTTATTTCGGGCGGTTGCATCCCAAGAAGGGCGTGGAGAATCTGCTGAGCGCCTGGAAGGGGTGCGTCATGACGGATTCGATCAATGCGCGCTGGAACCTGATCGTCGGTGGTTGGGGGGATCCTTCCTACGTCGATAAATTGCGCGGCATGGTCAGCGAGGGCGTGAACGGCGACGGGGTCCATTTCATCGGTCCGCAATTCGGCCAGGACAAGGAAAAAACCTACGCGGCCTGCGATTGCGTGATCCTGCCGTCGTTCAGCGAAGGCCTGCCGATGGTGCCGCTCGAGGCATGGTCGTTCCGGAAACCCGTCGCGCTGACGCGCGAATGCAATCTGTCGATCGGATTTTCCCGACACGCCGCATTCGAGATTCTCAATTCGGTCGAGGGACTGCGCGCATTCCTTGGCGACCTGCATGCCATCGACGATGCACGGCTCGTGGCAATGGGCAATGTGGCGAGATCGCTGGTCGAAAGTCATTTCACGTGGAATGTGGTTGCCACGCAAATGGCCGACGTTTATGGCTGGCTGATAGGGCTTCGCGACCAGCCGCCCTGCGTCATCGATTGAGTATCCGACAGGCGAAGGGATGACATGGAAATCATAGGCTATATCGCGGTAATCAATCTGTTGTGCTGGGGCATCTGCTTCGCGTTCGTGCTGGCGATGCGCATGCCCATTTATCATCCGATCTTTCTGTACCTGATCTATCACTTCCTGGGATACGTCATACGCCCGATCAACATTTACCTGATCGGCAGATCCCTGCTGTGGAACACGATCGGGTTGACTCCATCGGACGGAACGCTCTGGCTGACGTGCCTCAATATCAACTGCGCGCTGCTCGCCGCGGTTATCCTGCCGGCACTTGTGGAGCCGCGCAATCTTCGGCAGCTCAGGATTCCACCGACCCGCCTCGTCATCACCGACAAGGTACGATTTTTCGCGGCCCTGATCGTGCTCGTCGCGCTCGGCTTGTATTCGACGCATGTCGCGTACGGGACTGCCGGTATCGACTCGGTCCAGTCGTTCGAGGTGCAGGTCGATTCGAATGGCGGCCAACGCCTGGTGGGGGTGTCCGGCTATCTGATGGCGTTTGCGGAATTCATTCCGGCCGCGCTGCTGATCCTGATCCTCGCTTATGGCGTGACGCCGCCGATGGCTGCAGGGATCGGTGCATTCGTGCTGTTGCG
>NZ_JBSGFR010000127.1:0-1636 GCF_053603475.1 Actinoplanes sp. NPDC004185 | reverse complement strand
GGCTGGCCGCCGCGACCGCCGCGGCCGAGGCCGAGCTGGCGGGCGCCCGGGCCGACGACGGGAGCATCCAGCTGACCACGGCCATCCGCGTCGTGGTGGCCGATCGTTGACTGAGCCGGCCGGGCCCGTCCTGGTCGTGGTCAGCGGGCCGCCCGGCAGCGGCAAGACCACCCTCGCGCACGCGCTGGCCCGCGAGCTCGGCTGCCCGGCGATCTGCCGCGACGAGATCCGCGAGGGTGTGGTGCGGGCCGGCACGCCCGATCCCGGCATGCTGCACACCCTGGCGACCTTCTTCGACGTCCTGACCCTGCTGGTGCGGGCCGGCGTGATGACGGTGGCCGAGGCGGCGTTCCAGGACAGGCTGTGGCAGCCCGGGCTGGTCCCGCTGACCGGCCTGGCCCGGATCCGGGTCGTGCGCTGCGCGGTCACGCCGTCGACCGCCCGCACCCGGATCACCGACCGCCTGCGGACCACGGCGAACCGGGCGGCCCACGACGACGCCGGTCTCCTGCGCCGGATGGACGCGGGCGAGGCGACCTGGGAGCCGATCAGCCTGCCGGTGCCGGCGCTGACGGTGGACACCACCGACGGCTACTCCCCCGGCCTGCGCGAGATCGTCGCTTTCGCTTCTTGACATCACCGCGCCCGGCGGTACTCTCAACCTATCGGTTGATTAACCGACTAGTTGATAAGCCAGGTGGTTGAGCATGACGACGGCCGACCCGATCAGCGGCGTCTTCGCCGCCCTCGCCGATCCGACCCGCAGGGCGATCCTCGCCCGGCTGGCCCGCGGCGAGGCGACGGTCAACGAACTCGCGGAGCCCTTCCCGATCAGCCTGCAGGCGATCTCGAAGCACCTGAACGTGCTCGAGCGCGCCGGCCTGATCGCCCGGACCCGCGAGGCCCAATGGCGGCGCTGCCGGATCGAACCCGCCCCGCTGCGCGACATCGCGGGCTGGGTCGAGCAGTACCGGCGCCTCTGGGAAGAGCGCTACGACACGCTCGGCGGATACCTGGACGACCTGCAGAAGGAGCAGTCATGAGCACCGTCACCGTCAGCACCCCGACCCCGACCGAACTGGTCATGAGCCGCACGTTCGACGCCCCCAAGGAGCTCGTCTTCGCCGCGCACACCGAGGCCGAGCATCTGCGGCACTGGTGGGGCCGGGGCAACCCGCTCGACGTGTCGATCGACTTCCGGGTCGGCGGCAAGTGGCGCTTCGTGGAGACGGCCGACGGCAAGGAGCACGCCTTCCGCGGCGAGTTCCGGGAGATCTCAGCACCCGACTCCTACACCTGGACGTTCGAGTACGAGCCGATGGCCGGCCACGTGCTGGTGGAGAAGTTCGTCTTCACCGAGGAGGGCGGCAGGACCACGGTGACCGCGTCGAGCACCTTCGACTCGCAGGAGGACCGGGACGGCATGCTGCAGTCGGGCATGGAGGCCGGGGCGAACCAGAGCTACGCGGCGCTGGACGCGTACCTGGTGAAGGTGGGTTGATCCCGGACACACGAAAAGGGCCGCCCGATGGGCGGCCCTTTTTCGATGCTGCGGGAGGTCAGCCGACCAGCGTCGGGATCTTCTCGAACAGCTGCGTCGTGAACGTGACCATCTCGTGCAACATCCAGTTCCCCG
>NZ_JBSGFR010000126.1:0-1683 GCF_053603475.1 Actinoplanes sp. NPDC004185 | reverse complement strand
GTTGCGCATACTGGTTGGCGCGCAGCGGCTGTCGTTCGTCATCGTCGTGCTGAGCGCATTGACCATCGGGTTGATGCGGCGTGGTCGCCGCAGCTTCGCAATGAAGACGATCATTATCGGCGTTTGCCTGATCCTCGTATTCGATGTCGTCGGGTCGGATCGTCTCGCGGAACGAAAGATGCTGACCGGCGACACGAGCATTTCGGAGATCGTGGATCGGTACCAGAAGTCACGAGCGGTCGGCGCCGGAACGAGCGACTTCCAGGAGTTCGACGTGTCGTCGGCAATTTACGAGCTGGTACCGGAAAGAACGGGGTTCAACTGGGGAACGCAGTACCTGCGGCTGCTCGTATGGCCAATCCCCCGCGCGATCTGGCCTGACAAGCCGACGACGACGCAAAGGATCAACCTGTTGAAATACGGGAATTTCTTTGCGCTGACCTGGTCGTTGCATGCGGATCTGTATTCGATATTCGGATTCCCGTCACTGGTGGGCGGAATGTTCATGGTTGGCCTGTTCCTGTACCGGTTTCATCACCGCGTCACGTGGACGGCGAGCCCGAAACTGTTTGCGTCGTACTGGATTTTCAACGGCTACATCTCGACGCTGTTTCGCGATGGCGGCGTGCCGATGGCATATTTCTTCGGGTTCTCGTTCGTCGCCGTTTATATTCTGGTGACCGCCGGCAAGATCAGGATGGCACGGATCCAGGCGCCGGCGGCCAATACGGGCTCGGTACGTTCGGGTACGGTCGGTTCGGTGGCATGACGCGAACGATCGGTATGAATCGCGAGAAGCGTCGCGCCGGCGAGTCGTTCCGGGCATGACCACGAATCCCATACCGGAGTCGACATCGTGAAGCAATCCAGACGCGCGTTCCTGAAGCTGATTGCCTCCGCCGCGGGTGCCGAAGCGTTTCCAAGTGACGCAGGTACATTCGACCGGGGCCCGGCGCCATCGGCCCGTGAAGTGATCGAAGCCGCAGCATATGGCGTATCGGCAGATGCATCCGCGGAACAGAACTCCCGCGGACTATTGACGATTCGCGAGAAGATGCGGGGCGCAGACGCTGCCTTCGATCTCATCTTGCCGGACGGGAGGCTGAATATCCTGACCGGAAGGTGGCTGCAAGGCGTCGCGGACGTGCACGTACGAGGCGGAAGAGGCACGCAATTGTGCAACGTCGGGACTTCGCAATCGACGACCGAACGCGTGCCGCTCATTGTCAACCAGGACTACTTTCTTGATCACGCCGGCTCGATACCCGGCTTCGGAGAGTTTGTGAACGGCGACCGTATCGGATCGGTAGCCGCCGGCGCATCCCATGTTCGGTTGTCGAGCGCCGGTGCCGCATCGAAGTATCGCGCGGGCATGCCGGTATTGGTCTATGGCTTCAACCAGGACTCGCAGGGCTATCCGCCGTCGATTCGATATTTTGAGCGGAACGTGGTGGCGAAAGTCAGCGCCGACTCCGTCGAGCTCGCCGCGCCGCTGCGGAACGCCTACGACGCACGCTGGGCCGATATCGTGCAGAACGGCGCCGAGACGGATCGTGTGGCCGGTGCGACGGGCGCCGCCCGCATCCTTAGCCTGGATCGGGCCGGTTTTCGCGTCGCGAAACGCATCGTGCTCGACGATCTGGAATTCGTGTCGTCACGTGATCGTCGTGACGCCGATGTCAG
>NZ_JBSGFR010000125.1:0-1761 GCF_053603475.1 Actinoplanes sp. NPDC004185 | reverse complement strand
GAGACGACATACGCCGACGACCGATAGTTATCTCTAAGGCGGTACGTCTGGTCGCGTGCTCCCTTGAAATACCGAGGGAAATGCAGGAAAAACTGTGGAGAACTACCGCGCCACCCATAGATGGACTGCCAATCGTCCCCAACGCACATTACCGACGGAGCGTCGGAGTCACGGGATACCGCTCGAAGTCGCTCGTGCATAGCGACAACAAACTTCACAATAACGGGCGAGATATCCTGAAATTCATCTATGAGCAAATGCTTCATAGTCAGGAGAGAACCGCCGTTCACCTTGTCGAACCAGTCTCCTGAGGTAGACAGCTGTGAGAAGAGTCGATTGAACGAGACGACGCCTTCCGTCTTGAATGTCCGATAGAGCTCTTCAAAGAAAATGGAAACTGCGGACGCGAAATGGTGTTCAACTGAGTCAGGAGTCAACCCTTCGGCATTTTTAATTCTTCGTGGGTCCAATGCGAGATTCTCGGCAAATGTACCGAATTGATACAACGCCTCGTCGATTGCCGCCGTCTTGTAGTCGCCTGGCGGGACGGTCTGGAACTTCGGCGCATCGGTTGACGCTCTACCTGTGTCGAGCGCCAGCAACTTGGCCAGATTCTGGAGTTGCCAAGCGTGCCGTATATAAAGAATAGATTTGTCGCAAAAGCCGAGCAGAACCTGCACCTTGTTCCACTCCATGCTGCCGGCGGCCCATCCTTTGTGAGTAGGCTTGCTCCGCAGAAGAGTACCTTTAATGTCCTTGTGAACACCGAGTACTACGTATGCATTCAGACGCGGAACGTAACCATTCGCCTGAAACAAGGAGCCGTAGGCTGCAAGCTCGAACGGTTTGCCATTGTTGTCGACCTCGCTCACACCAGCTATAGGCCAGAGCTTTCGTTTTTTCCAATCGTTAGTCACAAGGTCGATATGCAATTTATCGAGCCGGATAAGCGATTCGACTTTTTCCTTCGCCTCCTGAACTTCAGCGTCGTCTGGGCTCCGAGGGGCCATCGGCTGGATGGATGCTTCGAGAATTTTTTTGATTGCTACACGAAATGGCTCGCTCGATGCAAAGGAGCGGCGGTAGACACCGTCCAGAAACTCGGCCTGCTCTATTGTTAGGTCCGAGGAGAACAGGTTCAATAGCTGATTTGCTTCTGATTCGTTTTCAGACAACTCCGCTAACACAGGGTCCCCGTCCAATTCGGCCTCGATGTCAGCGAGCGTCGGCGACGCCTTGCCGCTACGCGCCTTGACTGGTGCGCCGAGGAACTCAAATATGCGCGTGTTCGGGTCCATAGCACCTCGGGCCATCGCCAATGCTTTGGAATGGAAAGTTCTCACCAGGCGTTGAGCAAGCTTCTCTCCTATTGGCCTCGGCCAGTTACTCGACTCTTCAATGAGCTTTTTGATGAAGTCAGCGCGTGATTTTCGCGTAAACGTGAACACCGAAATCTGCGAGTACCGGATGTCAAGCTGATGCCTCATGAAAAGCAGACGCGACACCAAGGAAGTTGACTTGCCAGAACCAGCGCCGGCCAGTACAGATACCCCGCGTTCACGCGCAAATATCAGTTCTTCCTGAGCTTCACTCGGCCCCCTTATTTTTCCGGTAGCCGGGTCTCGGCGATGCAGAATCCGTCGCGCCTCGTCTTTTTTCGAGTCTTCAAAATTTAGCGGGCGCCCTTCATACAGACGCAAGCGTTTTGGCTGCACCGGGACCGGGGCTGACGGAGTGGCCGGTTGAGCGGCCGCAATCGGC
>NZ_JBSGFR010000124.1:0-1782 GCF_053603475.1 Actinoplanes sp. NPDC004185 | reverse complement strand
GATAGCTTGAAAACATGTCCGTTCCACCCGGCAATGGGTTCCATCAGTGCGTCGCAAAAGGGGGTCGTTGGTGTGTCGCAATCCCTCGCGGCCTGCAACACAGCATCAGTTGCCCCTTCGGCCACATCAACATTCATCGCCAAACAGCATAAGCCGAGGAAAATCGATGCCGACACGGTCGTCTGAAAATAGCGATGCCGCTCTCTGTGTATATTCACACCCACCCCCATTCGCATGGCGCGACCATTCGATTCGAAGCCGAAAAATATCGCATACGGGTACCGCCGAGTAACGCGAACTGAACGGCCTCATTATTAGACACAACCCCTTAAAATCTCGTCGACGACTACAGCAATCTCATTTCGAGAAATATTTGGTGAAGCGCGCGATCTGTTCCTTCGTTACAGGCTGGCCTGCCTGGTCCGGCATCGGCACGCTTCCGTGCAGGAGGATAAAGCTGAACCCGGTTCCAGCCTTTTGTGCATTTCCATGACACCCCATGCATCCACCCATATTTACGGAGTCATGGTTGTACGTCACGTTATTGAATTGATTCTTTGTTCCATCGGAAAAATCCGTAATCCGAAAACTGAATTTGTCGAAGTTGACGAAGGTTCCGCTGAATTTCTGAAGATTGTAATCCGTTTCAATCACGCCATTGGATTGATAATACGTCGACTGCACCGACCTATCCTCGTTACTGTAATCGATTCCCGGTTTTTTTCCAGTAAGCGGCTTGCTCTGAACGTTGACGAGCTTGTAATACGACCACACCGAATTCTTCGCACCGAAATTCTTTTGCGAGTACATGGAAATCGCATCATGAGCAGATTTATTGACCGCAATAATTTCATCCGGAATCTGATTGATTCTTCGATTGACAATGATCGGACCTCCATCTACGAGTCCGGTTTGCGCGGTGTTCTGGTAGTACAGCCGAGCGCCTGGCGGCGAGCTGAAATTTTTGGGGGAATAGGAGAATTGCTGGAGAGTCCCGGGCTGTGCGTTTTTCGAGACAATATTCGGATATTACGGTATCGGCGGGATCGGATTGGCAATATATTTTCCATCCATATCCTCGACCGGCTTGCCCGCCGCATCAAGAATATTGTCCGCCTGTTCGAAGGTTGCGTAGATAAAATACGGAGCCGATGATGTTTTCTGAATAATGTGCAAGCCAATGAGGCCGAAATCGTCGTCGACATAGTACGTCTTCGTATCCGCGCCGTCGCCCTTGACGTAATAACGCACGCGGGTTGTATAGAAACGGCCGGATGCTCGCTCGGAGGCAGTCAATCGTCGCCAGGCCGCCTTGACCTCGACCGAGCCGTAAGGCAAGCAGATCAAGCCGCTGCAGGGCGGGAGCGGATCGTCTCCGTGATCCGAGATGTATTTCGCCGTTGCTTCGAATATGCCGGCCACTCTTTTGTCGCTGACACCGCCCAACAACTGGTTCGCCGCGACATAGGCGTATTCCTTGCGGTTGGCCTTGGCCATGAACAAGATCTGGGCGTCATCCGACTTCACGTTCGGCGACAGAATCCCTGCATAAATCTGGTTCAAGCCGATCTGGCTATTCTCGTCCAGGTTGATCCACGGCGTCGGGCCATAGGCGATTCCTCGGTATGCGGTGATCGGGATTTTGTAGTTGTAAGCGGGCCGTGCGTCGTAACCGTAATCGTCCGATTCATTCGCGTTATACCCCGGAGGCTCGCCTTGACCCGGGAAGATTTCAACCTTCCCGCGAAAGGTGTGCCATACAAGCGGTCCGGTAAACCCGGG
>NZ_JBSGFR010000123.1:0-1938 GCF_053603475.1 Actinoplanes sp. NPDC004185 | reverse complement strand
TCCAAGTGTCGCGCTAAGATTTCACTTAGGCTGAACGTAGAACTGTTTCAGCGTGCCGGTTCCATCGGTGACAACCACCTTGAAAGCCCGATCCTTGGGCGTGCTGCTGTCGACTGTCACCACAACGAACGCGATGCCTGAGCGCAATTCGATTTTAGCGCTCGGCGCGATAGCTCCGGCTGCCGTAGGCGGATCAGCGATTGCAGCGGCATAGGACGACGGTGTCCCGCCGGAAATCGCCACCGACGCGGGAGTCGATGTCGTGACGGGAAACGTCTGGTTCGAGTCCGCGTCAGCCGCTCCGAGCGTGAGCGGCTGAGTGAGCGCCGGCCGAACCCCGGTCAATTGCTGGTAGGCGCAGCCGCCATAGTTGGTCGCTCCGGCGATCGACTGAGGTGGCGGAAACTGCTGCGCGGCCTGCACATACAGGACGACCTTGTCATTCGCGGTCTTTATCGCCTGAGCTGCGGCGTTCCATTGAGTTTGGAGCGCCGTTTTTTGCGTGTCCGTGTCCCGGGCATATTTTGTGTCCGACGGCAGTGCCAGGGCCTGCGTGGCTGACGGGGTACGCAGCGATGTTGGCAGCGTGAAGGCGGACCCGAACAGTGCTTTGTCGTCGGCGATGGTGGGCTGATCCTCCGCGATCTGCTCATTAGCTTGCGCGATGATCAAATGTACGGCCTTGAAGAGTGCCGCTTTATGCGCCCGCAACCCGCCCTCCAAGTATGCGTCGGCCGCCCATTTGTCTCGCCGAGCCTTGGTCAGTTGATCTCGTAGCGGTTGAATGGATACCTTGGCCTTCTTGGCCATTGAATCCAGCTTCATGAGTTCACTGTCTGCCGCGGTGAATGCTTGCTCGACTGCATCGTGGACGTCGTCGGGTACGTGTCGGGCACCGATCGCCATCTCGGCAACAGCATATTCACTGCGCGCGCACTGGATCGCTGCTTCGGCTCGCGTGTAAATGCGCTCGTAGCGCGGGGCGAGCAGATAATTACGAGTAGCATAGACGGCTGCGCCGCCTGCGGTAAGCGCGGCGATCGTTTTCGTCGCGCTACCGATGAGCCCTTTATAGGCGATGAAGGCCGATAGAGGAATCAGCCCCGAGGCTGAATAAACGCGTCCGCCGGCCGCTTCCGCCCGATATAGCGCCACGACTCTTTGTGCCTGAATGGCGAAGTCTTCCGCTTCCTCGGGCGTGTAATCAATGAGCGAGCGGGGCGCCTTTCCGCTCGGCAGATTCGCTGACGAATTCCCATTTCCTCCCGCGCCTAAAGGCGGGCTCAAAACGGGCGATGTAATGTATCCCCCGTCGAACATCGCACATCCACTAAGGCTAAGCGACGCCAGCAAAATGCAAAGCGGCAATTGCGCTACCGGAGATCTTTTATTCAATTCTTTCCCCTTCCATCAGGATGCGCGGCAGGCCTCGTCCGTTCCCGAAGGGGACTTCCTTCGGGCGCGGGCGAGGAGGGGTAGCGCGGATGCCGCGGGTGTCCTTTTGGGAATCTCCTGCCTTCAATTAGACGGAGGATGTCAAACAAAGACGGCTGCGCGCCGCGTCACATCAGATCAAATGCCCACAACCTGAGCGGGACCCACTGGCGGAATCGCGCCGTAGTTATTGCCGATGGCGACATCGGGGTCTACAGACAGGGCGCCGACAGTCGACGGCATGCCCTGAACAATCGACCAGAGGTGATTCGGATCGTACCCGGACCACCCCCGCGACTGTGCGAGCCATGTGTATTGGACGAGACCGGCTTGCGCAAGTGCGAGGCATGTGCTGCCCGAACCGTAAGCGCCAATCGCGTAGGGTGGACAGCCGTTATCCGTTTCGGCTGTGGCTAGCCCTTGTGCGACGCCGTTGAAGTAATCGGTGATGCAGCCGTTGATGTCGGCGCTGCTGGCGTCATAGTCGACTGCGAAGTACAACGC
>NZ_JBSGFR010000122.1:0-2028 GCF_053603475.1 Actinoplanes sp. NPDC004185 | reverse complement strand
GCTACGAGACAAGATCTCGTAGCCCTTCGTTCAATGTGGTGCGGCTGCAGGACTCGAACCCGCCACCTGATGATTACAAGGCACTTGAAAAAATCAACGATTACAGTGAATTAGCTGTATTTCGCGTTTCCAAAACTACAGACTATGCCGGCTTGTCAGCCTTATCTGTCGGGGCTTTGGTTCGAATTGGAAGCGCCTGCCCGCCGCGGTTTCAGCAGTTTTGCCCTGGTTTCGTTAGCCGCCTTCCACCACGTCCTAATCCAAGCGATGGCTACCCGCTCGGTTCGCGATGAAGTTTGCATGTTTGCGTAAACAAAGGAGCTCAGCGTTTCCGCCAACTTGTCACTCGCGTAATTACTTGTAATTGATTTGGAAAGGCGTCTAACCGATTCTTATATCGTTACGTAGATGTCCGACAGGCTTCGAAGTTAGATGGATATCGGACTTTATATAACGATATGTTTTCGATAATCGCGATCACTTACGAGGTTAAAAATGACTGAACTGGTAAACGAAGTGACAATCGTATATGCTGGCTACGGCTATCTTAACCAGACAATCGATGTCACCAATGGCATCAAAACGGAATTCGCCGAAGGGGCACGCACTTTTTTGGCGACCAATCGATTCGGAGATCCCGCCAAAGGCAAAACCAAGGCACTGTATGCTATCTGGAAGTATGGGTCGGGCCCCCTCCAATCCGGAGTATCATTTGAAGGCTCGAAGGAAGGATTTACGATCCAATTGACGTAACGATCGAAATAGTCCTTTGATATCACCCCAATGGTTTGGTGACGCTTCCGCCACCAAACCATTTTCAATTACGTGACGAATTGACTTTCTATAAAATATATAGTTCCAGATAATTCCAATCGCAGTTGATTACCGGACTCGCGTCACCGGATATTGGGAGTGCGGCGTCTAGCGTCAGGAGTGTCCGGCCAGGGGTAATCGTCATTTTCGTGCAAAATCTGGCAGTTTCGCCGCAAAGCCTTATGTAGCGAGGCCTTAGTGCCGATTCTGACTATCGTCGGCCAGTACTCGGAGCATTCGGGACCGGCGCTATTGTGAGCGGCCCATTATTGTGACCGAACCGAGCACAAAGGACAGGAAGCGCCGATGCTGCATAACTAAGGCACATGGAAGTACATACCGAAACCGCCCTGACGCCCCCGCGCTGCAGAAGTCTGCTGCGGCGCATGTACGACCTGTTCCTGTCCGGGCCCGCTGCCGTCATCGGCGATCGCGAGCTCGATACGCTCGCGCCGGGCGACGTCGCCACGATCTGGCGCACGACGGTAGAGAAGCGCGGCGTCGTGACAGCGAACCGCACGAAGGCCGGGCTGTCGCTGGTCCTGAACTGCGGGCGGCTGTGGGGCATGATGGCAATCGCGAACCCGTGCGCCGGCGTGCGCAGGAAGAAGGAGACCGGGCGCCGGGACGCCCTCATCGATGACGAGCTGTATGCGGCCGTCTATGCCGCGCCCTACCAACCGCTGTGCAACGCGATGGATCTGGCCAATCTCTGCGTACAACGCCCCTCGGACATCCTGCGCATGCAGCGCGCCAACATTGTGCGGGCATCTTCTTCCGCACACAAAAGACTGGAGCATTGTCAACGTACAGATTACGGGCGCCCTCGCGGCGCTGTTTGAGCGACTGCTCGCCTGGCGCGGTTCGAAGGTCGACCTCTCGCCCCACCTCTTGCGCGACCAAAAAGGCTACCCACTTTGGAAGGGCAAGCTGCCTTCACGCTTCGACAAGGCGACGTTTCCATTCCGCGATCTCCGCGCGCGCGGCGTGACGCACAAGACGAACCATGAAGGATTGGAAGTCGGGCAGCGCCTGGCGGGTCACAGCGGACCGGGCGTGACGGCGCGTTACGTGCGCGGCACACGGCCGGTTAAACCGTTTCGCCGACGCGCATTGGAAACATGAGAGGGTATTGGAAACGCGAAGGGGCTACGCAAACATCGCGTAACCCCTTGCTGGATATGGTGCCGGCTGCAGGACTCGAACCCGCCACCT
>NZ_JBSGFR010000121.1:0-2043 GCF_053603475.1 Actinoplanes sp. NPDC004185 | reverse complement strand
CGGCCGCCTTGGCGGATCGGTTCGCCGTCGATGAGGCATCGATCGATGTGGGCAGGTATTGGACGGCGTTTGACAGCACTTGCGGGCACACCTACAGTTGCCGGCGCTTGGTAGGCGATTTCTGCGCGTAAATGGAAAAGAAAACTTATTTGGTGACCGGTGCGTCAGGATTTATCGGTCGATCGCTCGTCGAGCGACTACGTGCGAATGGCCACGTCGTGCGATGTGCGATGAGAAGGGTTATGGATTGCGCGAATGACGTCGAGTGCCCGCTTGGCGCGTCGATCGATACCTGGCTCAACGCCATTGACGGTGTCGATGGTGTCTTCCATCTTGCGTGGTCGACCGTGCCGCGAACGGCAAATGGTGCGCCGCTCGACGACGTCGCCACCAACGTCATAGGTACCGTTGCGCTGCTCGAGGCGATGCGGCGGCACCCGGGCGTTCCGTTCGTTTTTGCTTCGTCGGGCGGAACGGTCTATGGCGTACCGGAAGCCGATCGGGTCTCTGAGTCGCATCCGCTGCGGCCCCTCGGCGTGTATGGCGCGTCGAAAGCGGCGGTTGAAGGCTATGCGATGCTCTATCGCCGGCAGTTCAATGTGGACGCGCGCATCCTGCGTGTCAGCAATCCGTTCGGGCCTGGGCAGAACGTCGAGGGCCAGTTGGGCGCCGCGTCGATCTTCGCGTGGCGCGCGCTGGCCGGTCTCGACATTCAGATATGGGGCGATGGCTCGGTCGTTCGCGATTACCTGTATATCGACGATGCGGTGGACGCGTTCGTCGCGACAATGGACTCCCCGAGCGCCGCGTTCGGGCGCATGGACCCCGTCTTCAATATCGGCTCCGGTGAAGGCACGTCGCTCAGGCAGATTGTTGAGACAATCGGCGAGATTCTCGGTACGCCGGTTTGCGTCAAGTACGAGGCCGCGCGCTCATTTGACGTACCGGTCAGTATTCTCGACGTATCGCGTACCAAACAGGTGCTCGGTTGGGTGCCGAAGACAACCTTCCGCGACGGCATGAGCGAGACGATTGCTCGCTTTTCAAAGAACACAGCCGTGCAACCGTGATCAGATTGAAGGACCTCGATGGCTACCGTTTCGGTTATTGTCCCCTTTTTCAATCAGCTGAAGTATCTCCGGCAATGCTTGGAGAGTGTACTGAAGCAGACATTTGATGATATCGAAGTTCTGCTCGTGAACGATGGCTCCGCGGAAGATCCGGCGGAACTCGTACGAGCATTGGGTGACCCTCGCATCAAATTGATCGTGCAAGCGAATGCGGGTGTTGCGATCGCGCGCAATAACGCAATTGCCGCCAGCAGTGGGGAGTTTCTGGTCTTCCTGGACGCTGACGATTGGCTTGCACCGACGATGATCGAAGAATTGTCACAGGCGCTTATCGGCGACAAGGATGCCGGTATGGCTTACTGCGACATCATCCGTGTCGATGAGCAAGGTGAAGTGGCAGATCTGCATAAAGTTGCGCATGCGCGAGCCGAACTGAACGGCAATATCTTGCCGTCGCTGATGCTCGGCGGATATTTCCCGCCGGTCTGCGTGATGGTGCGCGCGTCCGCCCTCGACAAGGTAGGGGGCTTTGATAAGTTGCTCGGAGGGTGCTGCGATTGGGACTTGTGGATCCGGATCGTCGCGTCCGGATTCACGGCACGGTTCGTGCCACGAGAACTCGGCTATTACCGCCTCCATGATCAGTCGATGAGCAAGGATTCAGCACACATGCGCTCGACGGCGGAGGCGACGCTCGCAAAGAACATGGCGGCGTTTCCCCGGCAACTGGCCAGCGCCATGCAACTGCTCATACAGACGTCGGCAGAGATCTACTCGAGCAATGTCACCCTCGAGCGGGAACGGCTGGGCCTGATCGGGTCGCAGCGGGAACACGAACGGGACATTGAGCGCCTCGAAGGTATTGTCAGCCAGCTCAAAGACGATATCGCATCCCTGGTGCGGGGCAAGGAATGGCTTGAAGTGCAGTGGAGCAACTATAAGACTGCCAACGTCGCCATGGAGCAGGACAAGC
>NZ_JBSGFR010000120.1:0-2123 GCF_053603475.1 Actinoplanes sp. NPDC004185 | reverse complement strand
GCACCCGAGGGATACCATACCTATACGCGGTGCCGGAGCGGGAGCCGGTGAAATTTTCTGAGACATCTGGAGTGTGGGGCGTGGCAGCAAAAGCGAGAGTTTACAGCTATTTACGGTTCAGCGACCCAAAACAAGCAGCCGGCGGCAGCGTCGATCGCCAGCTTGAGTACGCCGCACGTTGGGCGGCCGACAAAGCGATGGAGCTTGATGCGTCCCTATCACTGCGGGACGAAGGGCTGTCGGCATACCATCAGCGCCACGTGCGACAAGGCGCGCTGGGGGTGCTCCTACGCGCCGTCGAGGATGGCCAAGTGCCGGGGGGGTCCGTACTGATCGTTGAGGGTCTGGATCGCTTGAGCCGCGCCGAGCCGAGCCGCTGCAGGCGCAAGCGCAAGCGCAACTCGCCCAGATTGTAAAGCCGGTATCACGGTCGTGACGGCCAGCGACGGCCGCGAGTACAACCGCGAGCGCCTCAAAGCGCGGCCGATGGACCTCGTTTACAGCCTGCTGGGGATGATCCGCGCGCACGAGAAATCGGACACGAAGAGCAAGCGCATGGAGGCGGCGATCCGTCGGCAGTGCCAAGGCTGGATATCCGGCACTTGGCGCGCGCCGATCCGGGTTGGGAAGGACCCGCATTGGGTGCGCGAAATTGAAGCCGGCGGGTTCGAACTGGCCGGTGATCGAGCGGTGGCAGTGCGCCTCGTCATCGAGATGTTCAAGCAGGGGCATGGTGCGGTGCGGATCGTGCGCGAACTCGCCGAGCGCGGGCTCAAGATTACCGACAGAGGCCGCTCAGCAACCAGCCACATCTATCGGCTGCTGGCGAACCGGATGCTGATCGGCGAGAAGGCTGTCGAGGTTGACGGCGAGACGTTCCGCCTCGTCACGGGCGCGTTGCTGGGCGATGATGGTGAGGCTCCGGCAGCCGTTTTGCGACGTGTCCGCGAACTCCCAAACCAGCTCGCTAGCGAACGCCACTACGTCGACTCGTTTGAGCACCATCTGGCCGCGTCGGCATCGAACGTCGCGCCGGCCGCAGCAGACCCCTGGCGTGAACTGGCGAACGGCGTCGAGCAACTTGACTACGACACCCGAATGTTGGCGCGCCAGCTCGTCGCGGACACGTTCTCGACGATCGTCGCCTATCAATCAGGGTTTCAACCGAACAGCGAATCGGATTCGATCGGGCTCACTCTCATCGCGAAGCGCGGCAACACACGTATGTTGATAGTAGATCGCAAGACTGGAGAGTGGCGCGCAGCCGAGGAACACAATCTTGCGGTCAGCGCTAGCAGAAGTTGGCCAGATCTTAAAACTCGGTCAGCCCGCGGATGTTGATCCAGACACCCCAACATGTGTGCTTCGTGACGCGCCCCCATACGCAGCCACGGATTGGTATATTTCCCTAATTTTCGGAAGATATCGATGTCCTGCGGGGCATCGGCAGATTATTCTCGAACACTCAGGTCAATATCTCGGTACCTTCTATTTAGAGAACGAAAATGCCTTGGACACCCCCTACTTTGAACTGCCGTGGTGACGAGAAAAGAAAGGAACATCTGACCAAGTACGACTTCCTTCCTATATCTCGCGCACGGATTGCCGAAGGCGTTACCGTCGACGGGTGTTGTGGTGAACTGACGGACGTACAGGTTGTATTTCTCGCAACGGAAAAAACTGATCCATCGCACCAGTGGGCAATCTCAATGGGCGAACACTGTGCTCATGAGCTGCGGACCTTGATGCAGGCAATTGGTGCTAATCACGCCAATGTGCCGCTGCCGCCGTTGAGCAACCCATTCGTCTCTCCTCCACTGGCTTCCGGAGGAGCGGGTGGCGGAACCGGTGGAGGGACTTCGACCTCCAACGGCAAAACCGTTCCAAAACTCAATCAGGAACTCTACGACGCAGTCAATCTGTGGTTTGCACTCAAGGGCCTCATGCCAAAATATGCGATGTTGAAGGTGCTGACTGAGCTTCAGCAAAATCCGTACACAGAGATTAAGCACACTTACGTTTACGACTTTCTCAAGGTCGTGGCGTCCTGGCACAAATCATTGGCAGACCTTGTGAGCACCTATCAACCGAAAGACCCCACTCGTGCGCTGAAGACTCCGTCC
>NZ_JBSGFR010000119.1:0-2155 GCF_053603475.1 Actinoplanes sp. NPDC004185 | reverse complement strand
AGCCAACGCCACCCTGCGGATAATCTTGGGCTCACCGCTTAGTTCCAGCGGGGCCTCGCCAAACGCGCTCCGGATTTCTGCCGGCCGCAAGGTCTGGAGTGCGACGCGATACCAAAACTCCCAGGCGCGAGCGTCGGTAGGACAACGGTCCCTTTGTCGCAAGGCCAGTGGCTTTAACCGGTGCCAATCATTCGCCTGCTGCGCGGCCAGGACTGCCATGCCGACGAAGGCGTCGTCCTCGAACCAATCTGCGGGAGCACTATCCATGATGGACCGAGCCTTCGCGCGGTAACCGCCTTTTGCGTATGCCTCCAGTAGGCGTGTTTGCAACCCACGACTGAGATTGACATTCGGAATCGATGTCAGCAGCGATATCGCCGCCTTGCAGTCCCCAAGCAGAGTAAGCGTATCGGCAGCCTGAATCTTCACAGGCTGAGCCGAGGTCGTCGTTACCAAAGCGACGAGCTTCTCTCCTAAAATCGCAGCTTTCTCCGGCCGTCCAATCGCCAGATAAATTCGGACAGCAGCGTTGAGTAGAATGGGCGCGGTCTCCGCCTCGAAATCATGCTTATCGAGCAATTCAGCGACTGACGAACTGTCGCCACTGTTTCGAAGTGCAATCCACATTAATGCCTGAGCGGTTTTCGCCGCGTCGCAATCAGATACCACAGCAGGGGATTCCGTGATATCCCGTACCAACTCGGGCATTCCGAGAATGGCGGCCGACTCGCCGACCATCATCTGCGCCGAGATATGAATCTCTTTCAGGTGAGGCGCCCCAACCTCTACAACTCTCTGGAGGTCGCCCAGTTCGTGATATGCGTATATGCGCGGAGCCGCAAGCTTCAACGAAGACTCACCAAATACCTCCGCTTCCTCACAAATCTTCAAGCAAGCCGACGCGTCCCCGAGCAGTAGTCTTCCAACCGCAAGGTTCGCGGCTGCGTCCGATACTAGTGCGCCGATTTCCTTGCGCCAGAGTTTTTCATCGCGTGGCTCAAAACATTCACATACGGCGCGCAACGTACACTCGACCTCTGGCGGCAGTAGTCCCATTGAGGCCAGAAACGGGTCCTTACTGGCGAAGTCTGTGGCAATAAAAAGGACGTTGCTCCACGTGTAGAAGCCCGCACCATCCGCACGTAGAGCTCGGTCAGCATAAGCGAGGGACAACGCTCGGTCCCCCGCATCGTGAAAGCTGATTGCCATCATTTGCAACGCATCGGCGTTGCCTTGGAATCTGACGGGCACATCGGCTTCAGCAAGAAACTGCTTCAGTGCGATTTTTGTATTGGCCCAAGCAAGCCATACGTGGGCTGAATCCGGAAAACGCGAGCGCGCTTTCTCTGCGATGTCAAACGCGACGTCGAGATGGTCAGAAAGCAAGAGACCACGTATCTTTCCAGAGGTAATCCGGTCGTCATCCGGGTATATCTCATACGCGGTGTCAAATTTCTGTGCAGCGCCAGCGACATCTCCCGCGTGCCAATCCACAATACCGGAGAGCAAATACCATTTCGCTCTCTGCCGTTCATTTAATGAGGCGTGTTCATCAAAGATTACCGATAGCAACGCACTTGCGCCGCTGTAGCTCATTTCCTTAATGAGTTCGGCCACCTTGTCCAACTGTCTCGATGCTGTATTGTTTTCGTTTGTTACAAGCGACGAGACGAGCGCCGGCCCACCCACTTGCGACATGAATGAATCGAGCTTCGATGATACTGCACTTATGAGCTCATTGGTCTCGACCACCCTCGATTGAGTCTCCTCCGACGACCTTCTCATGTCATCAAAGACACCGCCTGGGGAGTTAGGGCTGTATTTCTTTTGAAGAATCGCGTGACGCTTTATGTGGTTACAAATATCGTCCCAAAACTCAATGCTTACCTTGAACTTTCCAGACCCCGCCCGCGCGTCAGTCAAATCCTGAGCAAACTTGACGAGCTTCGAATCACTTGCGGTCGTCGTCGCTACAATTAACTCGCCAATGCTCCAGCCAGCCGTGTCGGCCGCAGCCACTTCATCATTTATAACTTTTTCAGTGACCTTCGTTTCGTAGTAACGCTTGCACTGAATTCCTTTACGTTTACCAATGCGAGGCTCAACAAAAATGTCGACACCGCCCTGACTTTGTCCCGTCCGACCGTTGCGCTTC
>NZ_JBSGFR010000118.1:0-2261 GCF_053603475.1 Actinoplanes sp. NPDC004185 | reverse complement strand
ACGGCCTCCTGCCCGACGACCCCTACATCTTCCTCAGCAAGATCCCCGTGGACCGATTCCGCGTGCTCAAGACCGGCCCGCAGTCGCCTCAGACGCCGTTGACCGTCGTACCGTCCACGTGCGCCCGAATCGACGTCGTCGGCTGACGTTCCGGAGGTCTGTACAACGAACGGCACCTCTCTGTGCCAAGCCGTGGGCACCAGGGAGGTCTCCAACTTGTTGATCGGGTGGTGATAGATCGTGGCCCGCGAGGTGGGCGATCGAAGGCCCTCTCCGCCGACGAAGCCCGGGCCGCGCTGCGGGCTGTGACCGAACACCGCGACGACCTGGTCCGCACCGGCACTCAGACGGTCAACCGCCTGCAAAGTCCTGAGCCAGCTCGTCCCATTCGGCTTGCCCCCGCAAGCTGACCGCCGAGGCAGCGGCCGCCGCGTTGCGCACCGTCCAGCCGCGCGCCTTGTCGGCCCGCATCTTGCGGCGACTGGCCGCGAACTGCTGGCTGAGCCACGCCGGCTCGACCGCCACGCTCAGCGCTGCCGTCACGCCCAGCGGAACGACACTGATCGAGCTGCACGGCATCGGTGACGTCATGGCCGCGAAATTCTCGCCCGGACAGGCTCGGCCAGCCTGTTCCGATCCGAACCAGCGTCCGTCTCGTTCTGCGGAGTCGCGCCGATAGAGGTCTCAGCTGAACTATGCCCGGCACGTTCCGCTGGCGCCGGAAGCTCGATCTGGGACTGTCAAACGAACGGTTTAACTGCGGGTGTGAGGGCTACTTGCGGGCCGCCGTGAGGCGGCCTTCGAAGGTCATCTCGAAGGCGTTGAGGGCGGGTTTCCAGCGGATCGCCCACCGGCGGCGGCCGGTGCCGGTCGGGTCGAGACTCATGATCGCCAGGTAGACACATTTCAGTGCGGCTTGCTCGTTCGGGAAGTGCCCGCGGGCGCGGACGGCCCGGCGGATCCGGGCGTTGACACTTTCGATGGCGTTGGTCGAGCAGACGATTTTGCGGATCTCGACGTCGAAGCCCAGGAACGGCACGAACTCGGCCCAGGCGTTGTGCCAGAGCCTGATGATCGCCGGATACTTCTCACCCCAGGCCTGCGGGGAACTCGTCGAACCGGGCTTTGGCCGCGGCCTCGGTCGGTGCGGTGTAGACCGGCCGCAACGCTTTGGCGATCGCGTCGTAATGCTGCCGGCCGGCGTAGCGGAACGAGTTGCGCAGCAGGTGGATCACACAGGTCTGGACTATCGCCAACGGCCAGGTTTGCCCGATCGCGTCGGGTAAGCCTTTCAGCCCGTCGCAGACAACCATGCAGGCGTCCTCGACACCGCGGTTCTTCAGCTCGGTGAGCACGCTGAGCCAGAACGTGGCGCCTTCACCGCCGTCGCCGGCCCAGAGCCCGAGGATGTCGCGGGTGCCGTCGACGGTGACCGCCAGGGCGACGTAGATGGGCCGGTGGCGACTTTGCCGTCGCGGATCTTCACGTGGACCGCGTCCAAGAAGATCACCGGGTAGACGCTGTCGAGAGGCCGGTTCTGCCACTCGGCCATCGCGTCGAGGACCTTGTCGGTGATGGTGGAGATCGTCTGGCGTGACACCTCAGCGCCGTAAACCTCGGCCAGATGGGCCTGGATCTCCCCGGTGGTCAAGCCCTTGGCCGACAGTGAGATGACCATGTCCTCGACGCCAGTGAGCCGGCGTTGGCGTTTCTTGACGATCTGCGGCTCGAAGCTGCCATCACGGTCGCGGGGCACGGTGATCTCGACCGGTCCGACCTCGGTCAACACCGTCTTGGCCCGGGCGCCGTTTCGCGAGTTCTGGCCGTTCTTACCGGCCGGATCGCCCTTGTCATAGCCGAGGTGATCGCTGATCTCGCCGTCCAGCGCGGCCTCCACCACGCGTTTGGTCAGCTGCTGCAGCAGACCGCCTTCGCCGGTCAGCTGCAGGCCCGCTGCGCGGGCCTGCTCAACCAGCCGGGCCACCAGCTCGGCGTCCACCCCGCCGTCGGGATCCTTCTTCGCCACCGCGGGAGTATCCACGGCTGTCGTTGACTCTGTCACGGCATCGCTCCTTGATCAGGAGTTACACCGTTCGTTGTACAGACCCCTCGATCTCAGTGGAGGATTTCTATGCCGGCGCACGACGACGGGACGACCGTCAGTGGTGTGCTTGCCGTCTGCGACCCCGTCTTCAGGACCCGGAATCGGTCTACCGGGATCTGGTCGAGAGGGACATGAGGGTCGTCGGGCAGGAGGCCGG
>NZ_JBSGFR010000117.1:0-2430 GCF_053603475.1 Actinoplanes sp. NPDC004185 | reverse complement strand
GTCGGTCTCTACGACAACGTCCTGGCACCGTCGTCGATCGTGCGGGAATCGTTCATTCAGCACGGCGTTCCCGCCAGCATCATCAAGTTGATTCCGTATGCCGCCAATGTGAAGCGATTTCGTCCGCTGGAACAGCGCGGGTTGAATTCAAATCGCTTTGGGATCCTTTGCGTCGGACAGATCAGTCTGCGCAAGGGGCAGCTCTATCTCCTGGAAGCCGTCGAGCGCCTCGGCGACGAGCGCGTCCATGTCACGTTGATCGGACAGATCGATCCGACGGTGGAGCCGTTGCTCGCTCCGTACCGCCACCTCTTCACGCACATTCCTCGCGTCGACAACGCGCAGCTCAACGCCTACTACAACGCGGCGGACCTTTTCGTCCTGCCGTCTCTCGAAGAGGGGCTCGCCGTCGTTCTATGCGAGGCGCTCGCGACCGGCCTGCCAATCGTCGCGACCAGGGAATCCGGCGCCGCCGAGATCATCGAGCATGATCGCAGTGGCACGATCGTCCCATCCGGCTCCGTCGAACGTCTGACCGATGCCATCGGCGAGATGATCGCGTTGCCGGACAAGCGCGCGGAGTTCTCCCGTCACGCGCGCATCGCGGCAGCCGGCACGCACAATTGGACCCAGTATGTCGACAAGTTGCAGCAAGTCTATGCCGGCTGCCTCCGGTCGGTGCGCGATGTGCATACACGCACGTGAGGGCTGCGCCCGGTGCGCATTGAGAGGGTCTATCGACTGATCCGCGGAGCGACGCCGGGAATCCCGACCGACAAGCCCTGCACACCCGGAAGCACGCCGAGGGCCGATCTTCCCATCCCCGCACCCCGCGCGGAGCGCAGGCTCGATACCGAACCGGCGCTCATTCCCGAGTACATACTGCCGTGAACGTATCCCATCCGCTCCACGTCGTCGGCGTACGGATTCTTCGCGCCGGCGGCCGCCATCGCGAAAGTCCGCAGCTCGCTCGTGTCCGATCCGGATTTCCGATACGTTCCCGCGTTGCCTGCCAACGTGTTTCCAGCCGGTTCGCCGTAGATCACGCTTGCCTGCTTCGCGGCCGTGCTGGATCTGGACTGCCCGTGACACCCAGGCAATGCACAGGCGGCGAACGACGTTGCCGGCGCCATGATCGCCGCCGCGGTCGACACGACGCAGAGAAGCGGTATTGCTTGACGTACATTGAACATCCCACGTGGCTCGTCCATCTCATTTCACCTCATCGGTCAGTCGAATTTTCACTTTCACGTGTGTCGCCGGTGCAGAATGGTCGGCGTTACATACGACTCTCAATCGCATGATGCGAACGTTCGGCAAAGCAGCCAGCTGATCACGTGGCATCCCCGATACCTCCTGCTCACCGATCGTCCGTCTACCTGGCGTCGACATGTCGATGACACCGCGCCACGCCGGGCGACCGGTGTAATCCAGTCCCGTCAACACGAGCGTTTCGCCGGGTTCGCGTCCGGGCGTCGCACGCGCGTCGGCGATCTCGATGGTCAATTCACGCGCTCCACGATGGATCGTGAGGTCGAACGGACGTTGACGCGCGCCGCCGCCGAAGTCGAAACCGGCGTCGATGGCGTCATCGTTGTGGTGAGCGTCACGAATGTGCGCGTCGTCGACGTTCAATTGAACGGCAACATCGAACGATGCTTCCGAATTACTCCGTGGGCTCGAGAACCGGGCTTCCATATCGGATTGCGCCCCGGCGATCACCGGATCGACGATCGTCAAGTTCTTGCAGATATTGGCGATCAATATCTGGTTGACACGGGCCGTAACCGTGGAGTCTCGCGCCTTGACGCCGATTGCCGTGCGTCCGTTCTCGAGCCATATTCCCGTCACATCGAATTGCGGTTGACCGCTTTCGTTTCGAAGCACGGAGCCCATCGTCAATCCACGGGGCACCGGGTCGTTGATTCCGGAGAAATCGGTATACAAGACGCCCGATCTCGCTCCGGTCACCTTGACCCTCACGACGCCACCTCCCGTCGTCAACGGCATGAGGGTGCCCTGAGCGCGAACCAGCCTGGGTCGATTGAACACGACCGACTCCATCGGTGTCGAAAAACTCAGCGTCACGAACGCGCTCGCTGCCCGTCTCGCTCCAACGAACGTGACGTCATTGAACTCGACGTTTCGGCAACTGATGATCGGAATCGGTTCTTCAATCGTCGAATCGTTCACGACGATTCGGTTGACCGCCGGACCGTTCGAAAAGAAACCGATCCGGCAGCGGTTGTATTCGATGCTGTCAACGAGCTTGTCGTTCTCGACGAAGCGGATGTATGAGTCGTTGACGACGATGGTTCCACTCGCGGACGGATAAAAATAACCATTGACCCGAACGCGATTGCATACGATCAGGTCTGAAGAGAATGCGTACAGGCTGCCGTCGAGGGAGCTGACATCGGCGTCACGACG
>NZ_JBSGFR010000116.1:0-2495 GCF_053603475.1 Actinoplanes sp. NPDC004185 | reverse complement strand
CTAGCAACCTGACTATAACCGAATCGTGCACTTCGTCCAGCCCCTTATAGACTGTTGGTATATCGTATCCCCACATATATGCACGCGCCGCATTATCTTCCGCGCACAAGATTTTCAACATCAACTGATACCACTCAGGTGATACGTCTGACACCTCGCGTTCCAACAGAGAAATTGCTTTCGCCAAATCGTGATATTCCGGCTTAAACGCAATTCTCAGGCACTCTTGAAGCCCTCCGTCTCCAGCTCCCTGTACGACAGCGGTAGCGCGTTCCGGTCGAAGTGCGTCCAATTCTTTTTCAAGGCTGGCATACCCCCAAAACGTTTTTCCAATATCAGAACTACTGGCAAGGACCTTTTCCGAGCCGAAGCCAATTGCAAAAATAACAATGCGAGCCCGAATAATGCTACTTTTTGAGCCGCCGAGGACATTTATCTCACGCGGCAGGATAACTGTTAGAACTCTTGCGCCACCATAAAGCACACTTTGATGAGACGTTAGCTTTATTCCATTTTCAATCTGAAAAACAGATGAATATTTCAGCTTATATTTATCTAGCTGCGCTTGTAGCTCGTCCGCCAGTGCACTCGCCGCTTTCGGAGCAGAGGGAAAGCGAAGGATAGCGGCATGCGTCGCTGGATTAGGTTTTAGGTCTGGAATATCTGGAAAGCAGTGACTGGAAAAGTGAATTGCTGGCCAATCATAAACGGTCGTGCTCAACAATCTGTCTGTGCCTTTGCGGAGCAACGAAAAGCACTGCCCCTGCGCATCGAGAACAAGCGTCCGCATACCAGCCTCAGCAGAGGCCAACGCTGCAGAAATTCCGCCCACACCCGCGCCTAGCACAACCACATCGTAGTCGACATCTCCATCAGCAAACGAACTACTATTTTCAGCTTGCTTTTCGAATAGCCCTGCATCAATGGCCGTATGAATAAGTGTCCGCGCCCGGAGGACTTGGTCACGCATGCTGATATAGGTCAAGCTCCTGTTAAGCTCGAACTGATTAGGTCCAATCTTATAAGCAAGAAGCGCCAACCCCGCATGAGATTTGTTTTTATCCATGTTTTAAAGAGCGTAATCTTGTGCGTCGAATAGACTCTTTCGAGCGGACGCGGATGTGCAAAGGAAATCATCATCAAGAATGAGTGCGAGGACGCCGCCCTTCATTCTCAACAAATCTCGCATGCGGTCAATTTGCACAGAAAGCTCATTATTCCGTGCGGTCAACATATTCAATCGCTCTTCTAACGAGGGGCCACGGTCCGGCACAGAACGTGACACGACTTCCCGATGAACGAGCCCCCGACGTCTATCGTCGTAGTCTCGTTTGATATTTTCGATATCAGCGGCAGCACTGAATACATACTCCCCACTTCCAACTCGCGCAGCCCTGTCCTCTAGTATTGCCAACCGCACATACTGGTCGACTACTCTCGTTAGCACAGAAATTGAAATTTTACCAAAACCCTGGCCCAGGATATATCTATATACCTCGTCCAATAAATCCCCGCGCGCCCTATATTCTCGGCCGTCCTTCTCCGACAATTGTGCGATATATGCCGCGATTAGCTCTTCCACTTATATCCCCCTATCCCAGCTAGCATACATGGATGACCCTCGCCTTGAGGCGAGTCAATAACCCATTTAATCATAAGTGTTTTTTGACTAGCAACTTCATCCGTCTCTCAATCGCGACCATCTCGTGTGCGGAAGAGTGGTACCGCACTCTACGCTGTTTTTCGTCCGCTGCGTGACCCTCCCTCGCAAGCGCGACCCTAAAAAGTAAAGACGCGGTCCTACATCGAAGGCAAAAACAAATCATCTCGATAGTACACGACACGCGCCCGCGCTTTTACTCCGCGCATGAGCAGTTATTCCTCTTGGGTATTTTCGTGCAAAGAGGGCGCCAGGGTGACGCATTGTGCCTGTCGCTCACGCGAACCGATGCGCGTTTAGCGCCTCACGATGGACATCATTATCGAGCTTCCCGGATACCCGGAGTGGACTGAACCGGTATCGCAACGACGTTATCGCAAACATCGCAAATAGCTACGAGAATCCTGCGACGAAGCCCTTGCCGTCGCTGAACGGAACATCTCGTTGAACGAAAGTTGTGTCAACCAGTTCGCCACAACGCGAGCAGATTGCTGTGCTCTTATCGCCTGCCTGAAAGCGTCCTGCGCTCATTGCGTTCTGAATCACTGGTGGTCGCGCTTTTCCTTTCGGCTCAGCCGAGCCTGCGCGGACGCAGTTGCCCGAGACTTGCCGAGCTCAACAGCCTCACGCACGTCCATCTCAAGTGCCCCCCTGTCTTTTTCTGGGGACGCCAGCTCGGTGAGAGCACCATCCCGTCCTATGAGCCATAAAGCCGTCGCGTAAAGACCGATACCAACGCCCGGTTCACCGGCCTCTATGCGCATCAGAGTCGGAACGGTCACTCCCAGTCGGGCCGCCCAGGAAGCGAGCGATTCCCTTCTGCGCAGACGGGCGA
>NZ_JBSGFR010000115.1:0-2577 GCF_053603475.1 Actinoplanes sp. NPDC004185 | reverse complement strand
CGATTGGATGGGGAGCCGGCCAGAAATCGCAGGGTTTCCCGCCCATTGTTCGTGACGGCAAACACACCGTCTGCGATGTGGTAGAAGCCCGTGTCCGGGGTATCGTCGTTCACGAACGAGATGCCCGCATGCCATACGTCTTTGCCATTGACGTGTAGGTTTTTCCTCGTGAAGTTGAGGGCAAACACCGCGCCGTTCGACGGGAGGTAGAACCCCGCCTCCGATGCGTTACCGAAGAAGTACCCACCGCTTTCGCCGATGAGGGCATGCCGATCATGCGCCACCTGCGATCGGTTTCGAGGTCGTGGCGAATTCGCCCTGTGCCTGATGGGTATGTCCCACGAGGCTGACGTTGCGCGACTTCACATCGACGTCAGCGGTCACGGTGCCGGTGAAGTGAGCGCTGCCCTCAATTTCGATCACGGAGCCGCCACCGCCCGCGCTACCCCCGTTCTTCCCGGTCGCGCCAGATTCGAACGTGAGCGGTCCTTTCACGAGCAGCGAGCCCGTGACCGTCGTATCGTCGGCGTCGAGCGTGACAGATTTCGCCTTGACGGTCGCGGTGTTGGTTTCGACCGTGACGCTGACCGGCGCGATGACGTGCACAGTCGCTCCCGCCGGCAGCTCGGCCGTGAGCGCGTGCGATGCGAAGTCATACGAGATGCGCGCTTTGTCCTTGTAGACGCGGACGTGCTGCGTCGGGCTCGAGCTGGGCGCATCGTGGCCGTCGCAATAGACACCGGGGAGGAAGAGCCCAGTCGTCGGCGCGCCGGACGGGAAGAACAGCAGCCCAGGCTCGCCCACGGACGGCGGGTCCCACGTGGCGCTGTCGCCGGTGCGCTGCGCGAGCCAGCGAATCCAGTCAGTTTGCAGGCCGCCGGATTCCATGCGTACGCGGCGGCCATCGTGATCGACTTCGATCACGGTGCCTTCGCGAAGCAGGCTCTCGATGCGGCGGTTCAGGTCAGCAAAATCATCCATGCGGCAAGGATGCCGCGCGCGCGGGAGACGGGCACGTGTATTCAGTTGTGTCAGGACAGCCCACAACGAAAAAGCCCGCTGGCCTTCGATCAGCGGGCTTCAGTATTGACGTGGTCCGGCTCAAGCGGCGCGTGAGCCTCGAAGGCAGATGGTTCCTTGGTGGGAGCCGACTCTGATTTGCGTTTTATTCGAAGGACTTGAGGTTGTTCAGCGGGACCAAACGCCACTGCTGGGCAGGTGAGCCATTGATCGGGAAGAGCCAGATCGGGTTTCCATCCTTGACGACGCGACCCTTGTCGTCGAGGCACAACGATTCATCGGACCTAGGTACGATGTATCCGGGTTTCGAGAAGAAATCCCATTGGATTGCGCTGGCGCTGGGCTTGAGCTTCAGGAGGGATTCAGGTGCGATCCGGTCTGCACCTATCGCGAGCACTCCGCCACTCGAATTCAGCGAGACGATGCCGGTGTCGAAGTTGACATCCCAAAAGCCATAGCGAGGTGCCAACCCGTTTTTGCTTCTAAGGACGACAGGGTTGTCCTGTGATTGATCCGTGACCCCAATCACATAGTTCGGATCTTGAGAGTATTCAATAATATAGACGCCCATTTTTTCTCTCCTAATCGCTCTATAAAAATATGACCCCGTTTTTCGGTGTCGCCGGGTTCGAATGAACTCAGCTAACTAATAATAGATGGGGGTTTGAGGAATTCTACCTGTCATGTTTGCGGGTCTGATAAATGTAAATAATCGATTTTATTTGTGATTATTTCGTTGTTTGTTTGTTTGATTTGATGTGTTGAGGTGGAAATTGGATTTCAATAAACCTCTAAAATAATTGGGCGCATTGTTCGGTTTCACGTCTTTGAATCTACAGTTCAGTGGCTGTTGATTTTATGGAATCCAATGGGTGCCATATCGGTCTCCTTCCGTGGAGTGTTCGTGGTGGCGGCCGGGGAGCTTTCGAATGACAGGCCGTGCAAAGAAAACCGGCGTGCGTCGCACTACTGCGCCAGAAAGTCGAGGACGACATCGGCGATCCTGTCGACATCGGCATCTCCTAGGCCGAGCAGCTCGCGTACCGGATACCGCACGACTGGACCACGGTTGCGTTCGCCCCGATCGCGCAGGCCCTCCTGGTGAACGCGTGCGATGCGCTCGACCTGGCGCGTGAAATGCGGCACGGAAGCGTCTGCCGTCGCGGCGGTTTTGAGGAAGCGGGCGGTGCGCAGCTTCGCGAACATCGCGCGCCGGATGCGCCCCTTCTTGCGCCGGGCCTGCGGCTTGCGCGGCGCGAAGCGGCTACCGTCCGGATTGCGGGCCTCGGCGATGCGTCGCGAGTGACGCCGGCGCAGCTCGCCGGCCAGCCCCTTCGCCAGGACCACGCGCTGCGCGGGCGTGAGCTGGCCGAGCAGACCAGACGCCCAATCCTCGGCGCGCGCCTGCGTCACCCATCCGGTCGCCAGGACACTCGTCGTGGCCGCAATGCGGCCTTCGTACTCGGACGCGACCATTTTCTCCAATTTGGAAGTTGTCCTATAGTTTTTACCATTTCAAAGAGAATATTATAAACTGAGTTGCGTTATAAGACACCC
>NZ_JBSGFR010000114.1:0-2767 GCF_053603475.1 Actinoplanes sp. NPDC004185 | reverse complement strand
GCTTTGCAGGAAAGTTGGACAACATTAAGAAAAATGCGTCGTCCATATATAAGGCTCTCCAGGACTGCAGTAGCTCAATTTCCACGGGAAAATTTGATAATCAAGTTCCCTATGTCTCGGAGACTATTGATCTTCTTCTTTTGTTTTTCAATTCTTTGTTCGAGAAACAGGGGTTGACAAAGGAATTTTCCTCTGTTGAGGAGTTTCATTATTCTTGTGCGCTGTTTCATAAGATAAGAAATAATCTATCGCATCCAGCATCTAAGCCAACTACAATACCTGACGCCGCAAAAGTTGCAAATTTTGTGGAAAATGTGACTATCGCTCTTGACGGAAAATTCTTTTGGTATGCTACGAAAGAACGTCTTCGTGAAGCAATTCGAGAGTACAAAGAGGTAACGGACGGTGCTGATGTGCTGCACAATCTCGAATCTGCCACATCAACTCATACCGATCTTCTTTGTCGAGATAGTGAAATCGGTGAATTGTATTCCTCGCTTTTGGGAAGTGATATTCGTCAACGACTTGCTGGGTCGGTGCTTTTGTATGGCTATGGTGGGGTTGGGAAGACTGCTATTACTACCGAATTTTTGTATCGACTGCTTCGAGATAAGAAAGATGGAAAGTATTCGGATGTTGAATATCTTCTGTTTTTCTCCAGCAAGGACGAATATCTGCGGTCGTCAAATTCGACTGGTGAATTTTATATTGATTCGGCTCGGCCGGAGTTTTCAACATTCGATGATCTGGCGAGTGCAATTTGCAAGCGTCTGAAACTTGATTCTGTGCATCAGATAGCTGAAAAATATCAACGCGGAATTATTGCGATTGATAATATTGAAAATATCAATTCGGATGAGCAGAAAAAATATTTGCCTTCGTTAAATCTCTTCCTCGGAATGTTCAATTTATAATAACTTCGAGGAATGAGGAGCAGTGTGAGGAAAAGATTCATATCCGGGAGTTCAAGAAGGATGATGTGGGGATTTCTTTTGTTGAGAATATAGTTGAATCGGAGGGATTTAATGTTTCTCTGACTCGAGCAATGGCTGAGTCCCTTCTTGAGACATCAAAGGGCAATGCTCTCATTATCGTGCAGGCTTTGAATGGTCTTCACAACAATGTAATTACGTTTGCCCAGTTAACGCAATCCTTGGAGAGTATGCGTTCAAAGAACTCCGAGATGGTCGCGAATTTCATGTATAAAAATACATTCGATGCGGCACTGCGCTATTTGTCGGAGTCTGGGTATCCGGTTGATGATGTGATGTGCATCATATCTCTTTATGATGAGCGAATTGAATTGTATTCGATCAGTAGATTGGCAAAGATTGAGGTCTCTGATGCGGAGAAGATGTGCAATTTTCTTCTTGAGCGCCTTATTCTTACGAAATCTGGGGAGTATTACGAGCTTAATGAGTTTGCGAAGAGATTTGTGTTGATTAAGTTGCTGCCGGATCGATTTGAGTTGAGTAATCTGCGCGATAAGATAAAGCAGCATAAGGATCGCATGAGGAAGAAGCTTGAGCAGCTTGAAACAACGCTTGATGCTAATTCTGCACTTCATAAGAATGTCAATGAATGGCAGCCGCGTAATTATATTGATAAAATAGTTATTGCTGAGTTATTTTCTATTTATGGTGAGGCGGTGGTGTGCGTTAGGAGGGGGGATAAACTCGAGTTTGAGAGATATATCCGGGACTTGAATGAGCATTCGTTGATTACGAACCATCCATATGTCGCTCTTCAGAAGGCGCGGCTTCTAAAAAGTGGAATTTGGAAATTCTACAAGGGGAATGTTAATGTTCTCGATCAAATTCAGCGGGCCTACGAAGAGGCTCTTGAGTCTATTGAATATGATTATCGCTATCTAATTGGGACGGCGGCTCATGCGTCGTTGTCTATGTTTTTGGGTGTTTTTCTGTGTGCTGATAGAAAGGATTATGGGCGGGCAATTCGATTTTTGGAGTATGCAAAATCTATTTTCGATCAAACCCAAGTTCAAAAGCCATGGTTCATAAGTTGTAACTATCTCTCAATTTCATATGATGAAAGATACAGGCAAACCAATGACCGTGCATACTTTGTCCATCTTTCTCGCGTGGCAAAGCAGGTGTCTGCGTCAAAAAAGAAGGCGGCTAATGCCTCATTTGATATTGAGAAATATTTGAAGCAGTTTAAAGATTATATTCAGTGATGTTTATAAATTAAATGCTTTCGTCTCGGGATGGGGGTTGCATCCCGAGATTTGAAATTTTCTGCAGTTTTCGCTTGTGGTTATGGGCGATTGCTATTATTTAAATATATTAATTTGACGGCTGTCGAGGGCGAGCCTGAAGTATCTGTCTTTCGCCATGTACGCCTATATTCCTTTCGGCCAATCCCCCTCAATCCCCCATTTCTGAGATGCCCGCCCGACTACACTGGTCTTGAAGCCTAGCTTCTCGTCATCGGGAGTAGAACGCAGTCCCCTTCGCACCGATAGTCGAACGTAAGCCGTCTTGCCCAACAAGACACAGCGAAGAAGGAGAAAGAAGGGAAAACCCAAGGCATCAAAGAAGCGCGGGCCGCATGGGCGGCAACCCATACGACCCGCTGACCACCACCAACTCAACACAGGAGTTGAAAATGGCTGACGCCAATACTAAGCCACGTCGTAGAAAGAACAAACCGGTCAACATGCAAAAGACGTTTGAGCTGGTCCTGCGCAATTACCCGGACCTTCCCAAGCGAGGCTGGCCGTATCTGCCGTGGATGAAGGCGATCG
>NZ_JBSGFR010000113.1:0-2988 GCF_053603475.1 Actinoplanes sp. NPDC004185 | reverse complement strand
TGGTCGCTGAACCACTTACCGGAGACCTCTTCGTCTATCGATCACCGCCACGCCGCAACCTCAGCCACCGCCCGACATTACGAAACGCGACCTAGTACCCGTAGATCATCTTGTAGGCCACCTCAGGCAGGAACTGCCCCGCCGAGGACCCGGCCCCCACCCCGCAGTTCCCGTCCGACTCCCCCGGCGTCTTGAGCCACAGCAGCATTTCCGCGCCGCCGCCCATCTGGGTCGGGGTGCCGATCCGGCGGCCGCCGGGGTTGCACCACTGGCCGTTGCCGCCGTTGCCGTTCCGGCTGGTGTCGATCACGAAGGGCTTGCTGTACCCGTAGGACCGCAGCGCGGACGCGACCCGGTTGCCGTAGTTGGTGTTGTCGCCGGTGGTGAAGTAGTTCGACACGTTCAGCGCGAAGCCGTGCGCGTTGGCCACGCCCGCCATGTTGAGGCGCTGCGCCATCGTCTGGGCGTCGATCCATCCCGGGTTGCCGGCGTCCAGGTAGGCCCACGTGTTGGGCGCCTTGGTGCGGAACTGGTTGGCGGCGCGCGAGAGCATGCCGACCCGGTCGTTGATCTGGGCCTGGCTCATGCAGCTGAAGTCGCCCAGCGAGTCCGGCTCGAGGACCACCACGGCGGGCCGGTTGCCGATCGCGGAGGCGAAGGAGGAGATCCAGGCGTCGTACGCGCCGACGCTGCCGGCGCCGCCTCCCGAGTGGCCACCGCAGGCATCGCGGCCGGGGATGTTGTAGGCCACCAGCAGGGGGAGCTTGTCCACGGCATCGGCGGCGCCGACATACCTGCCCACCGCGCCGGCGATGTCTCCGCTCCAGTTGCCGAACCAGCTGGCCATCGGCCGCTGCGCGATCTGGGACCGGATGGCGGCGGCGCGCCCGTCGCCGGGGTTGGCGGCGACCCACGACGCGGGGCTGGAGCTGGGGTTCACGTAGAAGCCGCTGGTCTGGCTGACCGGATCGGCGTGAGCGGCGGGCGCGACGAGCAGGACCGCGGGGATCGCCAACGCCAGCGCGGCGGCGAACACCCGGGGACGGGTCGGTCGTTTCATCGGCAGATCTCCTCGGTCTCGGTGCCGAAAACTGGAAGCGCTTCCAGCTATGTAGGTCGATGTAAATGTCTGGCAACACTCCCGTAATGTCAAGACATCGAGCGCTTCCTTGGTGGAGCTGCGAGGACCAAGACCGGACGGCTTTCTGGGACCGCTTCCAGTCACATCGCCATGGATCACGCCCGGCTGAGGCGGTCGATATCATCGAGCGGCGGATCCGCACCACCCGGGCGACGGGTCGCCGCGGGCCGGGCCGCCAGCAGGCACCACCCGCAGGAAGGACCCGGCAACGCGATGGCAGCAGACCCACCTCGGCGCCAACCCACCCTCGACGAGGTGGCCGAGCGGGCCGGCGTGTCCCGCTCGGCCGCGTCCCGGGCCATCAATGAGGCGCCACACGTCAGCCGGGCCACCCGCGCCGCCGTCGAACGAGCCGTCAAGGAGCTCGGCTACCAGCCCAACCGCACGGCCCGCGCCCTGGCCACCCAGCAGACCGGGATAGTCGCCCTGGCCGTCTCCCATGACGCCCCCGAGTTGTTCGCCGACCCGTTCTTCGCCCAGGTCATCGTCGGCGTGTCCGCGGCCCTCGAGGACACCGAGCTGCACCTGGTGCTGTGCCTGGCCAGCTCCGGCCGCGGCCAGAGCCGGCTGACCAACCTCCTGCGTACCCGGGGCGTCGACGGCATCATGCTGATGGCCCTGCGCGGGGACGATCCGCTGACCCGCATCGTGCGCCAGGCCGGCCTGCCGGCCGTCTACGGCGGGCGGCCGTTGACCTTCGAACCGCAGTGGTACGTCGACTCCGACAACGTCGGCGGGGCCCGCCGGGCCACCGAGCACCTCATCGGCCGGGGCCGGACCCGCATCGTCACCATCACCGGCCAGACCGGCACGGAGGTCGGCGAGGCCCGCTACCGCGGCTACCGCGAGGCGATGATCATGGCGGGCCTGACCCCGTACGGCATGACGGAAGGCGACTTCACCGAGGCCGGCGGCGCCGCGGCGATGAAGACACTGCTCGACAGCCACCCGGATCTGGACGCGGTGGTCGCCGCCAACGACAACATGGCGGCCGGCGCGCTGCGCGTGCTGGCCGCGTCCGGGCGTTCCGTACCGGCCGACGTGGCGGTGGTGGGCTTCGACGATCTGGACATCGCCGAGCGCACCCAGCCGCCGCTGACCACGGTCCACCAGTCGATCCAGGCCCTCGGCAAGGAGATGACCCGGATGCTGATCGACCTGATCGCCGGCCGCGAACGCACCTCCCTCATCCTGCCGACCAGCCTGGTGGTGCGCGATTCCACCTGAGGCGAGCGAGCCGGCCCCGCGACTGACGTCAGTTGCGGCCGGCGGCTACGGTCCGGGCCGTGAACCCCCTGACCACCCTCGAGCCGGATGACCTCAGTGGCTGGTGGATCTGGTACGCCCTGCTCCAGGCCGGGCGGCTCGTCACGTTCCTCGGAGCGGCCGCCCCCTGGCTGGCCGGCGCAGTCGTCGTGGCGCTGATCGGCCTGGCCGCGCTGCTGCGGTCCGGCGCCCGGCGGCGAGCAGCGGCCCGGGCCGAGGCCGCTGATCAGCCCGCGGAGGACCGCGAGGGCCTGGCCGACGTGGGCTTCTGAGAATGGACCGGCACCCCGCTGCGCCCCTCCCGGATCGTGCGCTACAGTGGTCCCGTTGCAGTTTTGATTTCCGTAGACGTTTTCCGGCGCCTGATGGGTTATCCAAAACCCTTCGGGCGCTTTTCGTTTTGGGTGTCGGTTTCGACGCAGGTAATCAACGCGGCGGCGTCAGAGTCCGCACAGTGCGGTCTCTACAGCCTGCGAAGGAGCAGATATGACTACAGGTACCGTGAAGTGGTTCAACGCCGACAAGGGCTTCGGCTTCATCACCCCGGACGACGGCGGCGCTGACGTCTTCGCCCACTTCTC
>NZ_JBSGFR010000112.1:0-3986 GCF_053603475.1 Actinoplanes sp. NPDC004185 | reverse complement strand
ACTACAACACTGCCCGCAGCCACTCAGCACTCGGGGGACACCCACCGATCAGCCGCCTCACCGCCTGAAACAACGTGTCGGGTCGCAACATCTAGGACCAGCGGATCTGGGCGGGCAGGCCGACGAACGCCGCGTACGGCTGGAGGGCCTCCTCCGCCCGGGCCCGCTCGGCCGGGCCGAGGTCGGCCAGCGGCTGGATGTCGACGGTCACCGCCTTCTTGCCCAGGGTGCGGGTCCAGGTGCCGACCACCCGGCCGCCGCGGACCAGGGTGGAGCGGAAGATGCCGTTGCCGCCCGGGACGACCGCGGCCAGGTGCTCGTCGGCCATCATCAGTGAGCGGTCCTTGTAGCCCAGGACGTACTCGTCGAAGCCGGGCAGCGCCGCCCAGTCATCGGCCATGTCGGCCGGCGTGGTGTCGAGCAGGGCCGGGTCGGCGACCATCTCGGCTCCGTCGACCCGGACGGTGGTGAGCCGGTCGCCCGCCGCGGCGATGCCCGCGCGGGTGTCGGCCATGGTCAGGCCGGTCCAGCGGGCGAAGTCGGCCCGGGTCGCCGGGCCGTGGCTGCGGAAGTAGCGCAGGGCCATGATGCCCAGCGCCTCGGTGCGCTCCGGCCGGTGAGGGTCGGGCGCCCACTCGTCGAGCAGCACGAACGTCTGCTCCTTGCCGATGTGCGGGGCGATGCAGGAGACGCCTTTCTGGCTCGCGTACCAGAGGAGGTGGTAGCCCATCTGCGGGCCGAGCTCGACGCCCCCCTCGGCCAGGGCCGTCAGGCACTCGGCGCGGGTCAGCCGGCGGCCCTTCAGGGCGGTGGCCAGGACCTCGACGCCGCGCTCGGCCGTCGCCTCGGACAAGCCGATGGTCTCGCGGCGCTTGGCCGCCCCGGCCAAAGCGCGCACGCCCATCAGCTCCAGCATCCAGCGCGTGTCGGCCGGTGGAACCAGGTGCACGGTGCCGCGCATCGGCCATGTGCGGATCGCCTCCCGGCGCTCCAGGGCGGCCGTGACGTCGCCGACCGTCCAGCCGGGCAGGCGCACGCCCAGCGACCACAGGCCGCTCGCCATGTCCTGCGCCTGCAGGGCGCCGAACCACTCGACCACCCCGGCCACATCCGTGACCGGGTGCGGCGGGGTGAGCAGCAGGCTGCGCATGCGCAGGGCCAGCGCCTGCGTCGTCGTCAGATCCACAGACGCAGCTTAGGGCGCCCCTCCGACAAGAAGGGGCGCCCTGAGCGGTCAGCGGCCGCGCTGGGTGCGGTAGCGGGCGATGAGCGTGTCGGTCGAGGAGTCGTTCTCCGCGCCCGGGGCCTCGGCCGCGGTCAGCAGCGGTGCGAGCTGATTGGCCATGACCTTGCCCAGCTCCACGCCCCACTGGTCGAACGAGTTGATCTGCCAGATGGTGCCCTGGGTGAAGGTGATGTGCTCGTAGAGCGCGATGAGCTGGCCCAGCACCGACGGCGTCAGCTTCTCGGCCAGGATGGTGGTGGTCGGGTGGTTGCCCGGCATCACCTTGTGCGCCACGATCTCCGCGGCCACGCCCTCGGCCTCGATCTGCTCGGCGGTGCGGCCGAACGCCAGCGCGCTGGTCTGCGCGAAGAAGTTCGACATGAACAGGTCGTGCATCTCGCCGGTGTCGTGGTTGGGCACGGCGAAGCCGATGAAGTCGGCCGGGATCAGCTTGGTGCCCTGGTGGATCAGCTGATAAAAGGCGTGCTGGCCGTTGGTGCCGGGCTCGCCCCAGAAGACCTCGCCGGTCTGGAAGTCCACGGCGGAGCCGTCCAGGCGGACGTGCTTGCCGTTGCTCTCCATGGTCAGCTGCTGCAGGTACGCCGGGAAGCGGTGCAGATACTGCGAGTACGGCAGCACGGCGTGCGACTGGGCCCCGAGGAACGTGTCGTACCAGACGTTCAACAGCCCGAGCAGGGCCGGCACGTTGCGCTCCAGCGGCGTGGTGCGGAAGTGCTCGTCCACCGCGTGGTAGCCGGCGAGCAGCTCGCCGAAACGCTCCTTGCCGATCGCCAGCATCACCGACAGGCCGACCGCCGACGGCAGCGAGTAGCGCCCGCCGACCCAGTCCCAGAAGCCGAACATGTTCTCGGTGTCGATGCCGAAGTCGGCCACCCGCTGGGCGTTGGTGCTGACCGCGACGAAGTGCTTGGCCACCGCGCTCTGGTCGCCGCCCAGCCCGGCCAGCAGCCAGTTGCGGGCCTCGGTGGCGTTGGTCAGCGTCTCCTGCGTGCCGAAGGTCTTGGACACGACTACGAACAGGGTGGTCGCCGGGTCCAGGTCGTGGGTCTTGGCGTACAGGTCGGTGGGGTCGATGTTGGAGATGAAGCGGCACTCCAGGCCCGCGTCGGCGTACGCCTTCAGGGCCTCGTACGCCATGACCGGCCCGAGGTCCGATCCCCCGATGCCGATGTTGACCACGGTCCGGATCCGCTGCCCGGTGGCGCCGGTCCACTCGCCGGAGCGGACCCGGTCGGTGAACGCGCCCATCCGGTCCAGCACCTCGTGCACGTCGCGGACGACGTCCTGGCCGTCGACGACCAGCGTGGCGTCCCGGGGCAGCCGCAGTGCGGTGTGCAGCACGGCCCGGTCCTCGGTGACATTGATGTGCTCGCCGGCGAACATGGCCGCCGTGCGCTCACGCAGCCCGGCCCGCTCGGCCAGGGCGACCAGCGCGGCCAGGACCTCGTCGGTGACCAGGTTCTTGCTGTAGTCCACGTAGAGGTCCGCCACCTGGGCGGTGAGCCGCTCGCCGCGCCGGGGATCACTGTCGAACAGGTCGCGCAGGTGCACGCTCGAGAACTTCTCGGCGTGCCCCTGCACTGCCTGCCATTCGGCGCTGTCGGAAACGTGTTCGCTCATTGCCTTTGACTCCCGCCTGGACCAGAACTATCGCGTTCATCGTGGCACGGATCGAAGCGGCTTGCCGCGAACTGGAACCGTTCAGAACGCGTACGGTCCGAATCGGCCCCAGGCGACGAAGGCCGCCAGCAGCAACAGCACGATGCTGGGCGCCATGCCCTTGTAGTCGTTCATCCGGGCGTGGGTGATGGCCGCGCCGATCATCACGAGCGCCAGGCCGAGCGCGGCCAGCGGGACGAGGATCGGGGCGATGTCGAGGACCGCGGGCAGGATCAGCCCGATCGCGGCGAGGGCTTCCACGGCGCCGATGGCCTTGACCGCGCCGGGCGAGAACAGGTCGACCCACGCCATGCCGGCCTTCTTGAGCTCCTCCTTGGGCCGCAGCACCTTCATGAGGCCGGAGGCGAGGAAGACGGCAGCCAGCAGACCGGCGACGATCCACAGCACGATGTTCATTCCGGAGCCCTTCGAGAGTTGAACGTTCTAGTGAACCGTAGGCCCTGTGACTTGAACGGTCAACCGAGAGTGACGTGAACGTTCAGCTACGATGGCCGGGTGGGCGACGAGGTGAACTGGCTCGATGAGCAGCAGTTACGGGCGTGGAAGAGCTTCGCCGCGCTCATGGTCGTCCTGCCGGCCACGCTCGACGGCGAGATGCAGCGCCTGGCGGGCATCACCCAGTTCGAATACGGCGTCATGGCCGGACTGTCCGAGGCGCCCGGGCGCGCCATGCGGATCAGCGCCCTGGCGCAGTTCGCCCAGGGCTCACTGTCGCGGCTGTCCCACCTGATCAAGCGGCTGGAACGACGCGGCTGGGTGCGCCGCGAGCTGGACCCGGCCGACGGCCGCTACACCAACGCCATCCTCACCGACGAGGGCTACGCCAAGATCGTCGAGATCGCGCCGGAGCACGTGGCCGGCGTGCGCCGGCTGGTCGTCGACGCCCTCACCCCGGCCCAGCTGCGCCAGCTGGGCGAGATCAGCGAGCGGGTGCTGCGCGGCATCGCTCCGGGACAATGCCCACAAGCCCAACGGTACGGCGACCAGACCTGACAACCGCACCCCGGTCGTCCCACCTCCGACGGCTCCCGGCGGCGCGCTACCGGGCGCGCCGCCGGCT
>NZ_JBSGFR010000111.1:0-4171 GCF_053603475.1 Actinoplanes sp. NPDC004185 | reverse complement strand
GGTCATAGTCACTCAACAGCATCATGAAATTGGCAAGCGACAGGTACACCGGCATGTCCTGGTTGGGAACCAGCCCTTTGAACACGACGTAGCGCGCGATTCCGAGGCGCTCGCAGCGCTCGCGCAGCGACGCCTCGAGCTCGCCGGCGCCGATAATCAGCAGCGAAACACCGATCGCCGTTGCCCGCGAACGCGCGTACGCGTCGATGACTTTGTCGACACGCTTGCGAGCCACCAGGCGCGACACGCAGACGATGTACCTTTCCGGCAACCCCATCTGCGCGCGGAGCTCGGACGGCCGGACGCGTGCCGCGGCGGCGGCCGTCGTGAACCGACTGTTGTCGACCACGTCGTAGCCTACGTGGATGCGCTCCGCTGGAATGCCGAGGAACTGGAAGTACTGACGCTGCCGGCGCCCGGCCACGATCGCGCCGTCATACAGGCACGCGAGCCGGGCCTTGAGCAGTTCGCGTCCCGGCCGGCGCACGCCGTCGTCGAACTTGCTGTCCGCACAAAACACGATTTTCGTGCGACGCGCCAACCATCGGTAAATCAACCCGACGATCGAATATGGAAAGTTGTATCCGATCGTCACGATCATGTCCGGCTTTTCACGAACGATTTCCCTGAACAGGCGCGCGAGCAATATCGGCCGCTTGAACTGCGCACGCTCCTGCGCCACGTAACGCCAGCCGCTTGCCGGCGCATCGCACCCGGAGTGCCCTGCGTCTCGATGGAGGTAATCGGACGATTTGCGATTCATCACCAGCACGCGAAATTCGACGTTCGCCTGCACGAGACGGCGCTGCGCATCGTTCAAACGCGCGGTATGGTAATCGCCGATGCTACCGATCAAGAACAGAACCTTCATATTCCTTCTCGCGATACTCTTGAAATACCTCGTATTCGCCGAAGAGAACCAGGAATACGTCGAGGCCCAGCAGACAGATCGCGACGGATACGATTCCCCCATGCCGCACAGCCAACAGTCCGACAACGATCGTCATGCCGGCGGCAAACAAATAGGCAAACGCAAAGCGGATATGGCGATTGATCGCAATCACGAAGATGGACGCGGATTGCCACAGCGAATTCGCGACCATCGAGAGCAACAGGATGTCGAACAGCGTCGAATCGAAAACGACGTGCTTGCCGGTCCAAGCGGTATAAAACCGCTCTCCGTATGCGCTCATTGCGACACCGACCGCGCCCGCGACAACCACGGTCACGATCGTCAGTCTGCGCTTGATACGTATGACGTCCGCCTTTCTCCCCACCGCGGCAAGCTTCGACACTTCCGACCAGACCGAGTTGGACAACAGGTTCATCATTTGCACGGCGACTCGCGTAAGCGTTCGCATCGTCGAAAACGCCGCCACCTGTGCCGGGCCGAGTGCCGTCCCGATCACCCAGAGGATTCCCTGGAAATTCAGCCCGTTGCTGAGCGGGAATCCGAGGAACGCCAGGGACGGAACCAGAGATTTCCTGAGCCAGCCCCAGTCGATCGTCAATGGAAATAGCGTGGCCCACGGGCAATAGCGTTTCTTCACGACGTGCTGCGCGACGAAGCCGGCAATGCGCGCGAGGAGCATGCCGGTGGCGACGGCAATCGGTGTCTTGAATATCACCAGCGCAACCAGCCCGAACGCCAGCGCGACAAAACGCGTCACGTTCAGAATGCCGACCGACAGTGCATAGCAATTGGCGCTTCGCAACGCGGCTGTCTGGGGGCCATACAGCACGCTCAGGCATACGTCTCCGATCAGAATCAACGCGACGAACCTGACCTCGTCCCCCGTCATGTACCGGAACACGTGGCCGCCCGAACCCAGGACCCACCACGCCGCGCCCGACACGATCAGCACGATGAGCACGAACATGGCGACCGTGGCAGCGAGCGTCCGGTAAATCACCTGAAGGCGTTCGTGATCTCCGACCGCTGCCCGCTGGTCCATCTCGTTCGCCGCAACGGTCGACAAGCCCAGATCACTCAAAGCGAGGTAGGTCGGAATCGTCGAGATCAGTATCCATTCGCCGTATTTCGCCGCGCCCCACACCGACAGAAACAGGGGAACCGATACGATCTGGGCGAACACACTCACGGCCTGTCCGAGACCGTGAGCGAGAAATGCCTTGATGATGCGTTGTGCCGACATGGTGGGTTCGAATCGATAGCCGGGCTAGGCTGGTCGTCCGGGCCCGGTCTTGAAATTATTGCCGTGGTGCGTATTCGTACTGATACGCGTACTTGTATTTCCCGTATGCGTACCCCGCTGTGTTCAGGGGCAGATCGTTGAAGATCACGCCTTTCAGCGTCCCGCCCCCCTGGCGCAACTGCTTGATTGCCATTTCCACTTCCCGCGGTGGATTCGCGCCGAAGCGCAACACCAGCAGCGTCACACCGGCGTAGCGACCTATGATGGCGGGGTCCGTGACGGCCAGCACGGGTGGGGTATCGACGATTACGTGGTCGTATCGGGACGAGAGCTGACTCAACACCTGTTCGAAGTTGGGATGCAGCAGGAGCTCGGCCGCATTCGGCGGCAGTTCGCCGGTAGGAATGAAGTCAAGACCCTTCACGAGCGTGTCGGGCTGGATGAATTCGCCGGCGTCGCCACCCGATCTGATCAACTCGGTCAATCCACGTCCTCGCGCCGCCCCGACGTAGCGGTGCAGGTAGCCGCGACGGAGGTCTCCGTCGATCAGCAGCACTCTCTTTCCCGAACTCGCCATCAACGCAGCGAGGTTGACGGCAATGAACGACTTGCCCACGCCCGGTGCGGGGCCGGTCAGCATCAGTATGTTGTTTCTGGCATCGAACTGAGCGAACTGCAATGCGGTGCGCAAGCTGCGAATGGCTTCGACGGCAAGATCGGTCGGTGCGGCCCGGGCGAGCAACGGCGCATTGTTACCGCCCGCTCGCTCGATGCGTCCGAACGTAGACTGTTGATCAGAGTGCGGAATCGTCGCATAGACGGGAATCCCGAACTTGTCTTCGACTTCGGCCGGATCTTCGATTCCGCTGCGCAGTGCCTTGAACGCGAAGGCGGTGACCAGGCCCACGAATATGCCGAGCGTGGTGGCCACGAGGATGATCAGACCGGGACGCGGCCATACCGGCACCGTAATCAGCTCGGCGCCGTCGAGCAGACGGACATTACCGGTCTTGCCCGCCTTCAGTACCCTCAATTGCTCGACATTGTTGAGCAGCGTGGTATAGATTTCCTGCGCCACCATCGCGTCACGAGCGAGGCCGACGGTATCCTGCTCGTTGGCGGGAATCGCTTTCAGTCGCTGGTTGAATGCCGCGATCTGAGCGTTGACGGTATCGAGCTGCCGATTGACGGCGTCGACATTAGGATGCCGCGGGGTGAAGCGCTGAAGCAGTTGATCACGCTGAAGAACGAGCTGACTCTTCTGAACCTCCGCCTGCACGATCTGGTTCAGCAAGCTCTGGGCCTCGACCGGCAGATCGACGATGGTGTTTTTAGTCCTGTAATTGTTGTACTTCGTTTCCGCCTTCGTCAGATTGTCCTTCAACCCGGGCAACTGGCGGTCGAGGAACCGAATCATGTTGTCCGCCTCCGCCGACTTTCTGTCGACGTTCTGCTTGACATACAGCCGTGCGATCTCGTTGAGCACGGCCTGAGTCTTGTGCGGATCGTCGCTGCGCCAGACCGTGCTGATGATGCCGGAATCTTTCCCTTGCTCGGAGATGTTCAGAGACTTCTGAAGTCGCGTGATGACATCGAGACGCTTCGAGTGAACGAGCTGAAATCGCGTCCCCGGCCGCCCGACGAGGCGCTCGACCGTGACCGTGACCACGCCGCCCGGGACCGTCGCACGGCACACCCTGGCAACGTCGCAATGGTCGACCACCGGTTCGTCGTCGGGCGAACGCAGGCTGTACTGGCCGTTCGGCAGCGCGGTCACCGTCCAGATGCGACCGTTGTACTGTGACGGCACCTCCATCTGCGTGACGTCGATCACTTCGTTGCCCCAGGCGAAGGAAGGCATATTCAGGCGTGGCGCTCCATCGACGGGTGCCGGTACGCGGGACGCGAGGAAGCGGCCAAACAGCGGGAAATAGGTCGGTTTCGCGTCGATATCCAGATGCACTGCATCCACGGTGGGGCCGAGAATCATGCGCGACCTCAGAATCTCGATCTCC
>NZ_JBSGFR010000110.1:1586-4899 GCF_053603475.1 Actinoplanes sp. NPDC004185 | reverse complement strand
GGGGTGGGGTGGTTGTTTGCTGTGAATCACACAGTGGACGCGGTCGAACATCAAGTTTGGTGTAGTTAAGCCCTCGGCCTATTAGTACCGGTCGACTGAACCTATTACTAGGCTTACATCTCCGGCCTATCAACCCAGTCGTCTAGCTGGGAGCCTTACCCACTCAAGGTGGTGGGATACCTCATCTCGAAGCGAGCTTCCCGCTTAGATGCTTTCAGCGGTTATCCCTTCCGAACGTAGCCAACCAGCCGTGCCCCTGGCGGGACAACTGGCACACCAGAGGTTCGTCCGTCCCGGTCCTCTCGTACTAGGGACAGCCCTTCTCAAGTATCCAACGCGCACGGCGGATAGGGACCGAACTGTCTCACGACGTTCTAAACCCAGCTCGCGTACCGCTTTAATGGGCGAACAGCCCAACCCTTGGGACCTGCTACAGCCCCAGGATGCGACGAGCCGACATCGAGGTGCCAAACCATCCCGTCGATATGGACTCTTGGGGAAGATCAGCCTGTTATCCCCGGGGTACCTTTTATCCGTTGAGCGACACCGCTTCCACTCGCAAGTGCCGGATCACTAGTCCCGACTTTCGTCCCTGCTCGACCTGTCAGTCTCACAGTCAAGCTCCCTTGTGTACTTACACTCAACACCTGATTGCCAACCAGGCTGAGGGAACCTTTGGGCGCCTCCGTTACCTTTTAGGAGGCAACCGCCCCAGTTAAACTACCCACCAGACACTGTCCCTCGACCCGATCAGGGCCGCAAGTTAGATACCCAAATCCAACAGAGTGGTATTTCAAGATTGCCTCCACCCGAACTGGCGTCCGGACTTCACAGGCTCCCACCTATCCTACACAATTACATTCGGATACCAATGTCAAGCTATAGTAAAGGTCCCGGGGTCTTTCCGTCCTGCCGCGCGTAACGAGCATCTTTACTCGTACTGCAATTTCGCCGGGCCTGTGGTTGAGACAGTGGGGAAGTCGTTACGCCATTCGTGCAGGTCGGAACTTACCCGACAAGGAATTTCGCTACCTTAGGATGGTTATAGTTACCACCGCCGTTTACTGGCGCTTAAGTTCTCCGCCTCGCCCCGAAAGGCTAACAGGTCCCCTTAACGTTCCAGCACCGGGCAGGCGTCAGTCCATATACATCGTCTTACGACTTGGCATGGACCTGTGTTTTTAGTAAACAGTCGCTTCCCCCTGCTCTCTGCGGCCATACCACGCTCCACCCGCAAGGGGCTTCACGCGTCCGGCCCCCCTTCTCCCTAAGTTACGGGGGCAATTTGCCGAGTTCCTTAACCACAGTTCGCCCGTCGCCTCGGTATTCTCTACCTGACCACCTGTGTCGGTTTGGGGTACGGGCCGCTCGGAACATCGCTAGAGGCTTTTCTCGGCAGCATAGGATCACTGACTTCACCTGAATCGGCTCGGCATCACGTCTCAGCCTCAATGTGTCACGGATTTGCCTATGACACGGCCTACACGCTTACCCCGGCACAACCACCGGCCGGGATCAGCTACCTTCCTGCGTCACCCCATCGCTAAACTACTACCTGCCAGGTTCCCAGACTCCACACCCTTGACCCGAAAGTCGCCGGCGCTTCGCGTGGTTAGCACAACAAGGTTCGTCTTGGGCGCTCCTTTGCGGGTACGGGAATATCAACCCGTTATCCATCGACTACGCCTCTCGGCCTCGCCTTAGGCCCCGACTCACCCAGGGCGGATTAGCCTGGCCCTGGAACCCTTGGTCATCCGGCGGAAGGGTTTCTCACCCTTCATTCGCTACTCATGCCTGCATTCTCACTCGTGCAACCTCCACGGCTAGGTCACCCTGCCGCTTCACCGGTAGCACGACGCTCCCCTACCGACCCACACACCTGCACCAACCAGTAAACCGGCCGGCGGAGTTATTGTGTGAGTCCCACAGCTTCGGCGGTGTGCTTGAGCCCCGCTACATTGTCGGCGCGGAACCACTTGACCAGTGAGCTATTACGCACTCTTTAAAGGATGGCTGCTTCTAAGCCAACCTCCTGGTTGTCTATGCGACCCCACATCCTTTTCCACTTAGCACACGCTTAGGGGCCTTAGCTGGTGATCTGGGCTGTTTCCCTCTCGACTACGAAGCTTATCCCCCGCAGTCTCACTGCCGCGCTCTCACTTACCGGCATTCGGAGTTTGGCTGATTTCGGTAAGCTTGTAGGCCCCCTAGACCATCCAGTGCTCTACCTCCGGCAAGAAACACGCGACGCTGCACCTAAATGCATTTCGGGGAGAACCAGCTATCACGGAGTTTGATTGGCCTTTCACCCCTAACCACAGGTCATCCCCCAACTTTTCAACGTTGGTGGGTTCGGTCCTCCACGCAGTCTTACCCACGCTTCAACCTGCCCATGGCTAGATCACCCCGCTTCGGGTCTAGAACATGCGACTCAAACGCCCTCTTCAGACTCGCTTTCGCTACGGCTACCCCACACGGGTTAACCTCGCCACATGCCACTAACTCGCAGGCTCATTCTTCAAAAGGCACGCCATCACCCCAACAAGGAGGCTCTGACGGATTGTAGGCGAACGGTTTCAGGTACTATTTCACTCCCCTCCCGGGGTACTTTTCACCATTCCCTCACGGTACTTGTCCGCTATCGGTCACCAGGAAGTATTCAGCCTTACCAGGTGGTCCTGGCAGATTCACGGCAGATTACAGGAGTCCGCCGCTACTCGGGAACACCAAAAAGAGGCCACACATTTTCGTCTACCGGGCTCTCACCGTCTACGGCCGACTTTCCCACGTCGTTCGACTAACATGCGACTTTGTAACTCTTCTCCACACTGTCAGATGCGAAAATTGGGTCCCACAACCCCCATGACGTAACCCCTGACAGGTATCACACGCCACAGGTTTAGGCTACATCCGCTTTCGCTCGCCACTACTCACGGAATCACTGTTGTTTTCTCTTCCTACGGGTACTGAGATGTTTCACTTCCCCGCGTTCCCCCCATACACCCTATGAATTCAGATGCAGGTGACACCACATGACTGGTGCCAGGTTTCCCCATTCGGACACCCTGGGATCATAGCTAGGTTGACAGCTCCCCCAGGCCTATCGCGGCCTCCCACGTCCTTCATCGGCTCCTGGTGCCAAGGCATCCACCGTTCGCCCTTGACAACTTAACCTACAGAAAACAAGATGCTCGCGTCCACTGTGCAATTCTCAACCAACAACCAACCCACAACCCCAACGGCCTCACACCAAACCTTGGCGCCGTCACCGGCTCCCTCAAGTGGTATGCAAGACCAGGCCATGCCTGGACAC
>NZ_JBSGFR010000109.1:0-5364 GCF_053603475.1 Actinoplanes sp. NPDC004185 | reverse complement strand
GGCCCCGCCGACCTCGGCGGCCGCGGCGACCTGTGGGTGTGCGCGCCGTCGCAGGCGGCGCTGCAGACCGCGCGGGCGCTGGGCCACGACGACCCGGTGGTGGAGAAGGCGCTGGCCGACCCGGCGTTCGGCGCGTGGAGCGGGCTGGGCCTGGGTGATGTGGCCGGCCGTGATCCCGAAGGCCTGCAGGCGTGGCTGACCGACCCGGGCGCGGCCCCGCACGGCGGCGAGTCGCTGACCGCGGTGCGGCAGCGGGCCGGTGCCTGGCTGGACACCCAGCACGAGCAGCGCACGGTGGCGGTCGCCCATCCGGTGGTGGTCCGGGCGGCGCTGACACACGCGCTGGGGCTGCCGGACGCGGCGGTGTGGCAGCTGGACGTGGCGCCGTTGTCCCTGATCCGGCTGACCCATCGCACGAACCGCTGGCATGTGTCGTTCCCGCCGGCCGGATAGCCGGCCGCTGGTTCAGTCCAGGGCTTCGCGGGCCCAGCGGATCACCTGCGACAGCACCGGGGCGCGGCCGGCGAAGGCCTCCGCGGTGTCCCGGGAGTCGTAGGCGCCGCGGCCGCTGCCCTGCGCGGCGGCGAGCAGCATCCGCGGCGCCAGCCAGTAGTACTTGGCCGCGCCGGTCAGTTTGATCGCCCGGTTGATCGTCGCGTCGTCCACCCGGCCACCCAGCCCGCGCCGGTAGCCGTCGGCGACCGCGGCCGTCACGTCGTCGAGCAGGCCGATGTCGATCAGCCCGTCGAAGAACGCGTCCAGGGTCAGGTTGGCGACGTCCTCGCCGATCGCGCCCGGTCCGGTGAACGCCCAGTCCAGCAGGACCGGCCCGGCCGCGCCGATGATCACGTTCATCGGCCACAGGTCGTGGTGGCACAGCGTGCGCGGCAGGGTGTCGGCCGCCGCCAGCAGCTCGGTGCGCCGGTGCCAGAGCCGGCGCAGGTCCTGCCGCAGCCGCGGCGACCAGCCGGCGAGCGCGGCCGGGTGCTCCCAGTCCGGCTCGCCCACCGGCTGGGCGCTGGTGTAGTCGCGCAGGAAGTCGCGGGAGAGCCAGGCGTCGGTGGGCGGCCGGCCGAGCCAGCGGGCCTGCGCGATCCCCATCCGGTACGCGACGTCGCCGAGCTCCGCGCTGCCACAGGCGGGGCCGGGGCGGCCCTCGACGTGCTCGAGCCACAGCGCGACGGAGCCGTCGGCGCGTTCCTCGGTGCCGAGCAGCGCGGGAGCGCTGATCCCGGCGTCGGCGAAGGCGGTGCGGGCGAGGCCGCTGCGGTACGCGAGCAGCTCACGCCGCCAGTAGTTCCAGTGCCCGGGCTCGTCGGAGGCCTGCAGGTGCGCCGCGGCGTCGGCCCGGCCGGGCGTGGAGAGCTTCAGCACCGCGGGGACGCCGTCGCGGCGGACCCGCCAGATGCCACCGGTGACACCGTTGGCCGCGCTGTGGGTCAGCTCCTGGGCGGTGCCGGGCTCGATGACCAGGTCGTCGGGAGGGGTGCGCACGATGGTGATCGTACCGTGGACAAATTATTTTGTCGGTGGGAGAGTGGGCGCCATGGAAGACGTCGCAGTGATCGAGGACCCGGCCGCCGCCGAGGTCAGCCTGGACCCGATCCGCAGCCGGCTGCTGGCCGCGCTGGCCGTGCCCGGCTCGGCCACGATGCTCGCCGCCCAGGTCGGCCTGCCCCGGCAGAAGGTCAACTACCACCTGCGCACCCTGGAACAGCACGGGCTGCTGGAGCTGGTCGAGGAACGCCGCAAGGGCAACGTCACCGAACGGGTGCTGCAGGCCACCGCCGCCTCGTACGTCATCTCCCCCACCGCGATGGCCGCCGTCGCCCCCGATCCCTCCCGGGCCCCGGACCGGCTGTCGGCGCGCTGGCTGCTCGCCGTCGCGGCGCGGCTGGTCCGCGACGTCGGCGAGCTGATCACCGGCGCGGGCAAGGCCCGGCAGAAGGTCGCCACGTTCGCCATCGACGGCGAGGTCCGCTTCGCCAGCGCCGCCGACCGGGCCGCGTTCGCCGAGGAGCTGACCGTGGCCGTCACCGCCCTGGTGAGCCGCTTCCACGACGAGGACGCGCCGGGCGGGCGCAGCCACCGTCTGGTCGTGGCCGTGCACCCCACCGTGACCCGGGAGCAGTGATGGGCAAGGACTTCGAGGCCCGCCTGGACGCGCAGGTGCCGGCCACCCCCGAGCAGGTGTGGGACGCGGTGGCCACCGGGCCCGGGATCAGCTCCTGGTTCGTCGGGCGCACCGAGATCGACGGCGAGACCGTCCGCACCTCGTTCGGCGACGGCTGGATGCCGGCGGGGCACGTCACCGCGGCGCAGCCGCCGCACCGGTTCTCCTACCGCAGCGACACCGGCGAGGACGGGCGCTTCGTCGCGTACGAGTATCTGATCGAGGGCCGCGCCGGCGCCGCCACCGTCCTGCGGACGGTGACCAGCGGCTTCCTGCCGGGCGACGACTGGGCCGACGAGTACGAGGCGATGCGGTACGGCACCGAGCTGTTCTTCCACACCCTGACGCAATGCCTGTCCTGGTTCCCCGGCCGTTTCGCCATCCCGGTCAACGCCTTCGGGCCGCCGGTCACGGACTGGCCCCGCACCTGGCTGCGCCTGCACCACGCGCTGGGCCTCGACGCCGCGCCGCGCGTCGGCGACCCGGTGCACTGCGCGGTGATCCCGGACGGCGTCGTGTCGTTCACCAACCCGCACACCCTGGCGGTCCGCGCGCCCGACGCCATCTACCGCTTCCTGCGCGGCTTCCACGGCGCTCTGGTCGTGGCGCACGCGCTGTTCACCCCCGCGGATCCGGGGATCTGGCCCGCCTTCCTGGAGTCTCTCGACCGCCCCGGCCCCGACCGCCCCGACCTCGACTGAAGGACGATCACCATGCCTACCGTCACCTCCGCCGACGGCACCACCATCGCGTACGAGACCGCCGGCACCGGCCCGGCGCTGATCCTCGTCGACGGCGCCATGTGCTACCGCGACCAGGGCCCCGCGCGGGGACTGGCCGCGGCGCTCGCCGACACCTGCACCGTGTACTTCTACGACCGTCGCGGCCGCGGCGACAGCGGGAACACCCTGCCCTGGTCACCGCAGCGGGAGATCGAGGACCTGGCCGCGCTGCTCGCGGCGGCCGGCGGTACGGCGTACCTGCTCGGCACGTCCTCCGGTGCGGTCCTGGCCGCCGACGCCGCGGACCGCCTGCCCGGCTTCAGCCGGCTCGCCCTCTACGAGCCGCCGTTCATCGTCGACGACACCCACGCGCCGCGCCCGGAGACGTTCGTGGCCGAGACCGAAGCGCTGATCGCGGCGGGCGACACCGGCGGCGCGGTCAAGAAGTTCCTGCGCTCGGTCGACATGCCCGGCTTCGCGGTGCAGATCCTGGCGCTGCTGCCACCGTTCCGCAAACTCAAGGCGGCGGCCCACACCCTGCCCTACGACCTGCGCATCCTCGGCGACACCGGGCGCGGGCTGCCGCTGGACCCGGCCCGCTGGTCCGGCGTGACGGTCCCGGCGATCGTGCTGGACGGCGGCAAGAGCCCGCAGTACATGCGCAACGCGGCCCGGGCGCTGAGCGAGGCGCTGCCGAAGGCGGAATACCGCACGCTGCCGGGCCAGACCCACCTGGTGAAGCCGGCGGCGCTGGCTCCGGTGGTCAAGGAGTTCTTCTCGGCCTGAGGCCGCGAAGCCTGTGGCGTGGTCTCAGGCCTGAGGTCGCAGGGATCGGAAGGTCGCGCGGACGTCATCGACGAACAGATCGGGCTGCTCGAGCGCCGCGAAGTGCCCGCCCCGCGGAGCCTGGTGGTAGAGCACGAGATCGGTGTAGCGGCGCTCCAGCCACCGCCGTGACTGGCGCACCGGTTCGCCCGGGAACTGCGAATACCCGGTGGGCACGGTGACGGGGTTCTGAGGCGTCGCGATCGGGGCGAAGCCCCGGCTCTTCAGCTCCCAGTACGTCCGTGCGGAGGTCACCCCGGCGTTGGGCAGCCAGTACATCATGACGATGTCGAGCAGTTCATCCTCGGAGAAGGTTTCCAGGGCGTTCTCGGGAGTGCCGCATCCCTCCTCGAAGATCGTGTACAGCCAGGCGGCCAGGCCGGCCGGTGAGTCGGCCAGCGAGTAACCGATCGTCTGCGGACGGCTCTGCTGCTGCTGGACGTAGGAGCTCCGGTTGGTCCAGAACTCCTTGCCGTCGGCCAGGATGCGTTGCTCCTCCGATCGACCTGGCTCATGCGAGCTCCTTCGGATGCTGTCAGGTGCGGCAAGGGTTCGGCGTCGCGCAAGGGCCGGGATCAGAACGCGTACGGCCCGAACCGGCCCCAGGCCACGATCAGGGCCAGCGCCAGCAGCACGCCGCTCGGTCCCAGCGCCGGGTATTCACGGCGCCGGACGTGCATCAGCACGGCACCGGTCATCACCACGGCCAGCCCGGTCGCGGCGACCGGGACCAGGATCGGCGCCTCGTCCAAGGCGGCCGGCAGGATCACGCCGACCGCGCCGAGCACCTCCAGCACGCCGATCGCCGCCGGAGCCCACGGCGGAGCCTGGGACGCCCACGGCTGGGCGGCGACGTACTTCTCCCGCGGCAGGACGAGCTTGAAGAGGCCGGCGAAGAGGAAGCCCGCGGCGACCAGCCCGGCGATGATCCATAGGGCGGTGTTCATCATTCTCCATCGACGATTGACTTAAACAGTGAAGTGAAAGCTAGCCGACGATGACTTAAACATGCAAGTCACGGTCGAGCTATGAGTTAAAGATGCAAGTGTTGGGTACGATCGGCGGCGTGTCCGACGAAACCCCCTGGCTGGACCAGGACGAGCTGAACACCTGGCTGACGCTGTTCTCCGTGCTGACGCGCCTGCCCGGCTCGCTCGACAACCAGCTCCAGCGCGACGCTGGGATGAGCCTGTTCGAATACATGATCCTCGCCGCGCTCTCGGTGCAGCCGGAGCGCCGGATGCGGATGAGCATGCTCGCGAACATCTCCGAGGGGTCGCTGCCCCGGCTCTCCCAGGCCGCCGGCCGGCTGGAGAAGCGCGGCTGGATGCACCGCTCGCCCGACCCGCAGGATGGCCGCTACACGCTGGCCATCCTCACCGACGAGGGCTTCGAGAAGGTCGCCGCGACCGCGCCCGGCCACGTCGCCGAGGTCCGCCGGCTGGTCTTCGACCCCCTGACCAAGGCGCAGCCGCGGCAGCTGCACGACATCTGCGGGCGCATCATGCGCACCGTCGACCCGGCCGGCCCGTACCCGGGTGCTCGTCCCTACTAGGTCGCGTTTCATAAAGCTTTGAGCCATTGGTTGATGGCGGCGACGGTGAGGGTGGCTTCGTAGCGCACGGCCAGCTTGTCGTATCTGGT
>NZ_JBSGFR010000108.1:0-6286 GCF_053603475.1 Actinoplanes sp. NPDC004185 | reverse complement strand
GGGGTGACCAAGAACGGCATAGCTGCTCCTCAAGCCGATCTTGGTCACCCCGGCCCCCAACCGTCCACCGCAAGAAAATCAACCCCGCTCGACAAGACGCCCAGCTGAGCGCCAGCTGAGACCCCCTCAGCGTCACCTAAGCGGAAACGCAGAGACTGCGACCATGGTGTCGGAATCATGATGGTCAATGGCCGGCTGAAACTCGTCGCGGGCGCTTGGCAGATCGCCTACGTCGTGGTCCACCTGTGGTGGGCCACCACCGGCGGACCGCGTTTCTTCCATGGCCGGGAGTCGTACTTCCCGGGCGGATGGGTCCCCGTCGTTCTCGGCGCCTTCGCGGCAGCCGGATGCCTCTCCGCCGCGGTCGCCGATCGCCGCGAGCTGACGGACAGCGGCCGCTACGCGCTCGCAATGCTCAATGCCGTCGCGGGCGCTGCCTTGTGTGTGTACTCGTTCCTCTTCCCGGTCATCATGGTCGCCCTGCTGTTCGAGGGCCCCCAGACCGGCATCGCCGCCAGCCTTCTGGCGACCGGCAGCGGCGTCACCGGCGGAGTCCTCTGCCTGATCATCGCGGCCGGCGAGCGCCGGCTGGCCGCCCGTCCCTGCGAGTCCTGTGGCCGGGTCCACGGCAGATCGCCGGAGAGCCGGGCCGAGCAGGCGCCCGGCTGGGCCTTCGCCGGCGCCTACCTGGCCGTCGCCGGCTACGTGGCCCGGATGAGCGTGTGGCTCAACGACACGATCGCCGGCCGGTGGCCGTCGGCGGATGCCCGGACGGACGGCCCGTCGTTGACCGCGCTGGTGATCTTCATGGTGTTGATGAGCCTGGCCGGCACTGTGCTGCCGCTGGCCCTGGCGCATCGCTGGGGCCGGCTGTGGCCGGCCTGGACGGGACCGCTGCGCGGCCGGGCGGTGCCCCGCTGGCTGGTGCTAGGTACCGGTCTGTTCATGGGGGCGAGCCTGACCGCGTACTTCGGCATCGCCGGGATGATCGCCTGGATCCGCGGTGACTTCGGCGGCCCGTTCGTGCCGCTGCTGCTGGAGATGGGCGGCTACACGCTCTGGGGCGTCGGGTTGCTGGTCGCCGCCGCGTCGTACTTCGCGCTGACCCGGCCGCCGTGCCCGCGGCCGGCGACCGGGCGACGCTGATGGAACCGATGGACGTCTACAGCGCGATACGGACGAGGCGGTCGGTCCGCCGATTCACCGACCGGCCCGTCCCCCGCGGGGTTCTCGAGCGCGTGCTCGCCGCGGCCGTCGATGCCCCGTCCGGCAGCAACGTGCAGCCATGGCACGTCTACGTCGTGGCCGGCAACTCGCTGGCCCAGCTCAAGAAGACCGTTGCCCGCCGGGTCGCCGGCGGTGACTCCGGCGACGAGCGGGAGTTCGCGACCTACCCGCCCGAGTTGCGCCCGCCCTACCCCGACCGGATGGCGGCGCTGGGGGAGAGCATCTACGGCTCGCGCGGGATAGCCCGCGGCGATAGCGCCGGACGCGCCCGGATCCGGGCCGAGAACTGGAACTGCTTCGGCGCCGGCACGGCACTGTTCTGCTACCTGGACCGGGACATGCCGGCGCCGCGCTGGGCCGATATCGGCATCTATCTCCAGACGGTGATGTTGCTGGTGCGGGCCGAGGGGCTGCACAGCTGCACCCAGGAGGTGTGGGCGGAGTACCACCGCAGCGTCGCAGAGGTGACCGCACCGCCGCCCGAGCGGATGTTGTTCTGTGGCATGTCGATCGGCTTCGCCGATCCGACGTTCACGCCTCCGCGTGTCCGCCGCGCGCCCCTGTCGGAGACCGTGACATTCCTGGACTGACGTCCCGGACGTCACCGACGCCCGTGGCCGCCTGGTCGTCTTCGCCGACCGCCTGGAGGCACAACAGGTGGCCCGCCGTACCGAACGAGTAGTCCGGGTCATCGACGACGGGATCGCTGACTCCGGTCAGGGCTTCGCGCAGGCCTTGTCGACCTTCTGACCCGCCGCGTCGAACGAGGGACTCATCGCCGCCTGCACCGGGTCGGGGGCAGCGGCCGCCTTCGACGCCTCGGCCGACAGTCCGTCCAGCGCGTCGCTCAGCTCGCCGTCGCCGGATGCGGCCAGATCGCTCAACGTGGCGGCCAGGTTCGTCATCACCTTCTTGCCTTCCGCCGGCGGCACCTTTCCGCCGGGCGCGACCACCCGTTTGAGCTCCTCGTTCAACGCCAGCTTCGCCGCAGCAACCTTCTGGCACAGCGCCGCAGCCCCTCCCGTTGCCGCGGCCGGAGCCGACACCGTGGGCCCGTCGACGGAAGCGGAGCTGGGCACCACGGACACCGTGGAGGCCGCGGGCGCAGCCGTGCCGGTCTGAGGGGGCTCGTCCGAGGAGCACCCACTGAGGAGCGCAACGGTCATGGCGCCCAGGGCACAGGGGATCGTCAGTCGGTTCACAGTGCCCGACCCTACTGATGTTTGTCGATATCTGCTGGTCGCTGTGGAGTGCCGCCGGTCACGCCTGAGGCGGGCGTCCCGACTCGGTCGCAATCTCGCGCAGCGCGTCGAGCACCGCGCGTACCGCGACCCGGTGCAGGCTCTCCGGGCGGGCGAGAACGTCGATGTGGCGCCCGACCGGTAGGTCGGCCAGCGGCCGCAGCACCACGCCGGGTTCGGGCCGGCTGGTGTAACCGGGCAGCAGTGCGAGCCCACCGCCCGCGGCCACGATCGCGGCCACGACGGTGAACTCGTTGACCCGGTGGACGACGTCGAGGGGCCGGCCGGCGGCGGCCGCGATCGCTGTCAGGACGCCTTCGATGGGGAATCCTTCGCGGACGCTGATCCACGGCTCGGTGGTGACGTCGCCGGTGGTGAGGGAGGTCTTCGCGGCCAGCCGGTGGCCGGCGGGCATCGCGACGTACAGCGGTTCGTGGACGAGCGGCACGACCGTGAGCCGGTCGGCCGGCCAGGGCGGGCTGTGGGCCAGCCGGTGCGCCAGCACCAGGTCGTAGTCGGCGACCAGGGCCGGGAAGCCGGCCTGCGGTACGTCCTGGTCCGAGCACCGCAGCGGGGGCAGACCGGCCCGGGTGAGCAGCGGACCGAAGTAGGTGAGCCCGGCGCTGTGGAAGGCGGCCAGCGTGACGGGCGCGGCCGGGTTGTCGAGGTAGGCGTCCACGGCGCGCCCGGCGCGGTCGAGTGCGGTGGAGACCTCGATGGCCGCGGCGGCGAGGGCCCGGCCCGCCTCGGTCAGCACGAGGCGGCGGCCGCGGCGCTCGGTCAGGGGCACGCGCGCTGAGCGTTGCAGCGAGCGCAGTTGCTGGGAGACCGCCGAGGGCGTGATGTGCATCGCCCGCGCGACGGCGGCGACGCTGCCGCGGTCGCCGAGCTCCCTGAGCAGGCGCAGATGATGCAGATCCATTAGGCGTCACTACACCATTGCTTGAGAGGTTCACGTCTTGTCTTCACGATAGTCCAGCTCCAGGCTGCGTTCATGTCGATACGCCGCAGCGATCTGTTGTTGCTGGCCGTGGCGGTGGTGTGGGGCAGCAGTTATCTGGCCGCCCAGACTCTCGTCCTGGCCGGTGGGGTGCTGGCCGTGCTGGCGCTGCGCTTCCTGATCTCGGCGGTGGCGCTGGCGCCGGTCATGGCCGGGCGGCGGCTGACCCGGCCTGAGGTGCGGGTCGGGGCGCTGCTGGGTCTCACCCAGGCGTCGGTGCTGGTCCTGGAGACGTACGGGGTGGCGCTGACCACCGCGACCAACGCCGGCGTGCTGATCAGCCTGACGATCCTGCTGACGCCGGCGTTGGAGGGCGCCGTGCGCCGGCGGTGGCTGCCGCCCCGGTTCTTCGTGGCCGCCGCGGTGGCGGTGGCCGGCGTGGTGCTGCTGGTCGCCGGCCCGGGCCTGCGGGCGCCGACGGCGGGCGACGCGCTGATGCTCGCCGCGGCGGTGGTACGCGCGGCGCACGTCACGCTGTCCGGGCGGCTGACCGACGGCCGGCGGTACGACACGGTGACGCTGACCTGGCTGCAGATGATGGTCGGCGCGGCCCTGTTCACCGTCCTGGCGGCCCCCGCTCTGCCTACGGCGGTACGGGCCTTCGGGCCGGGACAGTGGCTCGGCGTGCTGTATCTCGCGCTGGGCTGCAGCGTGTTCGCCTTCCTGGTGCAACTGTGGGCGATCCGCCGTACGTCGGCGGCCCGCGCGAGCCTGCTGCTGGGCACCGAGCCGGTGTGGGCGGTGCTGTTCGGGGTGGGCATCGCCGGGGAGCACTTGACCGCGGTCGCCGTCGCCGGGATCGCGCTCGTGCTCGCCGGCACCTACTACGGCCAGCGCGTCGAGGCCGACCACCGCGCGCTGGTGGCGGTCTGATCCTCCGTCCCGACGAATGCGCGGCGGCGGCGCGGAATGCGTCGGCTGGCACGTTTTGAGGATCAGCGAATGCGCCGGACTCCGTAGCGTCAGGGCCAACGAAAAGGAGGCCGTCCATGACTGACGTCCACACATCCCGTTCTTTGACCCGTACGTTCCTACGAAGGCGCAGGTCCATTCTTGTGGTGGCGGCGATTGCTCTGCTCGCGAGTTTCCTGTCGGCCGCACCCGCCGGCGCCGCCGATCCGGCCGACACCATCAGGATCCAGAACGCGAAGAGCCGCCTCTGTTTCGCCCCGGCCGGCGGCAGTGGTGCCGGCAACACCGCCATCGTCCAGTACTACTGCGACAACAACACCAACCGGGCCTGGCGACAGCTCTACAGCCGCAGCACCGATGGACGGTTCCGCATCCAGAACGTGGCCACCGGCCAATGCCTTTCTCCCGCCGGGGGCGGCAGCGGCCTCAACCTGACCATCGTGCAGTACACCTGTGACTCGGATCAGTCACGCTACTGGCAGCAGGTGAACGGCCCGAACGGCTACCTGATCCGCAACGTGGGGAGCAACCTGTGCCTGTCTCCCGCGGGCGGCAGCACCACCATCAACGTGCTTCTCGTGCAGTACGCCTGTGACCAGGACCCGGCCCGGGGATGGAGTCTCCTCGGCGTTTACCACATCCCGAACTCCAACAGCGGTCTCTGCCTGACCGTCGCCGGCGGCAGCACCGTCCTCAACGTCGCCGCTGTCCAGTTCGAATGCGACGGCAACCCCGCTCGCCTGTGGAACCTCGTCGACGACTACACCAGCGACGCCTTCTATCTGAAGAACGTCAACAGCGGCTTGTGCCTCTCCCCGGCCGGTGGCGTCGGCGGCGACAACATCCCGATCGTCCAGTACCAATGCGACGGCAACCCCGCCCGCACCTGGCGCCTGGTCCCCGAGGGCTACTTCTCGTACCTCCAGAACGTCAGCACAGGCCTGTGCCTCTCACCAGCCGGCGGCAGCACCACCCTGAACGCCGCAATCGTGCAATACCGCTGCGACAGCAACCCCTCCCGCCTGTGGCGCACCGCCCGCGCATAACCACGCAACCTCACCGTGGCCTTGCCGCATGCGAAAGAACGACAACAAAAGCTCCTCACACGATCTGTTGAATCGATGCTGATCAGCGTTGCGAGGCGAAGATCAGTCTCGCTCGGGTCGTCGTGAGCAAGGCGTGGACCTGCTGGCGCCGTCTGCAGTGGTGGACCGAGGCCGGCGTGTTCGACCAGGTGCACCAGATACTCCTGGCACGGTTGAACGCAGCGAACCGGATCGACTGGTCACGTGCGGCGATGGACGGCAGTCACATCGACGCGAAGAAGGGGGCGCCGGAACAGGTCCGTCGCCGGTCAACCGCGCCAAGCCCGGCTCCGAACACCACCTGATCTGCGACGGCAACGGCACCCCGATCTACGTGCTGACCAGTGGCGCGAACGTACCCGCCACGCTGTTGGCGGATAAGGCCTACAGCAGTGCGGCGTTCCGTCCGGCCTGCCGCGAGCGCGGCACCGAACCGATCATCCCAAGCCCTCCTGATCTGCTGGCGCCGATCGGTCAAGTGAGCGGGTTAGAGATCGTGTTAGGCGCTTTAAGTCACCTGACCCGCAATCACCGCAACCGGCGAGGTGCGTACGCAAGACCCACCACAAAGCCCGGCCTGCCCACCAAAATCCCCTACAAAGCCCACAGCGCGGAAGCCAGACCCAAAACCGCAAGGGGATCACCTACGAAGACCGGCAACCACCAGCGAGCAACCAATTCCAGAGCCGGACAGAAAACCATGCAAGGTTGGGGGCCGGGGTGACCAAGAACGGCATAGCTGCTCCTCAAGCCGATCTTGGATTGTAGGTCTTGCGCACTGCGAGCCGACCACCCCGGGCAGCACGCCCGGTCTCGGCAGG
>NZ_JBSGFR010000107.1:0-7051 GCF_053603475.1 Actinoplanes sp. NPDC004185 | reverse complement strand
CTGCGACGACGGTAGAAGTCAGCCGCGCTGGGTCAGTCGGATCGCCGGGAGAACGATGCTGAGGCAAGCAGGTTGGCAAAGACGCAGGTCAGGTATCACCGGTAGCGCCGCGCCGTCGGCGTCCACCGGCGGTCAGGGTGGCGGGGAGCGGGCGCCGAGCCCGAGCGCCCCGGCCCCGTCCGCCTCGGCCCCCGCGCCCGCTCCCTCCGCCTCGGCGGCGGCGCCGGCCCCGGTGCCGGCCGACATCAAGGAGCAGCGCGCGGCCGTCGAGAAGAAGGTCGGCGCCAAGGCGTGGGCCGCGGCCGAGAAGCTGACCGACCCGGTGGACCTGTCCACCGACCCGACGGCCGGCGTGCAGTTCAAGGCGTTCGGCACGCTCAGCGCCCAGGAGGTCAACGCGCTGACGCCGGAGATGCAGTTCAACGTCCCGACGATCGGCTGCGAGAACCAGCTCGACAAGCGGCCGAACGGCGCCATCGACGCGATCAACTCGAAGGTCGTCGCCTGCCAGAGCGGCGCGAAGATGTACCTCGACGCCGCCAAGGTCATCGGCACGGACATCGACACCGCCACCCCGCAGCTCGACCAGCAGCAGGGCCAGTGGGTCGTCTCCCTGGACTTCACCGGCCCGGGCCAGGCCAAGTGGACCGCGCTCACCCGCGAGGCGTTCCAGCCGGCCGCCAACGACACCTGCGTGGCCGCCGCGCAGGCGCTGTCCACCGGCGCGACGCACTGCCTCGTCGCCGTGGTGCTCGACAAGACGGTCATCTCCGCCCCCGAGATCCAGGGCGTGCTGACCGGCCAGTCGCAGATCACCGGACAGTTCGACGCCACCTCGGCCAAGGAGCTCGCCGACCAGATCAAGTACGGCGCGCTGCCGGTCACCTTCGAGCCGGCCGCCACCCAGTCGGTCTCGGCGACGCTGGGCAAGCAGCAGCTCGAGGCCGGTCTGCTGGCCGCCGCCATCGGTATGGGCCTGGTCGCGATCTACTCGTTCTTCTACTACCGGCTGCTGGGCACCGTCATCTTCCTGAGCCTGATCCTGTCGGGTCTGCTCACCTTCGGCGCGCTGGTCGTGCTGGGCCGGGCCACGGGCTTCACGCTCACCCTGGCCGGCATAGCCGGCTTCATCGTCTCGCTCGGTGTGGCGGCGGACTCGTTCGTCATCTACTTCGAGAGACTCAAGGACGAGATCCACGAGGGGCGCAGCGCGCGCAGCGCCGTCCCCCGGGCCTGGGCCCGCGCGCGGCGTACCATCATCTCCGCGAACACCATCACGATCATGGCCGCGGTGGTGCTCTACATCGTGTCGATCGGCGCGGTGAAGGGCTTCGCCTTCGCGCTGGGCCTGTCCACGATCCTCGACCTGGTCGTGGTGTTCCTCTTCCGGCACCCGATCATGACGATGTTCGCCAACACCAAGGCGTTCATGTCGCCGCGGGTCAGCGGCCTCGGCCGCGCCCTCAAGCGTGCCCCGACCGACGTCAAGGAGGCCTGACATGGCCAGCAAGGGTCTTGCCGACCGCCTCTACCGTGGCGAGGCGAACCTGAACATCGTCGGTCGCCGCAAGCTGTGGTTCGCGATCGCCGGTGCGCTGGTGCTGGTCGCCCTGGGCAGCTTCCTGATCCGGGGCTTCCACCTCGGCATCGAGTTCGCCGGCGGCACCCAGTTCGTGATCCCGGCCAGCGTCGGCACCCAGCCCGAGGCGCAGAGCGCCGTCGCCCGCGCGGTCGAGACCGCCGGGGTGGCCGAGGCGGCCGACATCGGCACCGCGCAGAAGGTCGGCAACGGCCCGGACGCGACCTACACGGTCCGGACCGAGGCGCTGACCCAGGACGAGTCGACCGCCGTCAAGAACGCGCTGGTGGCCGACCTCAAAGTGCCGGCGCAGGACATCAGTGACAACCGGGTCTCCGCGGCCTGGGGCACCCAGGTGACCCAGCAGGCGCTGCTGGGTCTGGGCATCTTCCTGGTGCTGGTGCTCGGTTACCTGGTCGTGCGCTTCGAATGGCGGATGGCGGTCGCGGCCGTCGCCTCCCTGCTGCTCGACCTGGTGCTCACGGCCGGCGTCTATTCACTGGTCGGGTTCGAGGTCACGCCGTCCACGGTGATCGGCTTCCTGACGATCCTGGGCTTCTCGCTCTACGACGTGGTCGTGGTGTTCGACAAGGTGCAGGAGAACACCCGCGGCATCACCGCGGGCAGCACCCAGACGTACAGCGAGGCGACCAACCTCGCGGTCAACCAGACCCTGATGCGTTCGATCAACACCGGTCTGGTGGCGCTGCTGCCGGTCGGTGGCCTGCTCTTCATCGGTGCCGGTCTGCTGGGCGCGGGTTCGCTGAAGGACCTCGGCCTGGTGCTGTTCGTCGGCATGGGTCTCGGCGTCCTGTCCTCGATCATGTTCGCGGCGCCGACGCTGGCCGCTCTGAAGGACCAGGAGCCGCGGATCAAGGCCCACACCGCCCGGGTGCTGGCCCGCCGTTCCGGGGTCCGCTCCGGCGACGTGGCCCGCGGCGAGCGCAACCGTCCGGCCGGCGCGATCTCGGCCGAGGAGGTTCCGGCCCTGGCCGGCTCCTCCACGCCGCGGCCCGGCGTCCGGCCCGCCGCCAAGCGCAACAACCCGCGCAGCGGGGGCGCGGGCAACCGGCCCAGCGGTGGCCAGAAGCGCCGCTGAGCACCTCGTTCCAGGAACGGCCCGCCACCGCGTCGGTGGCGGGCCGTCGGCCTGTCTAGGCTGTCCGGCGTGACCCAGACTGATGAGGTACGCGGGGACAGCGGTCCCGAGGTGGCGACGCTGGTGGCGAGCCGGGTGCTGGACGTCCCGGACTTCCCCAAGCCCGGCATCGTCTTCAAGGACCTGATGCCGCTGTTCGCCGACGGGCCGGTGTTCCGCCAGGTGATCGACGGGATCGTGGCGCACCACGGGGCAGGCTCGTTCGACGTGGTGGCGGGCGTGGAGGCGCGCGGCTTCGTGGTCGCCGCGGCTATCGCCTACGCCACCGGCAAGGGCGTCGTGCCGGTGCGCAAAGCCGGCAAACTGCCCCGCAAGACCCACTCCGCCTCGTACGCCCTGGAGTACGGCGAGGCGACCCTCGAGGTCCACGAGGACGCGTTCGTGGCCGGTCAGCGGGTGCTGGTGGTGGACGACGTCCTGGCCACCGGAGGCACGGCCGGCGCGGCGCTGGAGCTGGTCGAACGGGCCGGCGGCACGGTCTCCGGCTTCACGGTGCTCATGGAGCTGGGCTTCCTCGACGGCCGCGAGCGGCTGGCCCCGCGTACGGTCCATGCTCTGCTGACCGTTTGATCCGCATCTGCCCCCGGTGGTGGCACGGTTTCGGCGGATCGGGCCGGGCCATCCGGGAAGTGGGGGCGGGTAGGATGACGTTCTCAGCTAGGTGAGCAATGGTGGTGGACCCGACCGGTCGAGGACGACCGGTGGTCCCGGCGATGGTGTGAGGAGGCCGGTGTCCAGCGACGTCGCCCCTCCGACGGAGGGCACGGTGCAGCCGACCGGCGCGAAGGCGCCGGAGGCTGAGCAAGCCCCGAAGTCCGAGGCCCCGGCCACCGGGGAGACGCACGACCTCGAGTCCACCCAGCCGCTGTCCCCGGCCGACGAGCCGGGCAGCAGCTTCGGGCTGGCCAGTGCGCCCACCGGGCGACGGGTCCGGGCCCGGCTGGCGCGCTTCAACGCGCCGTGGCAGAGCACCCAGGTCAGCGAGGTGCTCGAGCCGCTGATCGCGACCCACCGGGCCAGCCACCCCAAGGCCGACGGGCGGGCGCTGCAGCGGGCCTTCGACGTCGCCGCCCGCTGGCACTCGGGGCAGTACCGCAAGTCCGGTGACCCGTACATCACGCACCCGCTCGCGGTCGCCACCATCCTGGCCAACCTCGGGATGGACACCACGACGCTGGTCGCCGCCCTGCTGCACGACACGATCGAGGACACCGACTACGGCCTGGAGCAGATGAAGGCCGACTTCGGTGGCGAGGTCGCGCTGCTGGTCGACGGCGTCACCAAGCTCGACCGGGTCAAGCTCGGCGACGCGGCCAAGGCGGAGACGATCCGCAAGATGGTCGTCGCGATGGCCAAGGACCCGCGGGTCCTGGTGATCAAGCTGGCCGACCGGCTGCACAACATGCGCACCCTGACCTTCCTGCCCCGCGCCAAGCAGGAGCAGAAGGCCAAGGAGACGCTGGAGATCCTGGCGCCGCTGGCCCACCGCCTCGGTATGAACACGATCAAGTGGGAGCTCGAGGACCTCGCCTTCGGTACGCTGTTCCCGAAGCGCTTCGAGGAGATCAACCGGCTGATCGGCGAGCACCAGCCGCAGCGGGAAGCCCTGCTCCGGTCGGTCACCCAGCGGGTGCAGCTCGACCTGAAGTCGGCCAAGATCAAGGCGGAGACCACCGGCCGGCCCAAGCACCTGTACTCGATCTACCAGAAGATGATCGTCCGGGGCCGCGACTTCAACGACATCTACGACCTGGTCGGCGTGCGCATCCTGGTCGACACGGTCCGCGACTGCTACGCCGCGCTGGGCGTCATCCACGCGAACTGGCAGCCGGTGCCGGGCCGGTTCAAGGACTACATCGCGATGCCGAAGTTCAACATGTACCAGTCGTTGCACACGACGGTCATCGGCCCGACCGGCAAGCCGGTCGAGATGCAGATCCGGACCTTCGCCATGCACCGTACGGCGGAGTTCGGCATCGCCGCGCACTGGAAGTACAAGGAGCAGAAGGGCGCGACGATCGTCGGGCCGCCCGCGCACATCGACGAGATGACGTGGCTGCGCCAGCTGCTGGACTGGCAGCGCGAGGCCAGCGACCCGAGCGAGTTCCTGGACGCGCTGCGCTTCGACCTGTCCAGCCAGGAGGTGTACGTCTTCACCCCCAAGGGCGACGTCATCCCGCTGCCGACGGGTTCGACCCCGGTCGACTTCGCGTACGCGGTGCACACCGAGGTGGGCCACAAGACCATCGGTGCCCGGGTGAACGGCAAGCTCGTGCCGCTGGAGTCGACACTGTCCAACGGCGACGTCATCGAGATCTTCACCTCGAAGTCCGCCACGGCCGGCCCGACCCAGGACTGGCTCGGCTTCGTCAAGAGCCCGCGCGCCCGCACCAAGATCCGCCAGTACTTCAACAAGGAGCGCCGCGAGGAAGCGATCGAGGACGGCAAGGAGGCGATCGTCAAGGCGATGCGCAAGCAGGGCCTGCCCCTGCAGCGCATGCTGACGAGCGACAACCTGACGACCATCGCCCGCGACCTGCACCTGGCCGACGTCGCCTCGCTGTACGCGGCCGTGGGTGAGAACACGGTCTCCGCCCAGTCGGTCGTGCAGAAGCTGGTCGCCGGCTTCGGCGGCGAGGAAGGCGCAGTCGAGGACATCGCCGAGACGGCCGTCGCGACCCGCCCGCCCCGCAACCGCAGCACGGCCCAGGACCCCGGCGTGGTCGTCAAGGACGTCAGCGACGTCTGGGTGAAGCTGGCCCGCTGCTGCACCCCGGTGCCGGGCGACGCGGTGTTCGGCTTCGTGACCCGCTCCGGCGGCGTCAGCGTCCACCGCGAGGACTGCGCCAACGCGGAAGACCTGCGCGACCAGAGCGAACGCGTGGTCGAGGTCAGCTGGAAGCCGACCTCCGCATCGACGTTCCTGGTCGCCATCCAGGTGGAGGCGCTGGACCGCCACAAGCTCCTGGCCGACGTGACCCGCGTGCTGTCCGAGGAACGCGTCAACATCCTGTCCGCAACGGTCACCACGACCCGCGACCGGGTGGCGGTCAGCCGCTTCACCTTCGAGATGGCCGACCCGAAGCACCTGGGCCACCTGGTAGCAGCAGTCCGCAAGGTAGACGGCGTCTTCGACGCCTACCGCGTAACCTCAGGCGCCTGACCGCCCAAGAGCGCCAGGCCGCTGGGGCAACCGCCGCTCCAACGACCCTTGCTGCCCCGACCACCAAAGGCCGGCTACTGCCCCACGCTGGGTGGGCGGGCCGCGCTGAGCCGCACGGCTGGACGACGCCGGGCGGTTGGGCGCCGTAGGACCGCCCGGATCGGTTGCCTGCGCTGGCAAGCATGGTCGGCGTCGGCAGGGTGGGGATGGGCGGCATGACCGGCCGCGCCGGGAAGCGTGGGCCGGCTGGGCCGGCCTGGACTGCATGATCGGCCGCGCCGGGAAGCGTGCGCTGGGCTGCGCGGGAAGCTTGAGCCGGGCTAGGTCGGGCCCGGACTGCGTGATCAGCTGCGCCGGGAAGCGTGCGCTGGGCTGCGCAGGAAGCTTGAGCCGGGCTAGGTTGGGCCTGGACTGCGTGATCAGCTGCGCCGGGAAGTGGGCTGGGCTGCGCGCGAAGCGTGAGCCGGGCCGGGTTGGGCCGGGGCAGCCATGATCGGAAGCATGGGCTTGGTCGGGCTGCGTGATCGGCTGCGCGGGGAAGCATGGGTCACGGCTGGGTTGGGCCGGAGCGGCTGGGTTGGTGCGCAGGGAAGCATGGCTGGGCTGCGTAGTGAGCTGCGCAGGGAGGTGTGAGCCGAGCTGAGTGGACCCGGGCGGCGCGATCGACTGCGCCCGGAAGCACGGTCCGTGCCGGGCTGGGCTCCGCGGGGAAGAGGGGGCTGGGCTGCGGCGTCATCGGCCGCGCCGGGAAGCATGGGCCGGGCCGGGCTGCGTGATCAGCTGCGCGGGGAAGCGTGAGCCGGGCTGAGCCGAGCCGGGGCGGCGCGATCGGCTGCGGGCCGGGACGCATGGGCTGGGCCAACTGTGTTGGACGGCGCGCTCGACTGCGCCGGGGGTGGTGTGGCGGCGAAGGGCCGCATGGTTCAGGCAGTGCCAGGTCGTTGGCTGCGCCAGGCTGCAGACCTACGAGCCAGCTCGACCGCGTTGATTCGAGCCCGCGGGGGCCGGACAGCCAGGCTCAAGGAGATCTGACATCCCGCGTCGCACCAAGCCGAACCACAACAGGTTTGGGGGCGGGGGGGGGGCCCCCCGCTAAAAAAAAAGACCGGGTTCGGGGGGGCGCCCCCCCCCCCCCAAACGAAAAACACAC
>NZ_JBSGFR010000106.1:0-7189 GCF_053603475.1 Actinoplanes sp. NPDC004185 | reverse complement strand
GAGGTGGGCAGCCGAAATGAGAGCGACAGCCCGGACGTCTAGACCGAAGCCTGGCCGGGCCGCGGTCCTAGGGCAATGAAACAAGTAGCCGAGATGAGCGTGCCGGGGTAGTCGGGCGGCGAGTACAGCGGCTCGTTCTGCAGTGTCACGGCGTGGATCGGCAGGGCCCTGGGCGGCGTACGCCTGCACCGCCCGCCGGTAGTAGGCCGCCAGGGTGGGCACGTGCTGGTCGAGCAGGTTGCCGCCGATCAGGCTGTTGTTGGCCTTCATCCAGGCCGGCGGACTCCACACGCTCGCGAAGATCAGCAGGTTCGGGTTGATCTGCCGGGCCTGCTTGAGCACGTTGATGATGCCGTAGTCGATGTCCTTCTGGATCGAGAAGCGCGACAGCGCCGGATCGGCCGCGCCGTCGTCGTAGGTGTAGAAGGCCCGGCTGGTGAAGTCGCTGGTGCCGAAGGTGATCCGGGCGACGTTGAAACCCGCGCCGGTGCTCGGATCGAGCAGCAGGCGCAGCGTCCGCTCCCGGGCGGTGGCGCTCATCCGCGACAGGTTGTAGATGGTCGACTCCTCCAGCGAGGAGCCGAAGCCCAGGACGCTCTGGTACTGCCGGCCGGTGTTCGCGGTGATCGTCGCCGCGCCGCCCGCCGCCACGATCGGCACGTCCGGCTGCCGCGACAACCGGTACGGCGTACCGGCCAGCCCGGTCGCCGGGTCGGCGTACCAGTTCGCGTTCACCGGCTCGAAGCCGGCGGTGCGCGACTCGGAACTCCAGTAGACCTGCACCGACGTGGCGGCCGACGCCTCGCCACCGATCGCGACGGCACCGGCGATGCCGACGAGGGCGGTGACGGCGACGGCGGCAACCCGCGACCGCGACCGGCGGCCGGGGACAGATGGGAGCACACGAACTCCTTCCAGGGGTACGGGGCTTGCGTAACAGATACGAAACATCGTTACAGGCATCCGTGTCAATGAATAGCCCGTTATCCCTGTGAAGGAGCGTGTAACAAACGCCAGCTTGTTACATCAGCGGGGCGGAGCTGCGGTGGAGCCCCGGACCACCAGATCGGTGGCCAGCTCGACGTGCCGGGCGTCCAGGTCGTGCCGCTGGATCAGCCGGATCAGCATGGTCACGGCCATCCGCCCCAGCTCGGCCAGTGGCTGGCGCACGGTGGTGAGCATCGGGTCCGTGGCCTGGCTGACCGTGGTGTCGTCGAACCCCGCGATGGACAGCTCCTCCGGGACCCGCAGGCCGCGTTCGCGCGCGGCCCGCAGCGCCCCGACCGCGATCTTGTCGTTGAAGCCGACCACCGCGGTCGGGCGTTCCGGCTGGTCGAGCAGGGCGCAGGCGGCGTCGTAACCCTGCTCGACGGTGGGCTCGTCGACGAAGCGGAGCAGGCCGGGCGACGGGAGGACGCCGACGTCGGCCAGGGCGGCCAGGTACCCGGTCATCCGGGCGTCGGTGACCAGCCAGTCCCGCGGGCCGGCGACGATGCCGATCCGCCGGTGCCCCAGCTTGACCAGATGGGTCATCACGGTGCGGGCGCCGGTCGTGTGCGCCGCGGAGACCGCGACGATGTCACGCGGCGGCGGCGTGCGCGGGTCCAGCACCACGAAGGCGAAGCCGCGGTCGCGCAGCCGCTCCAGCTCGGGGCCCGGCTCGGGCGGCAGGATCAGGATCCCGCCGCCGACGCCCTGGCGGCCGGGCAGGACGGACAACGCGCCACTGCCCCGCGCGGCCTGGCCCGCATTGAGAATGGCCGTCATGCCGTGCAATTCCACGGTTTCCACGACCGACGACACCATCGGCCCGAAATACTCGTCGAGAAGGTACGGGCAGCGAATGTAGATGGCGCCCGGATCGGCGCGGAGCCGCTGCCCCTGGCCGCCCAGCCGGCTCACGGCCTCGAGGACGACCTCACGGGTGCGCGGCGCGACATTGGCCTGGCCGTTGAGCACCCGGGACACCGTGGCGATGGAAAGTCCGGTGTCGGCGGCCACCTCCCGCACCGTTGCATGCTGTCGCAAGAAGAAACCTTTTCCCCGGCTGTCCCAGACCCGCCGATGATAGCGCTTACCGGTGCCGGGGAATGGGCCGTCGCCGATGGGCCGGACCGGGCGGCATGCCCCCGGCCCGCGACGTGGGCGAGAATGGGCGGACACGCTCGCTGCTCAGCTTCGGAAGGAACCTCTCTTGGCCGGTGGACTCGTAGCCCTGCTGGACGACGTGGCGGTACTGGCCCGCGCCGCCGCCGCGTCCCTCGATGACGTCGGGGCGGCCGCCGCGAAGGCCGGCGCCAAGGCCGCGGGTGTCGTCATCGACGACGCCGCCGTCACGCCGCAGTACGTACGGAGCCTGGCGGCCGAGCGGGAGCTGCCGATCATCAAGCGCATCGCCCTGGGGTCCCTGCGCAACAAGTTCCTGATCATCCTGCCCGCGGTGCTGCTGCTCAGCCAGTTCGTGCCGTGGCTGCTCACCCCGATCCTCATGCTCGGCGGGGCGTACCTGTGCTACGAGGGCGCCGAGAAGGTCTGGGCCAGGATCGCCCACCATGACGCCCACGGCGCGGGCGACGAGGCCGCCCCGGACGAGAAGACCCTGGTGTCCGGGGCGGTGCGCACCGACCTGATCCTGTCGGCGGAGATCATGGTGATCACCCTCAACGAGGTGATCGACGAGCCGTTCTGGTCCCGCCTGGCGATCCTGGCCGTCGTCGCGGTGGTGATGACCGTCCTGGTGTACGGCGCGGTCGGCCTGATCGTGAAGATGGACGACGCCGGGCTGCGCCTGTCCGACCGGTCCGGAGCCGTCGCGACGTTCGGCCGGGGCCTGGTGCGGGCGATGCCCCTGGTGCTGACCGGGCTGACCGTGCTCGGCACCGCCGCGATGCTGTGGGTCGGCGGGCACATCCTGCTGGTGGGCACGGACGAACTCGGTCTGCACTGGCTGTACGGGGCCGTGCACCACGTGGAGGAGGCCGCCCACGACGCCACCGGCGTGCTGGGCGGGCTCGTCGGGTGGCTGGTCAACACGGTGTTCAGCGCGATCCTCGGGCTGATCGTCGGCGCGCTGATCGTCGCGGTCATGACCTTCACGGTCCACCGCCGCCGGGCGAAGAGCACGGCCGAGGCGGGCGCCGACCGGCACTGACGGCGGTCGCTCACTTCCGTACGCCGTCACCGGCCTCCCACAGCGGCAGCCGGAACGTGGCGTAGGTGAACTTGCCGCTGATGAGCCCGTCGGCGTCGAAGTGGAAGACGTCCAGGCCGTGCCACTGCACCCGGCCGCCGTAGCGGGCGCGGGCGAACCAGCGCAGCATCGGCATCGCCCGCCGCCCGTGGGCGCCGGTGAGATCCAGCCGGCACACCCACCGGATCGTGGCCCGGCGCCGCGGCTCGTCGATCACCTTGTCGTAGACGTCGAACGTCATGGCCCCGAACCGTCCGGCGAACTGCGGCGCGAATTCCGCGCGGATGGCCGCGCGGCCGTGGCGCTCGGGCTTCTTGCCGGGCAGGTACGTGGCGTCCTCGGCGAAGAACGACATGACCAGGTCGAGATCGGGTTCGGGCTCGTTGAAGGCGGCCACGAAGGCGTCGATGGTCTGGGCGAGGTCCGTACCGGCGGTCGTCACGAAATGCTCCGATCACATTGGTCGATCGATGAGTGCGCGACGCTAACAGAACACCGTCTTCTTAACAAGAGAACACCGTTCTGGTAATTCTCGGTTAGATTCCTGGCATGCAGGCGCCATTCCAGCGGGCCCGCCGCCCGGACCAGAAGGACCAGCGGCGGGAGGCGATCGTCGGCGCCGCCGCCGAGCTGGCCCAGCGGTCCGGGGTCGCCTGGGTCAGCCTCGGCGACATCGCCACGGCGGTCGGGCTCGCCAAGTCCAATGTGCTGCGCTATTTCGGCACGCGGGAGGAGATCTACCTGCGGCTCACGATGCGGGAGGGCTCGGAGTGGGCCGCCGCCGCGAGCGCGGCGTTGCGGACAGCGGAGGGGGCCGGCGCCGCGGCGTCGGCTCTGGCGGACGCGTACGCCGACCGGCCGCTGTACTGCGACCTGACCACGCACGCCGAGACGATGCTGGAACACAATGTGACCATGGCCGTGCTGCGGGAGTACAAGGTGTGGGCCATCGACACGTACATGCAGGTGGGCCGGCTCGTGGCCGGCGCGTGCCCGCCGATGTCCCCCACCGACGGCGCCGCGCTGGTCATGGCGGCCAGCGCGTTCGTCGCCAAGCTGTTCCCGCTCACCCGGCCCCCGCAGGCCCTGCGTGAGCTGTACGCACGCGAACCTGAGATCGCCCGGGTGTTCCCGCCGTTCCGGCCGACGCTGACCCGCATGGTCGCCGCCACCGCACAGGGGCTCATCCCGCCCGGGACGTTCACGAAAGACTGACGCTGCGGCGCGTGGGACGACACGGGCGCGTGTCGGCGGCCCGGAACCGTACCTTGTGAGCATGGCGACGGAGGCGACCCGCGATGCGCGGCCCTCGTTGCCGGCCTTGCTGGCCCTGCTGCTCGCCCTGATCGCCGGGCTGTCGGCACCGCCGCTCCCGGCCGAGCACAGTGGTATCGCTGCGACCGTGACGGCCGGGGCGTCGCAGCACTGTGACACCACGGTCGAGGTTGCCGCCGCTGCGACGACCGTGCTGCCGCCCGTACCGGTGGCGGTTGAGCATTGTGATCTTCCCGCCGCCGGCCGCGAGCGCGTTCTGCGCACGCAGCTGGTGGTCGCGGCCCGCGCCGCGCGCGCACCGCCCGCCGCGTCCGTCTGACGATCCGCCCGGGCCGGCCTCGGCCCGCTCCCGGTCGTCCTGCGTCGCGCCTCGAGCCGGGCTTCCCACCTTCCCCGGCTGCGGGCGGGACGGCGCTGCCGATCCATCGACTCCGTTTCTATCGAGGGACTTCTCTGACCATGAACGTGGTAGCGGACATGCTGTTGACCGACCCGGCCCCGCTGGCGATCTGGGTGACGCTGCTGCTGGCAGCCACCCTGTCGGTGCTGGCCCTGGCCGGTGTCGACGGCGCCCCGGATCCGCATCTGGTGCTGCTGGATGCCGTGCCGGGGGTGCGCCGCCTGCGGGCGCAGCGGGCCCGGCGCCGGGCGGACGCCGCGCACGCCGTGCGGTATGCCGACGAGCTCGTCGTGGCGACCGGGCGCGCCGCCCGGGTGGCCGCCCTGTGGCGCGAGCACGCCGAGCAGAGCGCGCAGGCCGCCGACACGGCGTGGCAGGCCTGGCAGGACGCCGAGCAGCGGCTGGTCGTCCTGCGGGCCGCGTCCGCCTATGCGATGCCGGACGCCCGCACCACCGCCGAGCACGCCGAGCGTGAGCGCTTCCTGCACCGGGCGCTCCGTGCGGCTGTCGGCCGCGGGGACCTGCCCGCCGAGGCGCTCACCGAGGACAGCGACTGGGATCGGTCGCTGCACCCGGTCGAGCAGGAGCGCGCCGTGCAGCGGGCCATCGTGGCCCATCGACACGCGCTGTACCAGCGGGCGGTCATGGCGGAGAAGGCCGTCCGGCACGACGCCCGGCTGGCCGTCGCCACCCGTGACAGCCTGCGGCAGGAGACCGCCGTCGCTGTCGCCCGGGCCGGCGCCGTGCGGCACCTGGCGCCGGATCTGCGCCCCGGCCCGGTGTCGCGGCCCCGGCGGACGGTGCTCGCTCCCGCCTAGCTCGACCGCTCCGGCCATCCGGAAGGTGCCCGGATCTTTCGCCGGTCGATGTCCGAATCCCTGATCTCCGCGCGAGGAGCATCAGCGACCCTCCCTGTTGCTGCTCGCCCAGGTGGGAGTGCTGGCCAGCAGAACGCTTCACCTGCGGAAAGTCCGGCAGTCCGATCGAGTTTCCGGAACGTTTCGGAAAAGTTTTGACAAGCGGTGAACCCGGCCCCTACCGTCGCCATCGACGGCACTCAATGACCGTCAAACTGCCATCCATCGCGACCCGCTCCCGGTCGTGCAGGACGACCGGTCCCACCGCGCGGCACGACGCCGATGCCCGGCGGCCATCCACCCGGCCGCCGGCAGACCGCCGGCCCTCACCGCGCCGCTGGCCCCCGCCAGCCGTCACGAGGAGGAAGCACCCACATGACCGACATCCCCATCCAGCCGAGGAGACGCCGCGGCCTGCGGATGCTCCTCGGCACCGCGTGCACGGCGGTGCTGGCCGTCGCCGGCACGGTCGTCGCGGCCCCGAGCGCGCACGCCGAGGCCGACCGGACGGTCAGCTCCAACACCACCGGCACGCACAACGGCTACTACTTCTCGTTCTGGAAGGACAGTGGCAACGCCAGCATGACGCTGCGCGAGAACGGCCGGTACTCCAGCAGCTGGGACCGCAGCACCAACAACTGGGTCGGCGGCAAGGGCTGGGCCACCGGCAGCCGACGCACGGTCACCTACTCCGGCAACTACAACCCGGGCAACAACAACACCTATCTCGCCCTGTACGGCTGGACCCGCAACCCGCTCATCGAGTACTACATCGTCGAGAACTTCGGCAGCTACAACCCGAGCAGCGGCGCGACCCGGATGGGCACCGTCACCTCCGACGGCGGCACGTACGACATCCTGCGCAGCCAGCGCGTCAACCAGCCCTCGATCGACGGCACCCAGACGTTCTACCAGTTCTGGAGCGTCCGGCAGTCTAAGCGCAGCAGCGGCACCATCACGATCGCCAACCACTTCGACGCGTGGGCACGGGCCGGCCTGAACCTCGGCACCAACCACAGCTACCAGATCATGGCGACCGAGGGTTACCAGAGCCAGGGCAGCTCCGACATCACCGTCAGCGAGGGCAGCTCCAACCCCGGCAACCCGGGCAACCCGACCACCCCGCCGCCCGGCAACCCGGGCAGCAACTGCACCGCGACGATCTCGGCCGGCGAGAAGTTCGGTGACCGCTTCAACCTCAACGTCGCGGTCAGCAACGCGAGCAACTGGATCGTCACGCTTAACCTGAACGGTGGACAGAGCATCCAGAACAGCTGGAACGCCGCGGTCACCGGCACCAGCGGAACCGTCACGGCCAGACCGAACGGCAGTGGCAACAACTTCGGGGTGACGATCATGGCCAACGGCAACTGGACGTGGCCGACGATCGGCTGCCGCACCGGCTGACCCGGTCGTCCCCTGACACCCGCACCTCGTGGCGCGGCGGCGGCCGCCCCCCCCCCCCAC
>NZ_JBSGFR010000105.1:0-7208 GCF_053603475.1 Actinoplanes sp. NPDC004185 | reverse complement strand
GTCGAGGCGGCCGCCGGCGCGGCCGGGCGGCCCGGCGTCGTGCTGCTGCCCGCGATTCCGCTCGCCCTGGTCGGTGCGGTGCTCGGCCTGGAGGAGGATCTGGGGGCCTGGAGCCGGTGGGCCTACCTGCTCTTCTTCCTGTACGGCTTCGTGCTCGCCACCGACGAGCGGTTCGCCGCCGCGTTACGCCGCCACGCCCGGGCCGCCGCCGTCCTCGCCGTCGTCGCGTTCGGGGCGAGCGCACCCGGCTTCATCAGCGAGGGCACGGACCTGTTCACCGGCATGGCACCGCTGGCGGTCGTCTCGCGGGTTCTGTTCAGCGTGTCCGGCTGGTGTGCCCTGGTCGCCCTGCTGGGCCTGCTCGACCGGCCCGGTCCGGCTGCCGCGGGCCCGGGCCGGGAAGGCTCCTCCACGCGCACTTATCTCGCCGAGGCGGCCCTGCCGTTCTACGTCCTGCACCAGCCGATCGTGGTGGCGGTGGCCTATCTCGTGGTCCCCTGGCGAGCCCCGATCATCGTCGAGTACGCCATCGTCGTGGCTGTCTCGTTCATCCTGACGTTCGGGGCGTACGACATCCTGGTCCGGCGTACCCGGATCACCCGGTTCTTGTTCGGTATGCGCCCGGAGAGGACGTGACGATGCACGTCGAGATCGAGAGTGAGACCCGCCTGTGGTTCGGTCCCGGGGTGCCGGTGCGGGCCGCCTCGGCCATCGCCGCGTTCGGTGACGGCTGGCTCGTCGCCCAGGACGACGCCACCCACGCCGCCTGGTTGCGGCCTGGCGGGGTCACCGCGGTCCGGGTGATCGCGGCGGTCGACGGCCACGAGACCTTCAGCCCGGCCGAGGGGACCAAACATCTGAAGCCGGACTTCGAGGCGGCGGTCGCCGTCGACGGCGGGGTGCTGCTGCTCGGCTCCGGCTCCACCGCGGCCCGGATGCGCGCCTCGCTGGTGACCGGGCCGGGGGCTTTCCGCATCATCGACCTGACCCCGGCGTACCACCGGGTCGCCGCGACGCTCGGGCTCGCGCCGGACCAGCTCAACCTGGAGGGCGCGGCCCGGAACGGCGACCGGCTGCGCTGGTTCCAGCGCGGCAACTCGGCGGCGGGCGTGCCCTCCGCGGCGGTCGACGTCGACCTGTCCGCCCTGCTCGCCGGGGAGCCGCCCGACGTGCGCCGGCCCTGCCGCTACGACCTGGGCACGGTCGGCGGGGTGGCGCTGGCGGTCACCGACGCGGTGGCCCTGCCGGACGGCCGGCTGCTGGTGTCCGCCGCCGCGGAGGACACCCCGAACGCGGTCGACGACGGTCCGGTGGTCGGTGCCGCGATCGCGCTGCTGGACGACGAGCGGGTGCTCGCGGTGGCCGCGGTGCCCGGCGGGCCGTACAAGATCGAAGGGCTGGCCGTCCGCGCCGCCGGGCCGGGCGAGGCCGCGCTGATCGCGGTCGTCGACGCCGACGACCCGCTCGCCGCCTCCAGCCGGCTCGACCTCCGGATCACCTGGTGATGTTCAGCGCGGCGCGATGAGGGAAGCAGGATGGACATGGCAACGATTTTGGTGACCGGATCCAGCGACGGCATCGGACGGCAGACAGCGAGCACCCTCGCGGCGGACGGGCACCGGGTGGTCCTGCACGCCCGCAACGAGGAACGGGCCGCGCAGGCCCTGGCCTCGGTGCCGCAGGCCACTGCCGTGGTGCGCGGCGACCTGACCTCCCTGGCCGAGACGCGGGAACTGGCCGAGCAGGCGGCGGCCGTCGGCCCGTACGACGTGGTGATCCACAACGCCGGGGTGGGCGGGGGCCAGGACGCGCCGGTGCGCACCGGTGACGGACTGGAACGCATCTTCCAGGTCAACGTGCTGGCGCCGTACGTGTTGACCGCCCTCATCCCCTGGCCCGCGCGGCTGGTCTACCTGACCTCCGGGCTGGAGTCCGGCGGTGTCCCCCGCCTCGACGACCTGCAGTGGCAGGATCGCGACTGGGACGGCATGCAGGCGTACAGCGATTCCAAGCTCTACGACGTGATGCTGGCCCTCGCGGTGGCCCGGCGCCGGCCGGAGGTGCTCAGCAACGCCGTCGACCCGGGCTGGATCAAGACCCGGATGGGCGGCGCCGGCGCGACCGACGAGCTGCCGGCCGGGGCCGAGACGCAGCTCTGGCTGGCCACCAGCGACGAGCCGGCGGCCATGGTCACCGGCCGCTACTTCAAGCGCCGCCGTGACCTGCGGGCCAACCCGGCAGCGTACCGCGAGGAGCTGCAGGAGGAGCTGCTGGCCGCCTGCGCCGAGCTGTCCGGGGTGAAGCTGCCGGACTGAGCGGGCGCCCGGCCGAGCGGACCCCGGCGCGGTGCCGGAGAATCATCGACCATGAGTGATCAAGCCGCCGCCCGGGTCCGCGACCTCGACATCGTCGTCTACGGGGCCACCGGCTTCGTCGGAGAGCTGGTGGCCGCCCACCTGGCCGGGCACGCCCCCGCGGGCACCCGGATCGCCCTGGCCGGAAGGTCGGCCGAGCGGCTCGAGGCGGTCCGGTCCCGCCTCGGGGTGGACTGGCCGCTGCTGGTGGCCGACTCGGGCGACGTCCCCGCCGTCGAGCGGCTCGCCGCCGCCGCCCACGTCGTGATCACCACCGTCGGCCCGTACGCGAAGTACGGCCGCGCCCTCGCGCACGCCTGCGCCGCGGCCGGCACCGACTACGTCGACCTGACCGGCGAGGTGATCTTCGCCCGGGCCAGCGCGGACGAGAACCACGAGCTGGCCCGCTCGACCGGCGCCCGGATCGTGCACTCCTGCGGCTTCGACTCGATCCCGTCGGACCTCGGGGTGCACGTGCTGTGGCAGCAGGTGCGGGCCGACGGCGCCGGTGAGCTCACCGACACCACGCTAGTGGTCACGAGCATGCGCGCCGGGATCAGCGGCGGCACCATCGACTCCATGCGCCACCAGCTGGACGTGGTCCGGCGGGACAAGGCGCTGCGACGGCTGGTCGCGAACCCGTACTCGCTGAGCCCGGCACCGGCCGACGAGCCGGACCTGGGCCGGCAGGAGGACATGGTGCTGCTGCGGGGCTCGGAGGTCGACCCGTCGCTGCGCGGCAGCCTGGGACCGTTCGTGATGGCCTCCTACAACTCGCGGGTGGTGCGGCGCAGCAACGCCCTGCGGGGCCACGCGTACGGCCGGGCGTTCCGTTACCGGGAGGCGATGAGCACCGGCACCTCGCCGCTGTCGCCGGTGCTCGCCGCGGGCACCAAGGCCGGGCTCGGCGCGCTGGTCGTCGGTCTGTCCCTGCCGCCGACCCGGTTCCTGCTGGACCGGATCCTGCCCAAGCCCGGCGACGGTCCGGACGAGCGGACCCGTCAGCGGGGGCACTTCACCATGGACCTGTTCACCACCACCAGCACCGGCGCGCGCTACACGGCCCGGTTCCGCGCCAAGGGTGACCCCGGCTACCAGGCGACCGCGGTCATGCTCGGCGAGTCGGCGCTGGCCCTGGCGCTGGACCGCGCGGAGCTGCCGGAGTCAGCGGGCGGCGTGCTGACGCCGGCCACCGGGATCGGTGACGCACTGGTGAAGCGGCTGCGGGCGGCGGGCATGGAGATCAATGCGCGGCGGCTCGACGCCTGAGCACTGTCCGATTTAGGTACTCGGGGTCGCCCGGCCGGCCGGGCCGGGGTTAGCGTCCGGGGATCGCCCGCAACGCCGCGTGGAGGTCCTGGATGCGCAGAGTCGCCCTCATCTCGTCTGTCGTCATCGCTCTGGTGCTGGCGGCGGTCGCGCCCGCCGGCGCGCAACCCACCCCGTTCCGGCCCGGCGCGCCGGGCATCGGTGACCCCTACTTCCCGCTGGCCGGCAACGGCGGTTACGACGTACGCCACTACGGCCTGGACATCAGATACACGCCGGCCACCGACGTGCTGGCCGGCACCGCCACGATCACGGCCCGCGCCACCCAGCACCTGTCCGCGTTCAACCTCGACTTCGACGGCCTGACCCTGCGGTCGCTGACCGTGGACGGCCACCCGGCGGCCTGGCAGCGGGCCAACGGCGAGCTCACCGTCACGCCGCGGCGTGGGCTGCGCAAGGGCCGCACGTTCACCGTGGTGGCCCGCTACGACGGCGTGCCGCAGATCATCGCCGACCCCAACCTGGGCTCGTCCGGGGTCTTCACCACCGACGACGGCATGGTCATCGTCGGGCAGCCCGAGGTCGCCTCGACCTGGTTCCCGGTCAACGACCATCCCCTGGACAAGGCCTCCTTCACCACCCGGATCACCGCGCCGCGGGGCCTGCAGTCCATCTCGAACGGCGTGCTGGTCGGCACCACCACCCGGCACGGCTGGACCACCACCACCTGGAACGCCCGCGAGCCGATGGCGCCGTACCTGGCCACTGCCACGGTCGGCGAGTATCAGGTGAAGAAGTACTCCAAAGCCGGGGTCGAGTACCTGGACGCGCTGGACCCGAAGCTGTTCAAGCCGGCCGCGGCACCGCGCACCGGCACGCGGGTGGCGTTCACCCAGGACGGTGAGCCGGCGTACAAGCGGCTCACCCACACCGTCGACGTGCCCGCCGGCGGGGCGACGCTGAGCTTCTACGTCACCCGCGACACCGAGCCGGAGTGGGACCACTTCTTCGTCGAGGCGCACACCGCCGGGGCGGACGACTGGACCACCCTGCCGGACGCCAACGGGCACACCAGCACGGACCCCGCGGCCCTCTGCTTCTACGGGCCGCAGACGTACCCGTTCCTCACCCACTACCTGACGCCCGGCCCGGACGACACCTGCGCGGCGCCGGGCACCACCGGCACGTGGAACGCCGCGAGCGGCAGGAGTGACGGCTACGAGCAGTGGTCCGTCGACCTGTCCGCGTACGCCGGCAAGCAGATCGAGGTGTCCCTGAGCTCGGTCAACGACCATGCCATCACCGAGGCGGGCGCGTTCGTCGACGACGTGGTGGTCTCCACCGGCCAGGGCACGACGTCCTTCGAGGACGACGGTGACACCCTGGACGGCTGGGTCCCCGGCGGTCCTCCGCCCGGCAGTGAGCCCAACCCGAACACCTGGATCGCCGGCACGGTGGACCAGTTCCCGCCGACCGTCGGTGACCGGGCCGCGGGTTCCCTGGCCCGCGAGCCGGAGATCATCTCGTTCCTGGCCGAGAACTTCGGGCCGTACCCGTTCTCGGCCGCCGGCGGCATCGTCGACAGCTCGGACCGGTTCGGCTTCGCGCTGGAGACCCAGACCCGCCCGGTCTACGCCCAGGTCTTCTTCAGCTCTCCGGAGTCCGGCGACTCCGTGGTGGTGCACGAGCTGGCCCACCAGTGGTACGGCGACAGCCTGGCGGTGGCGAGGTGGCAGGACATCTGGCTCAACGAGGGCTTCGCGACGTACGCGGAATGGTTGTGGAGCGCGCGCGAGAAGCACGGCACCGAGCAGGAGATCTTCGACGCCAACTATCAGGGGCTCTTCCCGGAGTTCTGGTCGCTGCCGATCGGCGACCCGGGCCCGGAACACCTGTTCGACTACCCGGTCTACCTCCGTGGCGCCATGACGCTGCACGCGCTGCGCATGACGGTCGGCGACCGGGCCTTCTTCACCATCCTGCGGACCTGGGCCTCGACCCGGCGCGGTGACAGCGTCACCACGCCGGAGTTCATCGCTCTGGCCGAGCGGATCTCCGGCAAGTCCCTGGACGCGCTGTTCCAGGCCTGGCTGTTCAGCCCGACCCGGCCCGAGCCGGCGACGCCCCCGGCGAGCTCCGCCCGGGCTGCCACCGCTCCGCACCCGGTTCTCCGGCACCTGCGCCGCTGACCCGCCGGTCCCGCCCCCGCAGCACCGGGGGCGGGACCGGCCGAGCTGGGACGCAATCGTTGACCACCTGTCCAAAATTCCGGAAGTCAGCCCCTGCACCGGTCCGTGGTAGTGATAGTGAGCACATGACCACGGTGATCGACCCGACCCAGCCTGCCCGCGGACGGCCGTCGTTCGCCGACCTCAGTGTCAACGTGAAGGTGCTCGCGGCCGTGGCGGTCGCAGCCCTGGTGGCCCTGATCGTCGGCATCAACGGCATCCGGTCCCTCAGCGACGCCAGCGACTCCGCCCAGCGGATCTACCGGAGCAACGTGGCGAGCGTCGGCTCCGTCGGCGACATGCAGACCGCGGCCTGGCGCGCCCGTTCCAGCGTCGCCAACCAGGCGCTCGCGCTCGACCCCGCGACAACCGCCAAGTTCGGCGACGCCTTCGGCAAGGACGTCGACGCGTTCACCGCGGCGCTGGCGGCGTATCGGGCGAGCGAGCCGGCCGGAGATCCGGCTCTCATCGCCAGGGTGGAGTCGAACTTCGCGGCATACGTCAAGATCGTCCGGGACGAGATGCTGCCGGCCGGAGCGAAGAACGACCTGGTCACCTGGAACAAGCTGCGTGACACCAGGACCCTGCCGCTGCTCACCCCGTTCTACGAGGATCTGGGGAGGCTTGACGAGGCAGAGACGGCCGACGCGGCCAAGAACGCCGCCGCGGCGAAGTCGGGCTACGAGTCCAGCCGGCTCACCTCCATCATCACCCTGATTGTCGGGGTGCTGCTCGCCCTCGCCCTGGGCGCACTGGTGGCCCGCCGCATCGTCAGCGCGCTCAGCCGGGTCAAGGACGTGTGCGAGGCTCTCGCAGCCGGTGACCTGACCAAGACGGCCGGGCTGACCTCCCGGGACGAGCCGGGCCAGATGGGCCGGGCGCTCGACGCCGCTGTGACCCGGCTGCGCCAGACCGTGACCACCATCGACGGTTCCGCGTCGTCGCTGGCCAGCGCCTCCGAGCAGATGACCGGCACGGCCCTGCAGATCGCCGCGTCCGCCGAGGAGGCCTCGGTGCAGGCGCAGGCCGTCTCCGCCGCAGCCGAACAGGTCTCCCGCAGTGTGGACACGGTGTCGGCCGGCAGTGAGGAGATGGGTGCGTCGATCCGGGAGATCTCGCAGAACGCCACCGAGGCCGCGCGGGTCGCTGAGGAGGCCGTCTCGGTGACGGCGTCGACGTCGGCGACGATGAACAAGCTCGGGGAGTCCTCGGCCGAGATCGGCAACGTCATCAAGGTGATCACCTCGATCGCCGAGCAGACGAACCTGCTGGCCTTGAACGCGACCATCGAGGCGGCCCGCGCGGGTGAGATGGGTAAGGGCTTCGCGGTGGTGGCCTCGGAGGTCAAGGATCTGGC
>NZ_JBSGFR010000104.1:0-7461 GCF_053603475.1 Actinoplanes sp. NPDC004185 | reverse complement strand
CCCGGCCCCGCGGGGCCGGGCCGCGGCGTCCTCAGAGCGGGCCGAAGGCGTTCATCCGCCGGTTGTACGCACCCTCGGAGGAGTTGCAGGCCGCGATGCTGTCCTCGCCGCTGCCCACCGCCTTCCAGGCGCCCTTGCGGGTGTAGTCGAAGCCCAGCCAGACGTCGCAGCTCACCACCGCCTGGTACTGGCCGGTGCCGGAGTTGCAGCGGGCCCAGCCGACGTTGCCCGACCCGCCGACCGAACAGTCCCACGGCACCGCCGAGGCGGCCTGCACGCCCACGAACCCCGCCGACACAGTGGTCAGCGCTGCCGTCATCGCCAGGCCCGCCAGCGCCCGCGTCCCGCATCGTGTGGTGATCATCCCCATCGTCTCCTCCCGTGTGGTGGCGCGTCCGCACCCGCCGCCCCCGTCACGCCGTCGGCTGCGGCTTGCCTTCATCGTCGGTTCCGGGTGGGTCCGGGGGACAGGCAAGCACCCGGCAGGGAAGCGGCAATCAGTGGCGGCCCCGGTCGGCGGCGGTCCCGGTCAGTGGCGGCCCCGGTCGGCGGCGGCGTAGAAGCGGTCCCGGTCGGCGCCGTCGAGGCCGAGGGCGACCGAGAGCAGCCGCAGCGTCTCCGGCCGGGACTGCCCGGCCCGGCCGGACTCCAGGTAGCGGATGGTGCGCACGCTCAGCCCCGTACGGGCGGCGAGGTCCTCCTGCGACATCCCGCCGCGCAGCCGGTGGCGCCGCAGCTCGCCGCCGAGCCCGGGCGCCGCCGGGGCGTCCTCGCCCGGTGCGGTCGCGGCCAGCTTGCGGCGCAGCTCGGCGGCCTGCGGATGGCCGAGGTCGGCGAGGATCTCGTACGCCTGCCGCCACCGGTCGGCAGCGGTGTCCGCGTCCAGCAGGCTCTCGTGGACGTCGCCCAGGTGCCCGAGGATCTGCGCCTCCAGGGCCGGGTTGCCGAGGCGGCGGGCGAGCCGCAGACCCTCCTGGAGATGACGGACCGCCTGGTCGACGTCGTCCAGCTGGTGCTGCAGCCAGCCGAGACTGTCCTGGGTCACAGCTTCGTTCGGATCGTCCCCGGCCCGTTGCTGCAGCGCGAGCGCCTCGACGTAGTACGGCAGCGCCTCCCGCAGCTCACCCCGCTGGGTCAGGTACCAGCCCGCCGCGAGGCTCGCCTTGCCCGCCCACATCGGTGCGTCGATCTGACGGAACAGCGCCAGGGACTGCTCCACCCGCACCAGCGCGTCGTCCTGCTCGCCCTGCAACCAGCACAGGTACGACAGGATGAACAGGCACTCACCCTCGCCGGCCCGGTCACCGGCCGCCCGTACCAGCTCGAGGGCCCGGCTCATGTGCTCCTGCGCCGCCTCGAAGCGCTGCCGGCGGCCGTCCGCCACGGCGAGGAACGAGTACGCGTACGCCAGCGCCGGACCGTCACTGAGCGCCTCGGCCGCCCGCAGGGCCACCGCCCAGGCCGCGCCCTCGTCGTCCCAGCGTCCCTGCTCGTTGAGGAACGTGTCCAACGCCCAGCTCAGCTGCCACGCCTGCGCGTCCAGCCCTTCGTCCTTGGCCTGCCGCACCGCCGCCAGCAGCGCCTCCCGTTCGCTGCGCAACCAGCTCAGCGCCGTCTTCAGGTCGTCCAGCGGCTCGGGCCGGGCACCGTCGGCCGGGTTGTCCAGCGTGAGCGGGATCGGCGCCCGCGCCGGGTTCAGCACCAGATCAGCGTGGTATGCGGTGTGCGTGTAGTGGTCCAGCAGCCGTTGCAGCGCCCGGCGCCGGTCGGCGGCCGCGTCGGTGCGGCGGACGAGCTCACCCGCGTACGCCCGCAGCAGGTCGTGCATCGCGTACCGGCCGCCGTCGCGTTCGGCCAGCAGGCCGGCGCCGGTCAGCTCCCGCACCGCCCGGCGCGCGTCGAGATCGGGCAGCCCGGCCAGCGCGGCGACCCCGGCGACCGCGATGTCCGGCCCGGTGACCAGCCCGAGCAGCCGGAACACCCGGGCCGCGGGCGCGCTCAGGGCGTCGTACGACCAGGAGAACACGGCGCGGATCCCGTTGCGTCCGCCGTCCTCCAGCGCCTCCAGCCGGCCGACCGGCCGGCGCAGCTCGGCCGCCAGCGTGCCGAGCGGGACGCCGGTCAGCCGGGCCCGGGCCGCGGCGAGCGCCAGGGCCAGCGGGTGACGTCCGCACGCGTCCACGATGTCCGCCACGGCCGCCGGATCCGCCGGCACCGGGCCCAGCCGGCGCCGGAGCAGCTCCATCGCCGCCGGCCGGGCCGGCACATCGAGGTCGAGCGGCGCGGCCCCCGAACCGGCGACCAGGCCGGTCAGCCGGCGCCGGCTGGTGACCACGGTCCGGACCTCGTCGCCCGGCGGGATCAGCGGCCGGACCTGCTCGGCGTCGCGGGCGTTGTCCAGGATCACCAGCAGCCGGCGCGGGGCGGTCAGGCTGCGGTAGAGCGTGAACCGGGCGTCCGGATCGGCGGGGATCCGGTGCGGCTCGGCGCCGAGCGCGTCGAGCAGCAGACGTACGGCGTCGGCCGGCTCCCGCGGTGCGCCCGTGCCGTCGAAGCCGCGCAGATCCACGTAGAGCCGGCCGTCCGGGAACCGGGACGCCGCGCGGTGCGCCCAGTGCAGCGCCAGGGTGGTCTTGCCGGTGCCCGGCGGTCCCGAGACCACCACCACCCCCGACGGTACGGAGCCGAGCAGCGCCAGCTCGTCCTCCCGGCCGGTGAATCCCTCGACATCGGGCGGCAACGGGGCGGAGCCTTCCGTAAGGGACACAGTGGACGTTCCTCCGGTAGTGGCGCGGATCGGGGTCCCCGACATTGTCGTCGTCAGTGTCGACCGGCGGAGGGCACCGTGGCCAGCGCGTCGAAGGGCTGCACCGTCAGATACCGCACCAGGTCCGGCGGCTTGGTCGCCGTGACCGTCGGCACCGCCAGCTCACCCGGCGCCACCCCGGACTCGACCCAGTCCATCAGCGGCGTGAGCAGCTCCGGAACCCCGATCTCGGTGACTCGGTGCAGGTCCGGGCCGAACAGGCAGTGATAGCCGGCCGGGATCAGGTACAGCCGGGAGAACGCCTGCGCCGGGCCGAAGCCGCCCGCCCGCCGCTCCACGGCCCGGTAGTAGTCGATCGTGGACCACGGCGGGATCACGCCGTCGGCCCAGCCGTGGTACATGATGAGTTTGCCGCCGCGGGCCCGGAACGCGGCCAGATCGGGATTGTCGGCGCGGTAGAGGGCGTCACCGACGACGGACAGCCGGTCGACGGCCGCCCGGTCGAAGCGCACGTCGTCGAGCGAGTACGTCGGCGGCGGGTTCACCGGGTAGGCGAGATACCGCAGGTAGTTCAGCGCGATCACGGCCGCGTCGGTCGCCGCCGGCCGGGTGCCCGCCGGGCCGACGAACCAGGTCCAGGTCAACTCCGAGCCGTACGGCACCCCACCGTTGAACAGGCTGCGCCCGGCCCGGTCGACCGGCCCCCGGTAGAAGGCCGTCACCGCGGCGACCTGCGCGCCGGTCAGGCACGTCGGACGGTCCGCTCCGGACGGACAGCGCAACGATGCGGGCCGGAACCCGCATCGGCGTGGATCGTCGACGACCTCACCGCAGGCCCTCGCCACGGCCTCGTGCAGAGCCGGCAGCTTCTCGGCGCTGAGGATCTGCCCGCCGCCGGCGGCGGTGTTGTGCCGGACCAGCCAGGGGTTGAACACGCCGGACAGCCGCGCGAGGTCGGTCACCGGGGCACCGGCCAGGATGCCGTCGAAGTCGGCCGGATACCGCTGGGCCAGCGTCAGCCCCTGCCGGCCACCGGTCGAGCACCCGTCGAAGTACCGGTGGGCGGGACCGCGCCCGTAGTACGCGCGCAGCACCGCCGTCGCCACCCCGGCCAGCTTGTGCTCCGAGGTGAGGCCGAACTCGACCCGCCGGCGCGGATCGGCCCCCCACGTCGCCGGCCGGGTGTCGGTGCCCTGGTGGCCGCTGTCGGAGGCGGCCAGGGCCAGCTTGCCGGCCAGGGCGGCGGTGCAGCTGTAGCCGAGCGGGGGCACGTCGAGCTCCGGCACGCTGCCGCACAGGCCCGAGCAGCCCTGCTGCACGTACTGGCCGGTCCAGCCGCTGGTCGGCAGCTTGATCGTGAAGGTGGTGCCCGGCGTGAAGCTGCCGTGCACAGCGCAGAACTCATTGTCCCGGACGGTGACGGGCGCGGCCGAGGCGATCCGCACGCCGGGCAGCTCCACCCGGGACAGGGCCGCGCAACCGACGACAGGCGTGCCGGGAGCGGGCGAAGGCACACCCAACCCCAGCGGTACGGCGGCCAGCGCCGCCACAAGCAGTTTCATCATGACCCTGAGCCTGCCGTCCCCGGGCGGCCGGCGAATCGGTCCACAGACGGGTCTCCGGCTCAGTCCCGGGGCGGAGTGGTGCCGGGCCGGACCAGCCCCACCTCGTACGCGAGCACCGCCGCCTGGACCCGGTCCCGCAGCCCCAGTTTGGTCAGGATCGCCGACAGGTGCGTCTTGACGGTCGCCCGGCTCAGCGTGAGCCGTTCGGCGATCTCGTCGTTGGACAGCGCCCGGGCGACCAGGGCGAGGACCTCGACCTCCCGCTCACTGAGCGCCGCCAGGCTCGGCGGTGACTGCCCGCCGGGCAGCTCGAGCGCGAACCGGTCCAGCAGCCGGCGGGTCACGGTGGGGGCGAGCAGGGCCTCGCCGTTCGCGACCACCCGGATCGCGTCGGCCAGCTCGGCCGGCCGGATGTCCTTGAGCAGGAAGCCGCTGGCCCCGGCCCGCAGCGCGGCGAAGACCGGCTCGTCCAGGTCGAACGTGGTCAGCATGATGATCCGGGCCGGGTGGCCGGCCCGGGCGAGCTCCCGGGCGGCCGCGATGCCGTCCATCCCGGGCATCCGCACATCCATCAGGATCACGTCGGGTCGGACCTCGGCGGCCAGGGCGACCGCACTGCGGCCGTCGCCGGCCTCACCGACGACCTCCAGGTCGTCACGACTGTCGATGATCATCGCAAAACCGGCCCGGACCAGCTCCTGATCATCAGCGATCAACACCCTGATCGACGTCATCCGCCCCCTCCCACGATCGGCGTCGCCCGGCCCGTTCCCGCGATCGGCGTCGGCCGGCTCGTTTCCGCGGTCGGCGTCGGCCGGCGCGTTTCCACGATCCGCCTCCGCCGGCCCGTTACCGCGGCCGGAGGCCGTCGGACCGCCGCGTCCGGCGCGGTCACGCGGCGCGCTCCAGGGGCAGGTCGGCGCGGACCCGGAAGCCACCGCCGGGCAGCGGCCCCGCGTCCAGCGTGCCGCCCAGCAGCTGCGCGCGTTCCCGCATGCCGACGATGCCGCGGTGTCCCGACCCGCCGACCCGCCCGACCGGACGCGCCGGGCCCTCGTCGCGGACCTCCACCCGCAGCGTGTCCGGCTCGCACCGCACGGTCACCTCGGCCCGGGTCGCCTGGCTGTGCCGCAGGGTGTTGGTCAGCGACTCCTGCACGATCCGGTAGGCCGACAGGTCCACCGCCGCGGGCAGCTCGCGCAGCTCGGTGCGCAGGTCGACCCGCAGGCCCGTGGCGCCGAGCGCGGCCGCGAGCGCCTCCAGCTGTGCCAGCCCGGGCTGGGGGCCGCCGTCGGCGGGGTCGTCGGCGCTCATGGTGTGCAGCAGGACCCGCAGCTCGGCCAGGGTGGAGCGGGCCGCCGTGGCGATGGTCCCCAGCGCCTTGCGGGCCTGCTCGGGCCGGCGGTCGAAGACGTCCTCGGCCGCCGCCGCCTGCACGACGATGACCGACACCGTGTGGGCCAGGACGTCGTGCAGCTCTCGGGCGATCCGGTTGCGCTCGCTCAGCACGATGCGCCGCCGCTGGTCTTCGCGCCGCAGCGCCCGGGTGCGCCCGAGCTCGCCCAGCGTCCAGCCCAGCGCGGGCCCCGCGGCGGCCAGCAGCAGATTGCGCCAGTCGCCGTCGACCAGCTTCCACGGGGTCGCCGCGACCAGCAGGGCCAGCACCACCAGCGACCGGCGCGGGGTGCGCAGCCGGGTGTAGCAGGCCAGCACGGCGGCCACCTGGCCGAGCCAGCCGATGTCCGGGGTCAGCACCTCCAGGCCGATGCCGGCGGCCACGGCGACAGCCATCGCCGCCTCGGGCCGCCACCTCATGAACGCCACCGTGGCCGCCTGCACCAGCGCGCAGGCGACGGCGACCGCCCGGCCCGCGGTGGTCGCCGGGCCGCCCGGGGTGATCAGCACGAGCGTCACCAGGACCACGGACAGTCCCGCCGCGACGGAGATGCCCGCGATCCCTTCCTGGTCCCGGGAAGAGCGCACGCAGCGATCGTAAGCGGTCCATCGGAGGCGGTCATCGGTCCTGGGAACGACCCGGGTCTCATCCCTGGGAACGACGCGGGCGCCCGGTTTGCCGGTCCCCGGCCCGGGAAACCTGATCGGTATGCCAACTCGTGAGGACATGCCGGGGACGCTGAAGCGGTCCCCGAAGAAGGCGCAGGACACGTACGTCGCGGCGCACGACTCGGCCGTCAAGGAGTACGGCGAGGGCGAGCGCGCCCACCGGACCGCCCTGGCCGCGGTCAAGCACTCGTTCGAGAAGGTCGGCGACCACTGGGAGCCCAAGGCGAAGAAGGGTCCAGCGACGCCAAGGCGGCCGGCGGGAAGGACACCCCGAAGCAGACCGCCGGTGGGGTCGACGCCAACGCGAGCAAGGAACATCTGCTCAGCGTGGCCAAGAAGCTCGACATCAGCGGCCGGACCACGATGAAGAAGGCCGAGCTGGTCAAGGCCATCCAGAAGGCCAACGCCAGGAGCACCCGCAAGGCGCGCGGCCAGTGAGCGACCTCGCCCGCTTCGTCAGCGCCCAGGAGGACGTCCACGAGCAGGCCCTGGCCGAGCTGACGGCCGGCAGCAAGCGCAGCCACTGGATGTGGTTCGTCTTCCCGCAGATCGCCGGGCTCGGCCGCACCGCAACCGCGCAGCACTACGCCATCGCGGACCTGGACGAGGCCCGGGCCTACCTGGCCCATCCGGTGCTCGGGCCCCGGCTGGCCGAGTGCGCGCGGGCCCTGCTCGGCGTGCAGGGCCGCACCGCCACGCAGATCCTGGGCACCCCCGACGATCTCAAGCTGCGCTCGTCGATGACGCTCTTCGCCCACGCGGCCGACGACCCGGCCGTGTTCCGGGCCGTCCTCGACCGCTACTACGGTGGCGAGGACGACCCGGCCACGCTTCAGCGGCTGTAACGCTCCCGGCGTACGGTCGGTTTGCGGCCCCGGATCGTGGCCTGCGACATCGCCTCGATCACCATGTCGGCGGCCGATTCGGGCACCTCGACCAGCGAGAAGCGGTCGGTGATCTGGATGGCGCCGATGTCGCGGGCGCTGAGCCCGGACTCGCCGGCGATCGCGCCGACGAGGTCCTGCGGGCGCAGCCCGGCGCGCCGGCCCAGGCCGATGAACAGCC
>NZ_JBSGFR010000103.1:0-8019 GCF_053603475.1 Actinoplanes sp. NPDC004185 | reverse complement strand
GGCACCGTCGGAGTCGTCGGGGGCGAACACCGGCAGCGTGCAACCGGCGGTCACGATGACCGCGGCGACCAGTGCGGCCAGGACCAGGCGGGGGGCGTAGCCCTCACTGGTCTTGAGCTGGCCCCAACCCTGCAGCTCGACACCCTTGCGGCCCAGGGCGGCGTCGGTCACCGGCAACTCCATGATGCTGCCCTGATGCACGTCGCCGGCCTTGTCGCGGAAGCACGTGGCTGTCCACCTCGGGGTGGCGATGGACAGGTAGCTGTAGTCGCCGCGGCGCTCGCCGAGCACCATCTTGGCCGCGGCGAGCTCGGCCGGGGTGTAGCCGTACTCGGGCTGCAGCTTGTCCCGGACGCACTCCTGGCTCAGCTCGCGGGTGTCGCCGGCCGGCAGGGCGGCCGGAGTGGCGGTCCAGGACGCGTACGCCTGGTCGCCGCCGCCCAGGCCGGGCACGATCAGGGCGGCGCCGGTGACCGCCACGGCGGCCGCCCCGGCGAGGGCCCACCGGGTCCGGATGCCGCGGCGGGCGGTGGGCCTGGCTGCGCCCTCGGCGGTACGGGGAACAGTGACGATGTGCTCCAGCAGCGCCTGGGCCGACGCCTGCCGCACCCGTCCCCGGGTCACCGGCGTGGCCGCGGCGCGCAGCCGATTGTCGAGGTCGAGTCGGTTGTCGTTCATGAGGTGGCTCCCGGTTCGGTGGGGACGGCGGTGAGGTGTCTGCGCAGGCGGCGCCGGGCCCGCAGGAGCCGCAGGCTGAAGGCGGTGGCGGAGATGCCGAGCACCCGGGCGGCCTGCGGGCCGGTCAGGTCCTCGAACACGGTCAGGGTGAGCACCTGCTGGTCGCCCGGGCTGAGCCGGGCCCAGGCCCGGGTCAGGTCGATCCGGGCGGCGACGTCGTCGGGCGGCGCCCCGCTCTCCGCGGCGCCGGGCTCGCGCAGGATGCGCAACGCGACGGCCTGCTGACGGTTGTCGCTGCGCCGGCTGTTGCGCAGCAGGTGGTGCGCCACGGTGAACAGCCAGGCCCGGGCCTGATCCAGGCCGGGCGGGACGTCGTCGAGGCGGCGCCATGCGGTGAGGAAGACCTCGGCGACCACGTCCTCCGCGGCGAGGGCGTGGGTGCGCCGCTCGACGAAGAGGAGCAGATCGTCGTACGCGGCCTCGAACAGGGCTCGGAAGGCGGCCTCGGCGGCGGGCTCGGCACCCGTCGGAGGATCGGCCGTCATAGGGGCATGGGATCTGGTCACGTCCACTCATGTCCATCACGGGGTGGATCACTACTACTCTGCCGGCATGGTCTCGCTCATCCGCAACGTCTCGTTCGACTGCGCCGACCCGTACGCGTTGGCGGTCTTCTGGGCCGAGGTGATCGGCCACCCGGTCCACCCGGAGTGCGCACCCGGCGACGAGGAGGTCGTCATCGAGCCGCCGGGCGGGCCCCGGCTGTACTTCCAGGCGGTGCCGGAGCCCAAGCAGGTCAAGAACCGGGTGCACGTCTGCCTCGAACCGAGCGACCGGGGCCGCGACGCGGAGGTCGACCGCCTGCTGGCCCTGGGCGCGTCCGTGCTGGGCGACCACCGCACGCCCGACGGCGCCGGCTGGGTCGTGCTGCTCGACCCAGCCGGCAACGAATTCTGCGTGACCCGCTCGGCCGCGGAACGGCACGCCGCGGAGTAGGGAGAGTGTCGGAGGTGCCCGCTACGGTCGGGTGACCATCGTCGCGAAGCCTGGGGGGGCCGCAGTGGGAGCGTCGGACGGCAGCTTGCGTGGAGCGACCTTTGACCACAGCGATCTGGCTGGTGCCCGGTTCCTCCTGGCCGACCTGACCGGGGCGCGCTTCGAGCAGGCCGATCTGAGCCGGGTGGTGATGCGCGGGGTGGAACTGCGCGACGCGGAGATCTCCGGTGACGTTTCGGGCCTGTCCGTCAACGGCGTGGCGGTCGGGCCGCTGATCGAGGCCGAGCTGGACCGGCGGCAACCGGAACGGGTCAAGATGCGGCCCGACGACCCGGCGGGTTTCCGGGACGCGTGGGAGCTCGTGCAGCAGCGGTGGGACGAGACCGTGGCGCGGGCCCGGCGGCTCGACCCAGCGCTGCTGCACGAGTCGGTGGACGGTGAGTGGTCCTTCATCCAGACGCTGCGCCACCTGGTGTTCGCCACCGACGCCTGGGTGGCCCGGGTGATGCTGGGCGACCCGCGCCCGTGGGATCCGCTGGATCTGCCGTTCGACCAGCTCCGGGATCCTCCGGCCGGGTTGCGCGAGCGGAACGCGCGCCCGTCGCTGGACGAGGTTCTGGCGCTGCGGGCGGACCGGACGGCCACCGTGCGCCGGGTCCTCGACGGGTTGACCGACGAGTCACTGGCCGCGAGCACCACACCCGTCGAGGGCGCCGGCTGGCCCGCACCGGACAGCTATCCGGTGCGGGAGTGCCTCTTGTGCATTCTCAACGAGGAGTGGGAACACCGCCTGTTCGCCGAACGCGACCTGAGCGTCCTGGCGGCCCGATCCCGGTAGGCCGGCCTGCTCAGCGGTACGCCGAGATGGTCACCGGCCGGTAGCCCGCCTCCTTCTGCTGGGCCCAGCGCGGCTGGTACGTGTAGAAGTTCCAGGTGCTGAACGAGCGGGTCGGCGGTCCGTCGTCCCGGGTGGCGACCGCCGCCCAGCGCACCGCCGGCCCCACGGTGTAGACGTCCTTGTCGGTCAGCCGGAAGCCGTCGGCCGCCGCCGCGTCGAACCAGGCCTGGTACGCCGCCGCCGTCGCGCCGTGGATCGCCCGGTACGGGGTCGCCGTGTGCGCCCCGCCGGTCGTGCCCGGGTCGGCCAGCCAGACCGCCGCGTAGCGGGCCTGCCCGGCCAGCTCGTAGCCGTCCACCGAGATCAGGCGGTAGCCCTTGGCGTCGTACTCGTCGGCGTGCTGCTGGTATTCGGCGCCGGTCATCCGGATGTGGCTGATCCAGGACCGCTTGTCCGGGTTGGCCGTCCAGACCGAGGCGTAGCGCGGTTCGCCGTCGTCGAGCCAGCCGGAGACCTTGGTCATCCGGTAGCCGGCCTGGCTCAGCTCGTCGAAGCGGGTGGTGAAGGCGGCGAACGTCTGCCCGTGGGTGGCGGCCCAGGGCGTGCCGTCGGTGTTGCGGACCCAGGTGCTGGCGTAGGTCGTACCGGTGTCACCGCGGTGGCCGTTGACGTCGACGAGCCGGAAGCCGTCGGCCTTGGTCGCGTCGACCAGGGCCTGGTAGCCGGCGGCCGGGGTCGCGTGGTGCGAGCGCCAGTCACGCCCGTCGCGTTCCCAGATGGTCGAGTAGTACGGGCCCTGGGCCAGGAAGTCGTCGGCGGCCCGGCACAGCCGTTGCTCGGCGGCGGCCCAGTCGAAGCTGCCCCAGGCGTGCTGGTTGGTCAGCAGCACCACGTTGAGCCCGTTGACGCAGCGGGCCGCCACGGTCTGGGTCGCCGCCAGCCGGCCGTTGTGCGAGTACGCGATCTTCGTGCCGGCCGGGAAGTTCCAGTAGGTCTCGGCCGTACGCGGGGTGCCGAAGTTCCACCAGTGGGCGTAGAACGTCGCCACCGCCGAGGCGGACATGGACAGCCCGCCGTGCGCGGCCATCGACTCCAGCACCCAGCCGCCGTCGGCGTAGCAGCGCCGCTTCCCGGCCTCGCCGGCGAAGGTGCTGATCGGCACGTTGGCGTTCCAGTTCTTGTCGACGCACCAGTACGCGGGCTCACGGGTGTTCCGGGTGAGCCGCTTGGTACGCGACAGCACCACGTCGCCCGACGCGATCCCCAGCGGGGCCAGCAGCCGCTGATAGACGTAGTCGCGGTACGGCAGCTTGCCGGCCTGCTCGATCACCATTCCCAGGATCAGGTATCCCAGGTTGGAGTAGTGGTATTCGGCGCCGGGGGCCGCGTCGAGCCCGAGCCCGAGCATGAACTCGGTGAAGTCGCGCGGCGTCGGCGGCGCGTTCAGCTTGCGGGCCTGGTAGACCTCCCAGGCACGGAACAGGTAGTCGGTGGTCTTGTTGTTGTCGAATCCGCCCCGGTGCCCGACGAGGTCCTTGACCCGCAGGTCGGCGATGCGTTCGTCGAAGCCGGCGGGCAGGTCGACGGTCAGGATGCAGTTGGCCGGGCCGCCCTTCACGCAGAAGACGTAGTCGGTCTTCTCGAGCAGGCCGCGTTCGTCGAGGTCGTGGATCGCCGCGGCGGTCAGCGGCTTGGTGATGCTGGCGATGCGGAACAGCTCGTTGTCGGGTGTCACCGGGCCGAGGTCGGTGACCTTGCCGGGCGGGGCGTTGCGGGCCCACCACGGGCCGACCCGGCCGTAGCCCTGGTCGTAGATGGTGCCGCACTCGTTGGCGACGGCGAGCGACGCCGTCATGAAGCCCCAGTCCTTCATCATCGTGGTGACCTGGGTGTCGAAGCCGGCGAACCGGGACTCGGCGAAGGCCGGCACCTCGCAGTTCAGCTCGCGGTCACGGTAGAGCGGCGGTGCGGCGCCGTCGGTGAGCACGGCCGCGGGTGGTTGCCCGGCCGTCTCGGCGCGGATCGCATCCGCGCCGGCCGGCGGTGGAGTCACCTCCTCGCCGGGTCGCATCCGGTCGCCCGCCTTGTGCAGCAGGTCGCGGACGGCGGTGACCGACTGTTGGAGCCGGCCGGGATCAGGATCGTCGCGAGGAGCGGCTGGGGCCGGGGCCGCGGCGAGCCCCAGCCAGAGGATGGTCGCGGCGGCGATGGCCAGACTTCGGGTACGCATGCAGTGCCTCCTGGGTCGAAGAGCTGATTGTTCCCAGGAGGCGTACCAGGGCTGAGCAGGCAGAACGGGCGAGTTCCGCGCTGAGCGGACAGACGCCGGGGCCGGTGGTGCCGGTGACCACTGGAAGGATGAGTGGGAGAGTCACCCACATGACATCTGACGTCAACTTCTATTTCGATCCGATCTGCCCGTTCGCGTGGATGACGAGCAAGTGGATCCGGATCGTGCAGGCCCAGCGGGACTACACGGTCGACTGGCGGTTCATCTCGTTGCGTCACGTCAACGCGCATGTCGACTACGACAGCCACTTCCCCCCGGAGTACGAAGCCCAGCACATAGCCGGGCTGCGCCTCCTGCGGGTGGCTTCGGCCGTACGGGAGAAGCGCGGTCGCGACGCGGTCGGCCCGCTGTACGCGGCGTTCGGCGCCCGCATCTTCGAGACCGGCCTCGACGAGGGCCGGGCGCCCGGCTGGCAGGGCACGCCCGAGCTGGCCGCTGCCGCGCTCGCCGAGGCGGGACTGCCGGTCTCGCTGGCCGAGTTCCTCGACGACGCGTCCCGCGACCCGGAGATCCAGGCCGAGTCGGACGAGGCGCTGTCCCTGACGGGTAAGGACGTGGGCACGCCGATCGTGCACTTCGAGCCGCCCGGCGGGGTGGCGTTCTTCGGGCCGGTGATCAGCCGGCTGCCCGACGAGGACCAGGCCGCCGAGCTGTGGGACCACGTCGTCGGCCTCGCCCGGTTCCCCGGATTCGCCGAGCTCAAGCGCAGCCTGCGCGAGCAGCCGCAGCTGCCGTCGTTCGGCGTCACCGCCCAGGAGACGGGCAAGATCGAGGACTGGCACGCCGGCAGCCGGCGTCTCAAGAAGTAGGCACCTCGGAGGTCACTGGCGGTAGGTCTCGAGGAAGCGGCGCAGCCGGTCGGTGGCGTCGTCGAGCACGTCGACCGGGGCCAGGAAGACCATCCGCAGGTGGTCCGGGGTGGGCAGGTTGAAGCCGGTGCCGTGGGAGAGCAGCATCAGCTGCTGCTCCAGCAGGTCGATGATCATCTTCTGGTCGTCGCGGATCTTGTGGACCTCGGGGTCCAGCCGGGCGAAGAGGTACAGCGCGCCGGCCGGCCGGACGCAGTCCACGCCGGGGATCTCGTTGATCTTGCGCCAGGCGTGGTTGCGCTGCTCGTAGAGGCGTCCGCCCGGCCGGATCAGCGTGGTGATGCTCTGGAAGCCGCCGAGCGCGGTCTGCACGGCGTGCTGGGCCGGCACGTTCGGGCACAGCCGCATGTTGGCCAGCAGCTGCAGGCCCTCCAGGTATTCCGACGCGTGGGTGGTCGGCCCGCTGACCGCCATCCAGCCCGACCGGAAGCCGGCCGCCCGGTACGCCTTGGACAGCCCGCTCATGGTCAGCACGAGCAGGTCCGGCGCGAGCGCGGCGGCACACTCGTGCCGGGCGTCGTCGTACAGGATCTTGTCGTAGATCTCGTCCGCCAGGACCAGCAGGTTGTTGCGCCGGGCGATCTCCAGCAGGCCCAGCAGGGTCTCCCGCGAGTAGACCGCGCCGGTGGGGTTGTTCGGGTTGATGATCACGATGGCCCGGGTGCTGGGGGTGACCTGCGCGGCCACGTGCTCGAGGTCGGGTGCCCAGTCCTGGGTCTCGTCGCAGCGGTAGTGCACCGGCCGTCCGCCGCACAGCGTCACCGCGCCGGTCCACAGCGGATAGTCCGGGCTGGGCACGAGGACCTCGTCGCCGGTGTTCAGCAGCGCCTGCAGCGACATCACGATGAGCTCGGAGACGCCGTTGCCGAGGAACACGTCATCCGGCTGCACACTGGAGACCCCGAGGGTCTGGTAGTACTGCGCGACGGCGACCCGGGCGGAGTAGATGCCCCGCGCGTCGCTGTAACCCTCGGCGTCGCCCAGGTGCATCACCATGTCGGCGACGATCGGCTCCGGTGTGCTCAGTCCCCAGGGGGCCGGGTTGCCCAGGTTGAGCTTGAGGATGCGGTGCCCCGCGGCCTCGAGCTCCTGGGCGCGGCGCAGCACCGGGCCACGGATGTCGTACCGGACGTTCTTGAGCCTGCTCGCCTGCTCGACCATGCGGCCCAGCCTAAGCCTGTCTAGGCCAGGTCGGCGGCCAGCAGCTCGGGTCCGGTGACCGGTGCCACCGGCGAGGCGGCCAGGGTGAACCAGAAGACGCTGCCGCCGCCCGGGTTGGCCTCGACGCCCAGTTCGCCGCCGTGCAGGGTGACGATCTTGCGGCAGACGGCCAGGCCCAGCCCGGTGCCGGGGAAGCCCTCGGCCGCCGGAGCCCGGTGGAACGGCGCGAAGATCCGGGTGCGCTGCTCCTCCGGTACGCCGATGCCGCGGTCGGCGACCTCGACGCGGACCAGGCCGGGAGCGTGCTCGTGGGCAGCCACGGTCACCCGGGCCGCCGTGCCGTGCCGGACGAAGCGCACCGCGTTGTCGATGAGCTGGCTGAGCAGCTCACCGAGCAGGTCGGCGTCGGCGGTGACCGCGGGCAGCTCGCCCACGTCGATGCTGGGTCGTTCGCCGTCCACGTGGTCGAGGCGTGCCGCCACGACCCCCAGGGCGAGCCCGCCCGTGTCGACCGGCCCGAGCTTGAGGGCGGCGTCGTTGGTGGTCGAGTACGTCAGCAGGTCGTCGACCAGCGTCAGCATCCGGCCGGTGCTGCGCCCGATGCGGTCCAGGAAGCCGCGCGTGGCCGGGGCGAGCGAAGGGTCGCCCTCCTCCAGCAGCAGCTCGGTGAAGCCGGCGATGGTGTGCAGCGGGGCGTGCAGGTGATCGGAGGCCGCCCGGGCGAAGCCGGCCAGTTCGTCCTCCTGCTCGCGCAACCGCTGCTCGGCGGCCAGCGCCTGCTCCCGCAGCCGCTGCTGGGCCTCCTGCTCGCGGGCCAGCGCGGCCCGGTGCCGGTCGAGGTCGGCGCGGCGCTCGGCGGCGGCCCGCCGGGCCCGCGCCTCGGCCCGGGTGCGGCCCTGGTCGGCGGCCAGCAGGACCGCGGCGACCAGCATGCTGATCAGGGCGGCGCCGAGCAGGGTGAGCGGCGCGGCGGCGGTACGGGCGGCGCTGATCAACTCGGTCGTCGGGCGGACCCGTACCTGCCAGGTGTGCCCGGCGGTGGCGACGTCGACGGTACTGCCGGCGTCCCCGACCGGGTCTCCGCCCTCGGCCAGAACAGCCGCGCCGCGATCACCAGCATCGCCAGGTTCACCAGACCCGCCAGGCCCAGGGCCACCAGCGTGTCGACGCGCTGGTAGCGCAGCGCC
>NZ_JBSGFR010000102.1:0-8106 GCF_053603475.1 Actinoplanes sp. NPDC004185 | reverse complement strand
CGGGGAACTGGATGTTGCACGAGATGGTCACGTTCACGACGCAGCTGTTCGAGAAGATCCCGACGCTGGTCGGCTGACCTCCCGCAGCATCGAAAGGGCCGCCCACCGGGCGGCCCTTTTTCGCGTCGGCCTTCCATCCCCACCAGCCCCACCAGCCGAGCCGGTCCCACCAGCCGATCGCGGCTCCACCAGCCGAGGTCCGCCCGACCAGCCGATCGCGGCTCCACCAGCCGAGGTCCGCCCGACCAGCCGATCGCGGCTCCACCAGCCGAGGTCCGCCCGCCCAGCCGGCCGCGCCACCCAACCTGCCGGGCTGCCCCGCCGCCCGGCCAGCCAGGCAGCCGGTCGCCAAGCCACGCAGCCTCTCAGCCGGCCCGCCGGCCGGCCGGCCACTCGAAAGCACCGCCCCCACCGCGAGGCGGCACGGCAAGCCCCGCAACAAAACCCAGCGCCCCCCGCCCGGCGCGAAGCGCAAACAGGTCCGGAGGCGGAGCCGGGGTTTGCCCGCAGTGCGGGCGAGGGCGAGTGGTCCCGCACAAGGCAGGGAGCGAAGCGACCGACCTCGGCGGGAGCGACGGTCAGCACCCCCCACCCAGCCACGACATGAACTTGATCTTGATGAAGGAAAGAGCCCCGAGCAGGCCACCTTGGGGTCGATTGGCCATCGGTGGCACCCTTCGGCCGTCCTAAAATTCAGCGGAGATCAAACCGAAGGAGTCTTCGCTGTGTCCAGCTCTGAGAGCCCCACGTCCCTCACCGGTACCGCTCGCGTGAAGCGGGGGATGGCCGAGATGCTCAAGGGTGGTGTGATCATGGATGTGGTCACGCCGGAGCAGGCCAAGATCGCTGAGGATGCCGGTGCTGTCGCGGTCATGGCGCTCGAGCGGGTGCCGGCGGACATCCGGGCCCAGGGTGGCGTCTCGCGGATGAGTGACCCCGACATGATCGACGGGATCATCGACGCCGTCTCCATCCCGGTCATGGCCAAGGCCCGGATCGGGCATTTCGTCGAGGCGCAGGTGCTGCAGTCGCTCGGCGTCGACTATGTCGACGAGTCCGAGGTGCTGACGCCGGCCGACTACGCCAACCACATCGACAAGTGGGCTTTCACCGTGCCTTTCGTCTGTGGCGCCACCAATCTCGGTGAGGCGTTGCGGCGGATCACCGAGGGTGCGGCCATGATCCGGTCCAAGGGTGAGGCCGGCACCGGCGACGTCTCGAACGCCACCACGCACATGCGCACCATCCGGGGTGAGATCCGCCGGCTGACGTCGCTGGCCGAGGACGAGCTGTTCGTCGCGGCCAAGGAGCTGCAGGCGCCGTACGACCTGGTCAAGGAGGTCGCCGCGGCCGGCAAGCTGCCGGTTGTCATGTTCACCGCGGGCGGCATCGCCACCCCGGCCGACGCGGCGATGATGATGCAGCTCGGCGCCGAGGGCGTCTTCGTCGGCTCCGGCATCTTCAAGTCCGGCAATCCCGCCCAGCGTGCCGCCGCGATCGTCAAGGCTGTCACGTTCCACGACGACCCCGACGTGATCGCCAAGGTCTCGCGCGGGCTGGGTGAGGCCATGGTCGGCATCAACGTCGAGGAGATCCCGCAGCCGCACCGGCTCGCCGAGCGTGGCTGGTAAATCCGAGAAGCACGATGTCGTGCCTGGGTGCATGGTGCTGACCGTCGCTCCCGCCGAGGCCGGGCGCAGGGCCCCGAGGAGCTGTCGCTCCAGGACAGGACCCTGCGCCCTTCCTTGTGCGTGAGTGGTGAATAGAAGAGGAGCGCATGAACATCGGAGTGCTCGCCCTGCAGGGCGACGTACGGGAGCATCTGTCCGCCCTGGCCGAGAGCGACGTCCTGGCCCGGCCGGTCCGCCGGCCCGAGGAGCTCGAGCAGGTCGACGCCCTGGTCATCCCCGGGGGCGAGTCCACCACCATGAGCAACCTGGCCATCACGTTCGGGCTGCTCGAGCCGATCCGCAAGCGCATCGCCGGCGGGATGCCCGTCTACGGCTCCTGCGCCGGCATGATCATGCTGGCCACGACCGTGCTGGACGGGCGGCCCGACCAGGAGTCGTTCGCCGGGATCGACATGACCGTGCGACGCAACGCCTTCGGGCGGCAGGTCGACTCGTTCGAGGCCGGCGTGGCCATCGACGACATTCCCGGTGACGACTTCCACGCCGTTTTCATCCGCGCCCCCTGGGTCGAGGAGGTCGGCGCGGAAGTCAGCGTGCTGGGCCGCGTCACGACCGGGCCGGCCGCCGGTAGGATTGTCGCCGTTCGGCAGGGCAACCTGCTCGCCACGGCTTTCCACCCGGAGCTCACCGGCGACCTCCGCGTCCACCGGTACTTCGTCGAGATCGTTCGTCAGTCCTCGGCCCGTTGACGGGCGGCGGCGGGGCGGTTGGAAGGGCAGGCCGAAGACGCACGGTTAACACGGAGGTTTTGTATGTCCGGCCACTCCAAATGGGCGACGACGAAGCACAAGAAAGCTGTCATCGACGCCAAGCGCGGCAAGATGTTCGCCAAGCTGATCAAGAACATCGAGGTCGCGGCCCGCACGGGCGGTGGTGACCCGGCCGGCAACCCGACGCTCTACGACGCCATCCAGAAGGCCAAGAAGAGCTCGGTTCCCAACAACAACATCGACAACGCCGTCAAGCGCGGCTCGGGCCTGGAAGCCGGCGGCGCCGACTGGCAGACCATCATGTACGAGGGCTACGGCCCCAACGGCGTGGCCCTGCTGATCGAGTGCCTGACCGACAACCGCAACCGCGCGGCGACCGAGGTCCGTACGGCCCTGACCCGCAACGGCGGCACCTTCGCCGACGCCGGCAGCGTGTCGTACCTGTTCAACCGCAAGGGCGTGATCATCGTCCCGAAGGCCGGCCTGTCCGAGGACGACCTCATGCTGGCCGTCCTGGACGCGGGCGCGGAGGAGATCAACGACCTGGGCGAGTCGTTCGAGGTGGTCAGCGAGCCGACCGACCTGGTGGCGGTCCGCACGGCGCTGCAGGAAGCCGGCATCGACTACGACTCGGCGGAGTCCTCCCTGGTCCCGACCATGACGGTCCCGGTGGACGAGGAAGCGGCCCGCAAGTGCTTCAAGCTCATCGACGTCCTCGAGGACTGCGACGACGTCCAGAACATCTATGCGAACCTCGACGTGAGCGACGAAGTGATGGCCGCCATCGACGCGTGACGCGTGACACGTAGTCGCGTGACTAGTAGGGTGAGGGGGTCCCTGTAATGGCGAGTATCAATCTGCCGCCGATCGAGAGTATCGATGTCGACGACCTCCTCACCCTGCCCGAGGGTTACCGTTACGAGCTGCACGAGGGAAACCTCGTCATCATGACGCCGTCCACCTTCTGGCATAAGTCGATGGCGGGCCGGCTGTTCCTGCTGCTGCACACGGCCGGGCTGCAGGTCTTTCAGGATCCCGGCGTGCTGGGTGAACGACCCCGGGACAACCGCCTGCCCGATCTCGGTGTCGTCGACGTCCTGCCACCGGGCCTGGCGTCGTACTCGAACCTGCCCGGTTCGGCGTACCGCCTGGTCATCGAGATCGTCTCGGAGAATTCCCGCAACGGCGAGCACACCGACAAGATGGCCTGGTACGCCCAGCGCGGCATCCCGGAGTACTGGATCGTCGAGCAGACCCCCGAGCGGGCCGACGACGACGCGCTCGTGCTCGTCCACGTCCTGTCCCACTCCGGCGACGGCAAGTCCGCGTACGAGCGCGAGCGCAGCCTCCTGCTGTCCGAGCTCGAAGCGGAGCACCGCGCCCGCTGACCGCTCAGGTGGTGGCGGAGAACTGGGACATGAACTGGACCATGCCGCCGACCAGGAAGACCATGCCGCCGCCCACGGCGCAGTAGCGCCGCCACAGGTAACGGCGGTAGGCGTGCACCCAGGCGATCTCCGCCTCGGCGATGACCTCGGTGCCGGACCGGACCGTGGAGGGCAGCAGGGCCGCGAGTTGCTGGGCGACCGATTCATGAGCGGGCGCCGGCGGGCGTTGATACTGCACCAGCGCTGCGGACGGCACCGCCGCCTGCGGGATCCGGTCGTGGTCGCCCAAAACCAGCACCTCGACCGGGTAGATCTGGTCCTCGCGCCACTGCTTCGTCCGCGCGGTCAGGCGACGGTCCAGAAGTCGCGCGGCGGCATCCCGGCGGGTGAGCCGGCCGATCCAGGTCAGCCAACGCCACCGGCCCGCCAGGTCGGTCAGCACCTGCATGCACAGCTCCGGCGCCGAGCGCTCGCCGCCGGTCAGCCGGGCCGCCTCGTCGTGCAGCATGTCGTGCCGCGCGGCTACGAAGGCGATGAACTCCGGCGGAGTCTCGTCCTCCATCGGCGGGATGAGGTAAGCCATGGTGACCTCCCTGTCCCATGGTCGGCGCACCGCAGAGCCGGCGCAAGACGACCACCAAGACCACCTCGGCCATGCAATCAGACGGCAGGGTGAGGGTGGCCGTCCATGAGCCGCCAGGCGATTGGTCACCCTCGCCCGGTCTCGGCGGGAGCGACGGTCAGGGCCATGCGACCAGGCACGACATGTCCTTGACTTTGATCTTGATCGAGATGTGTGTGTCGCCCGCAGCTCGACCCGGCCCATCCCATAGGGTGTCGAACACACGTCCGAGGGGGGTTCTGGTGCGGGTGCTCGGCATCGACCCGGGGTTGACCCGGTGCGGCGTCGGCGTGGTCGAGGGGGTGCCCGGCCGGCCGGGCAAGCTCATCGGCTACTACGTCGTCTACTCCGAGCCCGACGAGGACATCGCGCTGAGGCTGCTGCACCTGGACAAGTCGCTCGGGGAGCTCGTCGCCGAGCACCGGCCCGACAGTGTCGCCGTCGAGCGGGTCTTCAGCCAGCACAACGTCCGTACCGTGATGGGGACCGCCCAGGCCAGCGCCGTCGCCATCCTGGCCGGGTCGCGGGCCGGGCTCCCGGTGCAGACCTACACGCCCAGCGAGGTCAAGGCGGCCGTCACCGGCTCCGGCACCGCCGGCAAGGCGCAGGTCACCAGCATGGTCACCCGGCTGCTGGGGCTGGACGCCCCGCCGCGCCCGGCCGACGCCGCCGACGCCCTGGCCCTCGCGATCTGTCACATCTGGCGCGGTGGCACCCGCGCCCGCATCCAGGCCGCGGCCGTGGCCGCCGCCTCCGCTCGCAGGGGAGGACACCGACGATGATCGCCAGCGTGCGTGGCGTGGTGGCCGCGATCGCCACCGACAGTGCCGTGATCGAGGTCGGCGGGGTCGGCCTGCAGGTGCAGTGCGCGCCGGCCACCCTGGCCGGGCTCAAGGCCGGCGCCGAGGCCCGGCTGTCGACCAGCATGGTCGTGCGGGAGGACTCGCTCACCCTGTACGGCTTCGCCGACGACGACGAGAAGCACCTGTTCGAGCTGCTCCAGACGGCCAGCGGGGTCGGCCCGCGGCTGGCCCAGGCGGTGCTCGCCGTGCATCAACCCGAGGTCGTCCGCCGCGCGGTGTCCAGTGGGGACATCGCCACCCTGACCCGGGTGCCGGGGATCGGCAAGAAGGGCGCCGAACGCCTGGTCCTGGAGCTGCGCGACCGCATCGGCGCGGTGTCGACCGGGCCCGACGGGGTGGCCGGCTCGCTCAGCGGCGGCTGGCAGGAGCAGGTGCGCCAGGGTGTGATCGCGCTCGGCTGGTCGGCGCAGCAGGCCGACCAGGCCGTCGCCGCGGTCGCCGAGTCGATCGACGGCGAGGTGCCGGCCGTGCCGGTGCTGCTGCGCCAGGCGATCCGGCTGCTGGGCCGCACCCGATGACCGACGATCCCGGCGACCTCGTCTCGCCGTTCGCCGAGGACGAGGAGCTCGACGCCGAGGCCAGCGTCCGGCCCCGCCGGCTGGCCGACTTCATCGCCCAGCACCGCGTCCGCGACCAGCTCGAGCTGCTGCTCAAGGGCGCGATGGGCCGCGGCACCCCGCCCGACCACATCCTGCTCAGCGGGCCGCCCGGCCTGGGCAAGACCACCCTGGCCAACATCGTGGCCGCCGAGCTGGGCACCGGCATCCGGACCACCAGCGGCCCGGTCATCGAACGCTCCGGCGACCTCGCGGCCATCCTCACCGGACTGGCCGAGGGTGACGTGCTGTTCATCGACGAGATCCACCGCATCGCCAAACCCGCCGAGGAACTGCTCTACAGCGCCATGGAGGACTTCCGGGTCGACGTGGTCGTGGGCAAGGGGCCCGGGGCCACCGCCATCCCGCTCGACGTGGAGCCGTTCACGCTGGTCGGCGCCACCACCCGGGCCGGGCTGCTCTCCGGGCCGATGCGCGACCGCTTCGGATTCGTGGCCCACCTGGACTTCTACTCGCCGGCCGACCTGGACGCGCTGCTGCACCGCTCCGCGCGCATCCTCGGTGTGCCGATCACCCCGGAGGGCGCGGCCGAGATCGCCGGGCGCTCCCGCGGCACCCCGCGCATCGCCAACCGGCTGCTGCGCCGGGTCCGCGACTACGCCGAGGTGCGTGGCGACGGCATCGTCGACGAGGTGACCGCCAAGGCCGCCCTGACCGTGTACGACGTGGACCAGCTCGGACTGGACCGGCTCGACCGGGCGGTGCTGCGCGCGCTCATCGAGTCGTTCCGCGGCGGGCCGGTCGGGCTCTCCACGCTGGCCGTGGCCGTGGGGGAGCAGTCCGACACCGTGGAGGAGGTGTGTGAGCCGTTCCTGGTGCGGGCGGGGCTGCTCGCGCGTACGCCGCGGGGCCGGGTCGCCACCGACGCGGGCTGGCAGCACCTCGGCAAGCGGCCGCCGGAGGGCCGGGGCGTGTTGCCGCAGCAACCCGACCTGTTCGCCCGGGACGCCGAAAGCTCTCCGTAATGTGAACGTGACGTGTGCCGCTTATCTACTTCCCAGCTAGAGGGATTAGACTCGCCGCCGTTCGAACGGGATGTGTATATCGCCCCGTCGTGTGCCCCACGCCGCGCCGCGGGCCCCAGGGCCAGTCTGGAAGGTCGTCTTCGTGTCTATCGCAGCTCAAGCGCAGGGCGGTGGCAGTTTCACGCCATTGCTTCTGATCGTCCTGCTCTTCGGCGTCATGTATTTCATGATGATCCGCCCGCAGCAGAAGCGGCGCCGTGAGGCTCAGCAGATGCAGTCCGCGCTCGGCCCCGGCGACGAGGTCGTGACCATCGGCGGCCTGCACGCGACCGTGGTGGACGTGGCCGACGACGTCGTGACCGTGGAGATCTCTCCCGGAGTGAACGCCCGCTTCGCCCGCCCGGCGATCGCCAAGGTCGTCAAGCAGACGCCGGCCGACGAGGTCGTCGCCGACGACGAGCCCGTCGTCGCCGACCCGGTCACCGAGCCCGGCGCGACCACGCCGATCGAGAGCCCGGTCGTCGAGACCCGCAAGACCAAGGACTGACGGCGGCGGCCGGTCCCCACCGCGGGCCGCACCGGAAAAGTACGACAGGCCGTGAGGCGGGGCAGCCGGACGGCTCGTTGTTGTGAATAATCGGCGCCGGGCAAATCGGCCGGAAACCCGCCTGCGCGGCGGACCACCGGCCCGGCGTCCGTCTGTACCCCCGGATTCATCCCCAGCGCCGCGCGCTCCCGCCGCGGCCGAGAAGTACGAGGAGATCGACAGTCGTGGCACGACCACCACAGGGACAGAGTCATCCCGGGCGGCAGCTCGCCGTGCTCGGTCTCCTCTTCGTCATCCTCTATGCCCTGGTCTTCTTCGGCGCGGGCGCCAAGGGTGACTGGCACGAGCGGCTCGAGCCCAAGCTCGGCCTCGACCTGATCGGCGGCACCCAGGCGACCTACGTCGCGTCGCTGCAGTCCAACGGGCAGCCGCCGCCGCAGGCCAGCATGGAGGAAGCTCGCAAGATCATCGACCAGCGGGTCAACGCGCTCGGCGTGGCCGAGGCCGAGGTCGTCGTCGAGGGCAACCGCAACATCGTGGTCTCCGTCGCCGGTGAGTCCGACGACCAGCTGAAGAACGTCGGCCAGGCCGCGCAGATGCGCTTCCGCAAGGTGCTCAAGGCGACCGGCGACAACGCCGCCGTGGCGGCCAACCCGCCGTCCGCGAGCGCCGCGCCGAGCGGAGCCGCGCCGAGCGGATCGGA
>NZ_JBSGFR010000101.1:0-8294 GCF_053603475.1 Actinoplanes sp. NPDC004185 | reverse complement strand
GCCCGACGCGGGCCGGGCGCCGGCAGCGCGAGCCGGCCGGCAGTGCGGACCGACCGGCAGTGCGGACCGACCGGCAGTGCGGACCGACCGGCAGTGCGGACCGACCGGCAGTGCGGACCGACCGGCGAGGCGGGCCGAACCGGCCTCGCTACGGCTGGCGAACGCGGCCGCGGCCAGCGGCGACATCAGCTACCGGATGCGCCTCGAGACCGGCACCGGGCCGGGGCCCGACGGGAAAACCGGTGAAGGGGCGGACCGGCACCGGCACCTTCACCGCAAAGCTCACGCTGTTCGACTACGGGGTGAAGGTGCACGTCAAGCGGCCCGCTCACCGGGACGGCTCCGCCGCGCCGCGGGGTCACGGCCGGCGGGGCCGTCGCTGCACCACGTCGGCCAGCACCGAGGTCACGAACTTCCCGATCGCCGCGGCGCCGGGCGGGCCGGGGTCGCGGTCGGTGAACAGCAGGTGCCCGCCGCCGACCAGCGACAGGGTGAGGGAGTCGAGGTCGGCGTCGGCCGCGATCCGGCCCAGGTCGCGCTCGTCGGCCAGGTACGCCGAGACCGCGGTGGTCACCTGGCCCAGGATCGCGATGCCGCCGCCGGGCCGGGCCTGCCGCAGCCGTGCGCGCAGCTCGTCCCGGAACGTGATGAGCGGGATGATCGCCAGCGGCACCGGTCCGAACAACGTGGTCAGCGCGCTGGTCAGGTTGTCGGCCGGCGTGCCGGTGCCGGCGGACTTGCGCAGCGCCTCGGCCTGCGTCTCGAGTTGCGCGGCCCGGTCGAGCACGAGGTCGGCGAGGAAAGCGTCGAAGTCGGGGAAGTGCCGGTGCAGGACCCCTTTGGCGCAGCCGGCCTCGTCGGTGACAGCCCGGCTGGTCAGCCCGGCCGGCCCTACGCGGAGCAGGACGCGTTCAGCGGCGTCGAACAGCTGCTGCCGCGCATCCCGCAGATGCACTCCGGTCGGCACTCGCGATCCTCCCTGGGGCGTTGCCTAGTGGGCATGTGCCCACTAAGGTGGGCACATGCCCACCTTACCGCCCGATCCACCTGCGACGGAGCTGCACCAGGCCCGGTCGATGGCCGAGTCGTTCGGCACGGACGCACAACGCTACGACCGGGCCCGGCCCGGCTACCCCGAGGCTCTCGTGACGCGGATCGTCACCGGCAGCCCCGGGCCTGACCTGCTCGACGTGGGCTGCGGCACCGGCATCGCGGCCCGCCAGTTCCAGGCGGCCGGGTGCGAGGTGCTCGGCGTCGAGCCCGACGGCCGGATGGCCGGCTTCGCCCGGGCCCGCGGCCTGCGGGTCGAGGTGGCGACGTTCGAGGCGTGGGAGCCGGCCGGCCGGACGTTCGACGCGGTGACCGCGGCCCAGTCGTGGCACTGGATCGACCCGGTCGCCGGCCCGCGCAGAGCGGCCGAGGTGCTGCGTCCCCGGGGCCGGTTGGCGATCTTCGGTCACGTCTTCGAGCCGCCCGCCGCGGTGGCCGAGCCGTTCGGGGCGGCTTTGCGCAGGGCGGTGCCGGACCTGCCCTTCGGCGAGCTGCCGGCCCAGCCGGCCCTCGACATGTACCAGGCCGGATACGCGAAGATCGCCGACACGATCCGCGCGGCGGGGCTGTTCTCCGAGCCCGAGCAGTGGCGCTTCGACTGGGAGCAGGCGTACACGCGCGACGAATGGCTGGCGCTGCTGCCGACGACCGGTGGCCTCACCCGGCTGCCACCCGACAAGACGGCCGGCATCCTCGACGCGGTCGGCGCCGCGATCGACGAGCTCGGCGGAGGCTTCACGATGTCGTACACGACCTTGGCGGTCAGCGCTGTGCGGACCTCGGCCACGTCGTAGAGGGAGCCGTCCACCACCGGGACGACTCCCTCTCCGTGCCGCTGACTCTTCCCCCGTTACTCGCCCGAGGGTGCCGGCAAGGTGGTGCCGAGGCGGACGGGCGTACCGAAGTTCGGTGTGCCGTCGGCGTTCCAGGTGAACTTCTGCGCGCGGGTCGAGCGGTTCATGTCGCAACCGCCGGAGGCCGAATCGTTGGCGTGGTAGACGATCCAGTCCTCGGTGCCGTCCGGTGACTTGAAGAAACCGTTGTGGCCGGGGGCGTACACGCCGTTGGCATCGCTGCGCTGGAAGACCGGGGTCGACTTCTTGGTCCAGTGCGCCGGGTTCATCGGGTCGGTGCCGGTCAGCGTGAGCAGGCCCAGCTTGTAGTCGGGTCCCCAGCAGGCCGAGGCCGAGTAGACGACCATCACCTTGCCGTTGTGGTACAGCGGCTCCGGTCCCTCATTGACCGCGCCGGTCTGCCGCTCCCAGCTCAGCGTCGGCGAGCTCAGTCGCACCCGGGAGCCGGTCGGGGTCCAGGGATTGCTGAGCCGCTGGATGAAGTTGCTCTGCCCGGCCCCGTCCCCGCCGTAGGTGCCCATCAGGTACAGGCTGCTGCCCACCTTCAGCACGCTCGCGTCCAGCTGCCAGTCGGCGCCCAGATCGGCCTTGAACGTGTACGGGCCCATCGGATCAGTCCCGGCCGACTCGAGCACGTGCAGCCGCTGCGTCGGGTTGTAGTCCGAGACGTTCTGACCGGCCACATAGTACAGGTACCAGCGGTTGCCGTTCGGGCCGTTGAGCAGATGGAACTCGGGCGCCCACATGTTGCAGCAGCCGTTGGCCCGGCCGGCCAGGTTGAAGACCGTGGTGTCGGCGGCGGTCGCCAGCCCGGCCAGGGTGCTCGACCGGCGCATCGTGACGGTGGAGTTCCACGTCGTCGTGGCCAGGTAGTAGAAGCCGTTGTGGTACTGCAGCCACGGGTCCGGCCCGTTGCGTTTGATGGGGTTGGTGAAGGAGCCGGCCGTGGCGGAGAGCGAGATCAGTTGCCACTGCTGGTTGGCGCCGTCGAGGTCCTGGTACTGCGAGACCATCGCGCCGTCGGCGGTGCTCCACTGCCAGACCTCGACGGCCTTGCCGCTGGACCGGTTGATCAGCCGGGCGTATCCGCCGGCCGAGTCGGCCAGGCGGAACTGCTGGCGGCTGTCGTTGCGGTCGGCGTTCTGCACGAGCTGGATGCCGTCGGTGCTGCTGGGCAGGTCGAGGACCTTGCCGCTGTGCACCGACTGCACCCGGTACCAGCCGCCGCCGGAGTCGAGGAAACGCCATTGCTGCCAGGCGCCGTCGTTGCGGGCGTACTGGTTGACGGCGGCGCCGTCGTTCGTGGCCAGGTTGTAGACGTCCAGGGCCTTGCCGCTGTTCCGGTTGACCAGCACGTAGGGCACGTTCGGTTGCACTGTGGCGGCTTCGGCGGCCGGCACGGCGATCGCCGTGCCCACCGCGGCGAGCATCGTCACCACGCCGAGGAGCAGGATTCTTCGCATCGTCGGGTCTCCTTCGCGGTCAGTGGACGAACGGCCAGCCGGCCGCGTCGTACCCGATGAGGTTGATGCCGAGGTTCGCGGCCCCGCGGTCGGTGTAGTAGTGGTAGACCAGCAGCTCGGAATCGGTGTCGGCCAGCACGGCCTGGTGGCCGGGGCCGTGGATGCTGCCGTGCCCGGCGAGGACCTGGGTGCCGCCACCGGAGGTCAGAGCGACCCCGTTGCGATCGACGTACGGGCCGGTCGGGCTGCTCGAGCGGCCGACCATGATCCGGTACGTGCTGGCCGCGCCCTGGCAGCACCGGTCGAAGGAGACCCACTGGTAGTAGTAGGCGCCGTGCTTGACGATGAACGGCGCCTCGATCGCGCCACCACCCCGGCCGGCGATGCTGCGCAGCGTGGTGTCCGCGCGCTTACCGGTCGACGGGTTCAGGGCCACCATCTTGATGCCGGACCAGAAGGAGCCGAAGCTCAGCCACCAGGCCCCCGAGTCGTCCACGATCAGGTTCGGGTCGATCGCGTTGTAGTTGTCCGAGGTCCGTGACTCGACGACCAGGCCGCGGTCGGTCCAGGTCCCGGAGGCCCCGGTCGGGCTGGTGGCCAGGAAGATCGCCGAGTGGTTGGAGCCGAACGACGAGGCCGAGTAGTACAACCAGTACTGCCCGTTGTGGAAAGAGATGTCGGGCGCCCACAGGTTGCGGCTGCCGGCCGTGTAGGGCGTGGTCCACGGTGCCCCGCCGGGGAAGACCGTGCCCGCGTTACGGAAGGCCGTCCGGTCCGAGGAGGTCTTCAGCGCGATGTTGTCACCGGTGTGCGCCACGATGTAGGTGCCGCCCGGCGTCTTCACCATCGTCGGATCGTGGACGCCGATGTCGCCCGTGACCAGCCCGGGACCGGGGTAGGCGGCCGGGGGCACGGTGGGTGTCGCGGCGGCTCGGGGCGCCGGTGCCGTGGCGGCCTGCGCGTTGACGGCGACCGTCGTCGCGGCGACCAGCGTGGCGGCCACCGCAGCGGCGAGCGCGCCGCGCCGAACGGTTCTCCTGCGTGTCGTGGACATGCGTCTCCTCGGGGATGGCTCGTCGCGCTCAGCAGCGCACTCAGGGGAAGGGACATCGAGCCGTGTGGATGTCCCGGTCGATGTTAACGGTCACAATTGTGATGTCAAGGTTTCGGTTATGTGAAGGCGGCTCATCGGGTCGTCCAGTTTGGCGGTGCGTGCGGCGGGTATCGACACGCAGTGAGTACTGAAGACACCCGAACAGTGGCGCGGCGGACGATGGTCGTCATCGGCCTGGCGCTGGCCACCCTCCTGCTCTATTACCTGATCCGGGCGACCAGCCAGGTGCTGACCTGGATCGTCATAGCCGCGTTCTTCGCCGTCGCTCTGAACCCGGCGGTCAGCTGGGTGCAGCGCCGCGCCGCGTTCGGCCGGCGCTGGCTGGCCACGCTGCTGGTCTTCCTCGTCGCGTTCGCGCTCCTCGGTGGCCTGATCACGCTGTTCGTCGTACCCCTGGTCCGCGAGGGATCTCAGGTGGTGGCCGACTTCCCGAAGATCATCGAGGACGCCCGGGCCGGGCGCGGCCCGGTCGGCGGCCTGATCGAACGCTTCAACCTGCTGGAGTACGCGCAGAACAACGCCGACCGGTTCCGCGAGTACGCCGGCCGCCTCGGCGCGCCCACCCTGGCCGTGCTGCGCGGGGCGGCGACCAGCGTCGCGGGCATCGTGACCATCTTCGTGCTCTCGTACCTGATGGTGCTGGAGGCCCCGAAGGTCGTCGCCGGGTTCCTTGCCCTGTTCGACGACCGGCGCGCCGAGCGGATCCGCCGGGTCGGGCACGACTGCGCCAAGACCGTCACCGGCTACATCACCGGCAACCTGCTGATCAGCATCATCTGCGGCGGCCTCACCTACGCGGTGCTGGCGATCATGGGGGTGCCGTACGCGGGGCTGATCGCTCTGTTCGTCGGGCTCGCCGACCTGATCCCGCTGGTCGGCGCCACCCTGGGCGCGGTCGTCGCGACCCTGGCGGCCTTCGTCCAGTCCACCACCGCGGGCATCGTCGTCATCGTCTTCTTCGTGCTCTACCAGCAGCTGGAGAACCACCTGCTGCAGCCGCTGATCTTCGCCCGCACGGTCAAGGTCAACCCGCTGACCGTGCTGATCGCGATCCTGATCGCGGTCGAGCTGGCCGGGATCCTGGGCGCGCTGCTGGCCATCCCGGTCGCCGGCATCATCCAGATCATCGCCCGCGACATCTGGGACACCCGGCGCGGCCGGCTCAAGCCCGAGCCGACCGTGGGCGAGGACGAGGTGCCGATCGGCGCCGCACCGGCCGGGCCGCAGGCCACGAACGGTCCACCCGGCTCCACTCCGGAGACGGTGGACCACCCCGGCACCGCACCGTCAGCGACGCGCAGCCCCGGTGCTGCGGGTCGCCGGCCCGGCACTCCCGGTGCGGATCCGCGGGAGGGCCGGAACGGCTCCGTCGCCGTCGACGGAGGCGACCAGCCCGCCTGACCTTCTCCCGGCATCGATCCAGAGACGACGGGCCACCGCATCGCCGGTGGCCCGTCGTGCTGTCGGCGGTGGCCGGCTGCGCTCGCTACAGTGGAGGTATGGCGACGAGCGACCGGCGCGGACTGCTGCTGCGGTCGCTGCCTGTCCTCGTCCTGCTGACCCTCGTGCTGGCCGCAGCCCCACAGCCATCCCCTTCGCGTCCGCAGGCTGCCGTCTCCACCTCCGCCGCCGTGCCCGCCCCGGCCACGGCGGAAGACCCGGCTACCGAAACCGCGGCGACCGACGACCCGCCGGCCGACCACGTCACCGCCCTCGCGGCCCAGTCGACCGCGAGCGCCCGCGGTTGTCGCGCTCCGCCCGTCGCCTCCGCCTGATCGCCCGGCGGCGTTCCCGCCGCGTGGTGGTCACAGCCTGTCATCGACACGAGCGGACACCTCGACGGACGGACTTCTCCCATGAACGTGATCGCGGAAATGCTGCTGACCGAGCCCGCCCCGGCGGCGATCTGGGCGACGCTGATGCTGCTGACGTTCCCGGCACTCCTGCTGCTGGGCAGCCCCACCGCCGCGCGTCACCCGCGGCGCGCAGCCCGGGAATGGGTGGCGGCGCTGCGCCGCCGCGACGAGGAACACCAGGCCCACGCAGCCGAAGCCGCCCAGGCGGCCCGGTGCGCCGAGGAGATCCGCGCGGCCGCCGATCACGCCGTCACGAGCGCGCAGCGGTGGCAGCGGCTGTGGGAACAGAGCGAGGACGAGATGAACGCCACCTGGCCGGCGTGGCTCGACGCCGACGCCCGGCTGCGCAAGGCTCTGACCGCGGCGGCCTGGGGGACGCCGCCCACGGCGCGGACCTGCGAGGAGTACGCGGCCCGCGAGCGCTACCTGCACCGTACGGTGTCAGCCGCCACCGACCGGGGTGAGCTGCCCGCCGAGGCCCTGGCCGACTGGCCCGGCTGGGATGCCCGGCTCCACCCGGCCGTGCAGGACGTCGTGATCGCCCGCGCCTCGGCGGCCTGGCTCCGGCAGAGGTACGAGCAGGCCGTCGCCGCGGAGCGCACCGCCCGGCACGACGCCGAGCGCGCTCGCCGTGCCGTCGGCAGCCTGCGGCACGAAGCGCACGTCGCCGCCGTCCGGGCCACGGAGCTGAACGGGCTCCGGCCCGCTCCCCGCCGCACCAGGGCTGCGGCGGGTCACGGGCCGGAGGCGGTCCCGGCGAGCTGACCGGTCAGGCCCGCGTCCACTTCTGGTTGGCGGTGCCGGCGCAGTCCCAGAGCTGCAGCTGCGATCCGTTCGCCGTGCCGTTGTTCACCACGTCGACGCAGCGGTTGGCCGCCGGGTTGACCAGGTCTCCCCCGGCGCCGAGGGTGAAGCGCTGCGCGTTGGTGCCGTTGCAGGTGTAGAGCTGGATCGCCGTACCGTTCGCGGTGCCCGCGGCGGCCGCGTCCATGCACTTGCCCAGCGCCCGCACGGTGCCGTCACCGGCGATCGTCCACTGCTGCGCCGCGCTGCCGTTGCAGTCGTAGATCTGCAGCCGGGCGCCGTCGGCCGGGTTCGCCCCGGGCACGTCCACGCACCGTCCACTGAGGTCGGAGCGCAGCGCGGCGGTCGTTCCCGGGGGCGGCGTGGCGTTCGCGTCGGCCCAGACGTAGGTGCCCACCGTCTTCGCGGGCAGGGTGCCGGTGAACTGCTGCGTGCCGGCGCGCACAGTGAAGGTCTGGTTGGCGGTGCTGCGGTTGACCACCACCGTGACGAGGCTGCCGTCCGGGTTCAGGAACGCGACGTTGGTGACGGTGCCCGCCGAGCCGTTGTTGGTGTCGACGCGCTTGGCGCCGCGCTGGATGAACTTGGAGAACTGGGCGGTCAGGTAGTACTCCGGCAGCGCCCACACGGTGTCCGGGGCGGACGGGTTCTGCACCAGCATGGTGGGGTCGGGTGCGCCGGTCCACTTCTCCGGTGCCCGGTTCTGGTCCAGCATCGTCACCCAGTTCTGGTACATGACGGACTGGTTGCGCAGGTAGTCGACGATGCGGTTCGCTCCGGTCGTACCCCAGACCGCCCGTTCGGTCATCGCGACGTCCTTGCTCGGATAGCTGGCCTTGACCTGGCCCATCAGCGACGGGTCACCGGCGTAGTCGTGGAAGGCGAGCCCGTCGACGGCGTTGAACGCGTCACTCGGGCTGCCCGGACTGCCCAGCACACCGCCGATGTACGACGGCCCCTCCGCGAAGTTGTGGTCGAAGGCCCAGATCTTCGTGCCGCCGACGCCGTTGCCGGTGAACTCGGCGCGCAGGGCCGAGGCGAGCCGGCGTTCCTGATCCGGCTCCTCTCTGTGTCAAGATGCTGGCGCGAGTGACGTTCTAAGCTTGTTGTCGGCGGGTTCGGGAAGTGACTTCTCCGAAGAGTCGGTGTGGGG
>NZ_JBSGFR010000100.1:0-8500 GCF_053603475.1 Actinoplanes sp. NPDC004185 | reverse complement strand
CCACCAGATACGACAAGCTGGCCGTGCGCTACGAAGCCACCCTCACCGTCGCCGCCATCAACCAATGGCTCAAAGCTTTATGAAACGCGGCCTAGCTGCTGGTAGGGGCAAAACGTCGCGAGTCGGCGGTCGTGGTCCGCACGCAGGACCGGGGCCGCCGTTCTCGTGGTCTGGTCCGCTGCCCATGATCTGGCTCGGGCGCCCATGATCTGGCTCGCGTGCGCGTGGTCTGGCTCAGGTGCGCGTGATCTGGCTTAGAGGTCAGTTCAGAATGAGCTGAGTAGGCGTCGTAGGCAGATTACGGAACAGGCAACGCTGATCATGGCTTGGTGGATGTCGGCTCGGCGTCGTAGCGAGTGCGGAGCCGACGAAAGTTGTGCAGCCACGAAAAGGTCCGCTCGACGACCCAGCGCAGCTTGCCCAGACCCGAGCCGTGGCCGCTGCCACGGCGGGCGATCTGCGGCGTGATGCGCCGTTGCCGCAACAGCCGGCGGTACTTGTCATGGTCATAGCCGCGATCGGCGAACACCCTGCGAGGCCGTCGTTTCGGCCGGCCCCGCAGACCGCGAATCGGCGGGACCGCGTCGATCAGCGGCAGCAGCCGGGTGACGTCGTTGCGGTTGCCACCGGTCAGAATCACCGCCAGGGGCAGACCACCGGCGTCGGTGATCAGGTGATGCTTGCTGCCCAGCCGACCCCGGTCGACCGGGCTGGGACCGGTGAGATCCCCCCTTTGAGCGCCCGCAGATGCGAGGAGTCCACGACCGCGTGAGCCAGGTCCAGCAGCCCGGCCGCACGCAACTCCGCGAGCACAGCTTCGTGCAGCTGCTGCCAGACGCCCGCCTCGTACCACTCCTTCAACCGGCGCCAACACGTCGCACCTGAAGCCCCGAACATGGCGGCGGGCAAGTCGTTCCAGCGCATGCCCGTACTGATGACGAACACGATCCCTTCCAGCGCGGCCCGGTTGTCGACCCGGCGACGGCCCGGGAAGCGATACCGGCGCGCAGGCACCGGGATCAACGGTTCCAACCGCAGCCACAACTCGTCACTGACCACACGATCGACCACGACCAGCAGCCTCAGCCGATCCTCGCAGACCTCGCCGCACAATCCGTCCGCTCATTCTGAACTGACCTCTAAGTGCCCCTGGTGTGGCTCAGGTGCGCTTGATCTAGCTGAGGTGCGCTTGATCTAGCCAGGTGAACCTGGGCAGGCTCAGGTGCTGTGAAGGTGATGACGGCCAGCCGATTGTTCGCACCGCTCGCCGAGACGGCGAAGCCGAAGGTGGTGGAGGTCGCCGGCGGCTGAGGCCCTGGCGCACGGGGTGTTGGTGACCGTCACCGTCACCCCTACCTGGAATCCGCCGGACCAGGGCTCGACACCGGATCGGTCGCCTTGGGTATAACCGCACATGGACGCCGACGTTGGCGCGGATGTCGGCGCGGGCGCAGGCCGGGCGTCGACGCAGGCGACGCGCGGATTCCAAGGCAGGCGACGTGGACCCCGACGTAGGCGCGGGCTTAGCCGGACGTTGACGCAGGCGACACGGATCCCGACGTTGGCGCGGATGCCGACGCAGTCGCGGGTGGGGCGTCGACCCCGACACGGACCCAGCGCAGACACGGACCCAACGCAGGCGCGGGCCCGACGCAGACACGCACCCAACGCAGGCGCGGGCCCGACGCAGGCGCGGGCCCGACGCAGGCGCGGATGTCGACGTAGGCGCGTGCGCCGACACGGGCGCGAGCGTGGAGCCGACGCCGACGCGGGCCGCGATGCCTGTGGTGTCGCCTCGGCCATGCGGCTCCGGCAGGTCCCGGTCAGCGCGCACGGTGAGAGCTGGATGCCGTCGGAACCGAGGCGGGTAGGGCTGGCATGGTGCCACCACGCCCGACCGCCCCGGCGGAGAGCAGGCGCCTCCTCAACCCCTCCGGCAGGGGCGATCCTTCCGATGGGATCCAGAGGTCAGGCCGCGGATGCGCCCCCCATTCAACTCCCGGCGCAGGTGACGGAGGCGCCGCTGCCGCTTCCGGTTCCCTGGAAGCCGAAACTGGCGCTCTGGCCGGCCCCCAGCCGCCCGTTGTAGCTCTGGTTCGTCATCGTGACCGTGCCGCTGGTGCCACTCACCACCGCGTTCCAGGCGGAGCTGACGGACGCTCCGGCCGGCAGGCCGAGAGTGACGCGCCAGCCGTTGAGCGCGGTGCTCCCCGCGGTGACGGTCACCGCGGCGACGAATCCACCGTTCCACTGGTTCTGCACCGAATACACCGCGGAGCACGCACTGTCGCCCGGAGGCGGAGCAGACGGAGTAGATGGAGTGGGCGAGGTGGACGTCGGCGGGGGCGTCGTCGGCGGGGTGCCGCCGCCGAGCGTCAGGTTCTTCTGCTGCACGGTCCACGAGCCCCGGCACAGACCACAGTCCGCCCCGACGAAATTGGCGCCCGCGGTGACGTCTCCTTTCAGGCGCCATTTGAGATACAGCACCGCGACGCGGCCGAATTCGCCGCCGTTGGGCTGGTCGTAGGTGCCGCCGTGGCCGACGTTCAGGTTGCCCATGAAGGCCGGCAGCCCGGCCGGCAGCTTGCCCCAGTCGTCCATCGCGTTCGGGTACGCGATGTCGCTCGGCCCGCCGATGAAGTATGCGATCGGCCTGGTCAGCCCGCGCACCTGGTAGTCGTCCGCGTCGTTGAGCAACCCGCTGCTGAAGATCATGGTGGTGGTGATGCGCGGGTCGGCGGAGACCGCGTACGCCTCCAGGCCTCCGCAGGAGAAGCCCGCGACGGCGACCTTGCCGGTGTCGAGTCGGCCGTAGTACTTGCTGCCCGCCCGGCTGTTCTCCGCGACGGCCCAGTCGATGGACTGGGTGAGCATCCGGGACGTGGTGGAGCCGGATCCGTTGGGCGCGCCGTTGGCGATGGCCAGGAAGCCGTGGGAGGCGATCTCGCGCAGGAAGTTGACCTGGGCGGTGCCGCTGGCCGCGCAGCCGCCGTTGCCCCACACGAGGACGGGCAGCGGTTCGGCCGGCAGCGTCTGGGGCCGGTAGATGGTGTGGTCCGGCAGGCCGGCCGAGGTCTCGTAGTCGGCCGGATAGGGGCCGGAGCCGCCCACAGCCGCGTCGGCCGGGCTCGCCCCGAGCGCGACGACGGCGGCGGCGAACGAGACGACGACGGCCGCCAGGCCTGTGCTGATCTTCGATCCTCTTCGCACTTCACCCTCCAGGGCGCCGCAATGGGATGCACCCGGCGGGCCATTGACTGGGGGCAATGTTGCCAGACCATTTCGCCCCGTTCAACGCGGAAGTTGGGGTGGTGAAAAGCGTTATGTCGCGGCATTCGACAGAGTCGGTGGGAGCGCTCCCATGAAAACTCTTGAATGTCTGGAAACATTCTGGCAATGTCCGGAACAGGCGTAACTGCTGTCGCCGCACGCCGTGACCTCAGCCCGGCCCGGCAGCGAGGGGGCGTGTGACGCCGACGCTCCCTGCTGCCGGGCCACCCCCACCGAGCAGGGAGTACACATGAGACACAGCTTCGCCTCCGGGCGTCGTGACCGCTGGCGCCGGATCGCCCGGAGCATCGCCGTAGCGGTGGTGGCGGCAACCGGATTCGCCGCGCTGGGTTTCGGGGGTCCGGCCGCCGCCGCCCCCGCCGCCGCCGGCCCCGCAGCGCTGAGCGCCGCGGCCGTCTCCGAGGTCGCCACCGGCTACGGCCACACCTGTGCGGTCCGCACCGACGGCTCCCTGTGGTGCTGGGGCAGCAACTACCTCGGTGAGCTGGGCGACGGCACCACCACGGCCCGGACCACCCCGGTACGCATCGGCACCGCCACCACCTGGGCCAGCCTCGACGCCGGCACCAGCTACACCTGTGGGATCCGCACCGACGGCACCCTGTGGTGCTGGGGCAACAACTTCCGCGGCCAGCTCGGCGACGGCACCACCACGATGCGCACCGCTCCGGTGCAGGTCGGCACGGCCACCACCTGGGCCAGTGTCAGCGCCGGCGACAGCCACACCTGCGCCACCCGGACCGACGGCAGCCTGTGGTGCTGGGGCTTCAACCGGTTCGCCCAGCTCGGCATGAGCTCGGACACGTACATCGCGACCGCTCCGGTGCGGGTCGGCACGGCCACCACCTGGGCCAGTGTCGCAACCGGATACGCGCACACCTGCGCCGTCCGCACCGAGGGCACCCTGTGGTGCTGGGGCAACAACACCGACGGACAGCTGGGCGTCGGCGGCCTGAGCTACCGGGACGCTCCGGCCCAGGTCGGCACCGCGACCACGTGGACCGGCGTGACCGCCGGCTACGCCTACAGCTGTGCGGTCCGCGCCGAGGGCACCCTGTGGTGCTGGGGCGAGAACGGGTACGGCCAGCTCGGCGTCAGCGGAACCCACCAGACCACCCCGGTCCAGGTCGGCACCGCGACCAGCTGGAGCACGGTACGGGCGGGCTTCGACACGGCCTGCGCGGTCCGGACCGACAGCTCCCTGTGGTGCTGGGGCAACAACTCGACGGGCCAGCTCGCCGACGGCACCACGACCCACAGGTTCGCCCCCACCCGGATCGGCACGGCCACCACGTGGGCGAACGACTACGCGCCCGGCTACCACATCTGTGGCTTCCGGACCGGCGACAGCCTGTGGTGCTGGGGCAACAACGCCAACGGGCAGCTCGGCGACAGCACGACCACCCAGCGCCCGGCTCCCGGTCAGGTGACCCTTCCCGCCTGATTTCCCTGACGAGCTGACCACATGTAAAGGATGGTGCTCGTGAACGACCAATCCGTTCCACCTCCGGGTCGCCGGCGCGGCCGGCTGAGGATGCTTCTCGGAGGCGCCACCGTTGCCGTACTGGCGGCAGCCTCGATCACCGTGGCCGGCGTCGCCCATGCCGAAGCCGACCGGACCATCACCTCGAACCTGACCGGCACCCACAACGGCTACTTCTTCTCGTACTGGAAGGACAGCGGCAACGTCACGATGACGCTGGGGGCCGGTGGCAACTACAGCGTCCGGATGAGCGGCATCAACAACTGGGTCGGCGGCAAGGGCTGGAAGCCCGGCTCGAGCCACACGGTGAACTACTCGGGCACGTTCAACCCGAACGGCAACGGCTACCTGGCGCTCTACGGCTGGACCACCAACCCGCTCATCGAGTACTACGTCGTCGAGGACTTCGGCACGTACAACCCGAGCTCGGGCACCCAGCGGCTGGGTTCGGTCACCACCGACGGCAGCACGTACGACATCTACCGCACGCAGCGGGTCAACCAGCCGTCCATCATCGGCAACGCGACGTTCTACCAGTACTGGAGCGTCCGCCAGCAGCACCGCAGCAGCGGCACCATCACGACGGCCAACCACTTCAACGCCTGGGCCCGGCTCGGCCTGAACCTCGGCACGCACGACTACCAGATCATGGCCACCGAGGGCTACCAGAGCAACGGCAGCTCCACCATCACCGTCAGCGAGGGGTCCACCCAGCCGACGACCCCGCCTCCGACGACGACCCCGCCGACCAGCCCGCCCCCGACCACCCCACCGCCGGCCACCACCCCGCCGCCGTCCCAGGGGGGTGCCTGCCGGGTCACCAACACCGTCAGCGCCTGGAACAGCGGGCTGACGGACAACATCACCATCACCAACACCGGTACGGAGCCCACCAACGGCTGGCGGCTGAACTTCACCCTCGCCTCCGGCCAGACCATCACCAGCGGCTGGAGCGCCACCTACGCGCCCACCAGCGGTCAGGTGGTGGCCACCAACGTCGGTTACAACGCCACCATCGCGCCGGGTGGCTCGACGAGTATCGGCTTCCAGGCCAACCACAACGGCAACGCCGCCGCGCCCAGCGGTTTCAGTTTGAACGGCGCCGCCTGCAGCTGATTGTCCGTAACCGCCTGGCCGGAGCAGCGAATTGCTGCTCCGGCCAGGCGTCGTCATTTCTTCCAACGATTCGGCGTCCATTGTCGGTCGCCATTTGTGCAAATGGACAGGCGCACCTCGGCAGAACGGCCTCGGAAAAGTGTTACGGCGGACCGGGGCATGAGGTACATCTGACGTCTGAACGGCGTTGACCGTCCGGCGGTTCGGCCCCGCGAGGCTCAGTGCAAGACTCCTACCAGGCAAAACGCCGTTGCGGACAACTTTGCGGGGCGCCGCTCTTGAGTGCGGTGAAACACTCTGGCAACATTGCCATTCTTGAATGTCTGATGTCTGGATCCCCTTTGAGTTCGGTCACCAGGCATCCGTCTTCAACAAGATGTGAACGTTCACTATTTTGGGATCCCCCGGCAAGGAGCGGCGAAATGTACGCACGCGGCACACCCCCGAAAAGGCTCTGGCGGCGCGGATACATGGCCATTACCGCAGTGCTGGCTCTGCTGGCCGGTATCGCTGTCACGGTCGTCGCCGCGCCGGCGGCCTCGGCCGCCGCCGTGGACCTGAACGCCTGGTACGTCCTGGTCAACCGCAACAGCGGGAAAGCGCTGGACGTCTACAACCTGGCCACCACCGACGGTGCCCGGATCACCCAGTGGTCGCGCAACGACGGCGCTCAGCAGCAGTGGCAGTTCGTCGACTCCGGCGGTGGCTTCTACCGCCTCCGGTCCAAGCTGTCCGGCAAGGTCCTGGACGTCTCCGGGGCGTCCACCGCGGACGGCGGCGCCGTCGTGCAGTGGACCGACAACAACGCCGCCAACCAGCAGTTCAGCATGCAGGACATCGACAGCTACATCCAGCTGATCAACCGCAACAGCGGCAAGGCCCTGGAGGTGCAGGGCGCGTCGACCGCGGACGGCGGCAACATCGTGCAGTACGCCGACTGGAACGGCACCAACCAGCAGTGGCAGCTGGTCCAGGTCGGCTCCGGCACACCCACGACGGGCCCGACCACGCCCCCGCCGACCGGGACCTTCACGAACCCGGTGGTGTGGCAGGACTTCGCCGACGGCGACATCATCCGGGTCGGCGACGCCTACTACTACTCGGCGTCGACCATGCACTACTCACCCGGCGCGCCCATCCTGCGCTCGTACGACCTGGTGAACTGGGAGTACGCCGGGCACTCGGTGCCGCGGCTGGACTTCGACTCCAACGCCTACGACCTCAACGGCGGCCGCGCCTACGTCAAGGGCATCTGGGCTTCGGCGTTCAACTACCGGTCCAGCAACAGCACCTACTACTGGCTGGGCTGCACCGAGTTCAACCGCACCTACGTCTACACCTCGGTGTCGGTGGGCAGCGGCTGGAGCAAGAAGGCCCGGATCAACAAGTGCTACTACGACGCCGGCCTGCTGTTCGACAACGACACCCCGTACGTGGCCTACGGCAACGGCACGATCAGCGTCGCCCAGCTCAACTCGGACCTGACCGCGGAGGTGCGGTCCCAGACGGTGTACCAGACGCCGTCGAGCATCGGCACCCTCGAGGGCTCGCGCATGTACAAGCGCGGGAACTACTACTACATCTGGCTGACCCGTCCGGCCAACGGTCAGTACGTGCTGCGCTCGACCAGCCCCTGGGGTCCGTACGAGCAGCGCCAGGTCCTGCTCAACCTGCCCGGACCGATCTCCGGCGGCGGGGTCCCGCACCAGGGCGGCCTGGTGCAGACGCAGAACGGTGACTGGTGGTACATGGCCTTCACCGACGCCTACCCCGGCGGCCGGATGCCGACCCTCGCGCCGATCACCTGGAGCGGCGACGGCTGGCCGGTGCTGCAGACCGTCAACGGCCGCTGGGGCGCCAGCTACCCGAAGCCGAACATCAGCACGACCAAGACCGTGCAGTCGATGATCGGCCCGGACACCTTCACCGGTTCGGCCCTGGGTCAGCGCTGGGAGTGGAACCACAACCCCGACACCGCGAAGTTCAGCGTGGGCAACGGGTTGCGGCTGTCGACGGCCACCGTCACCAACGACCTCTACAACGCCCGCAACACGCTGACGCACCGCATCCAGGGTCCCACCTCCACGGCCACGATCCAGCTGGACTACTCGGCCATGGCCAACGGCGACCGGTCCGGCCTGGCCATGCTGCGCGACCAGTCGGCGTGGATCGGCATCCGCAAGGACAACGGCGTCACCCGGGTCTCGATGACCAACGGGCTGAGCATGTCGACCAGTGGCTGGACCACCACGGGGACCGGCGCCGAGGCCGCCGGCGCGACGGTGTCCGGCGGCACGATCTGGCTGCGGGCCACGGCCAACATCCAACCCGGATCCGGGCGTACGGCCACCTTCTCGTACAGCACCAACGGCAGCACGTTCACCAACCTCGGCCCGGCGTTCACCTTGAACAACGACTGGCAGTTCTTCATGGGCTACCGCTTCGGCATCTTCAACTACGCCACGCAGGCCCTCGGCGGCACGGTCACCGTCAACCGGTTCGACCTGACCGCTCCGTAACCCCGATCCGTCGGGCGGCCCCGCGCCGCCGCCCCGGCCCCCCCCCCCCCCACCCCCCACCCCCAAAAAAAACCCCAGAAGAGAAAAAGAG
>NZ_JBSGFR010000099.1:0-9353 GCF_053603475.1 Actinoplanes sp. NPDC004185 | reverse complement strand
GCCCGCCTTGCCGAGCGCGGCCGGGACCAGCGCCCGGGCGGCGGCCTCGGCGTGCCGCACCAGCCAGGTGAGCGCCGCCGGCCGGGCGCTCTTCACGCGCGTGTAGCGATCGGCCATGAACACGGCGATCGCCGGTGACGAGTACGGCAGCAGCGTGTCGGTCAGCGCGGGCGACCGCTCGGCCGCGCCGTGCACGAGCGGCAAGGCGTCGAGCCCGAACCGGGCGGCGGCCACCTTCACCCAGTCGCCCAGGACGGCGGCCCGTTCCGGCTGCCACGTCGGCAGCAGGGGCCGGACCAGTTCCTCGGGGCCGCCGGTGAACAGCATCGGCGCGAACCAGACGTTCGAGCCCGACGCCACGCAACGGGCGGCCTCCTCCCAGGTGATCCAGGGCTGTCCCCAGTCGCCCGGCGTGGCGAGCCACCGGTCGCGTTCACCGTCGCGCCACTCCACGGTCGCGGGATCGTCGCAGCTCAGGTCCGCGATCACGACCGGTTTGGCCGGCTTGGAGCGATGCCGCCACGGTGGACTCGCCAGCACCGGCGGGACGGCTGCGAGCGGCGCGTACGAGACAGCGGCAGCGTCGGCGGCCACGCTGAGCACCCGTTCCGCGGCCGCGGGCCCGAGCGAGGGCAGGACCTCGTCCACGAGTTCGAGGTGCCCGAGCACGTGGGCGCGCAGCATCGGTGAACCGGCCTCGGCCAACAGCCGCATCGCCCGGGCCGGGAAACGCGCGGCCGCTTCGAGCACCGCCGCGGGCACGTACTTGCGGTCGAGCCGGGCGAGCAGCTCGTCGAAAACCGCGTCGTCGTCCATCTCGGTCAGGACCGAGAGCATCCGCTGCTGGGATTCGGCGGTCAGGTACGGGACGTCGAACCAGACCAGCACGGCCCCGGCCGCGCCCGGCCCGAGCCCGTCGGCGAGAGTGGCCAGCACCGCGGACATCGGCAGCGACCACCAGTTGTCGAGGTGGGGGGCCAGAGCCTGCGCTTGCTCCGGCGTGCCCGCGGCGAGCAGCAGGAGCGCGGCCACCTCCGGCTTCGGGGCGCCCCTCGCCAGGACCGCCCGCACATCCTGCTCGACCCAGTCGCGCTCTGCCGGCAACAGGACGGAGGTGGCGACAGCCGCACTCCAGTGCCGGTCGCGGTACGGCCGCAGCGCCTCGACGAGCTCCGCGTATTCGTCATCGGTCGCCACGGCGATCGCGGCCCGGACCCGGAGCAGGATCTGTCGTTGCGGGCCGCGATGGGCGGCCTCGTCGAGCGCGACCGGGGCGAGGGACAGGGCGCCATAGGTCGCCGGGTTGACGCGCCGGCCCTCCTGGACGCCCAGCAATGCCTGCTCGACCGCTGCCCGCGCGGCGAAGAGCACGCCGTGGCGGGAGATCCAGAGATCGGCGAACGGCGTGAGGATCTCCCCGCGGTCCTCCGGATACTGCACACGGATGCTCAGGGCGGTGAGGGCTCCGGCCGCGCCCAGCGGGGTCACGTCCGGGTCGCCGTCGAGCCAGGCCCGGGCCGCCGCGGCGAGCGGCCGGGGCGTCCCCGGCTCGTCGAGGATCGCCAGCACCGATGCGCGCTCCGCGGCCATGCGCTGCTCGGCCGCCTCGCCGCCCTTCACGTCGCACACGAACGGCGGGACATCCACACTGCCCCGCCGCACGAACCGGTGCCGCCGCACGAACGCCGGAACATCACCCACGTTGATCCACGCCTCCCCCATGAGAACTGTCCGCAGGCTAGCGGCGGGGTACGACAAGAAGCGGATCAGCCGGCGTGGCGCGGGTCGCCTAGGCTCCGGCTGTGCGGATCGGTCGACGGCGTCTGGGCGCCGCCCTCGCGGGAGTCCTGCTGGTCGTCGTGCTCGCCCTGGGCGCGCTTGCTCTCGTACGGTGGAAGGCCGCCGGCGTCCCGCACACCATCTCCCCGCCCGCCGGGGCCGTGGTGGAGTCCGCGGGATACGAGCAGGCCGTCCTCGACCGCGCCGGCATCATCGCCTCGGGCCTGCGCAACGACCGCGGGGCGGCGACCGTGCGCACCTACACGATGCCGCCGGATTCTCCATGGCTGCAGGCGCGGATGATCGTCGCCACCCAGCTCGATCACTGGGAGCAGCTCGGCGACTGTGCCGACGATCCGCGGGCCCCGATCGTGGAGTGCGCCTGGCGGGAGCCGACGCGCTGGTGGCCCCGCGAGGTCCGGCTCACCATGCTGCGCCCGGCGCCGGACCGCACCTTCGTGATCATCGGTTCCGGCCGGGGCGACTAGTGCTGCCGCCGGTCCGGATGTCGCGAACGGCAGGCGCGACCCGCGAGCGAGCTCAGCAGTCGAAGGCCGACCAGCAGATGTCGTTGCGCAGGCGCTGGTCGTCGACGACCAGCTCGCGGATCGCCTCCGGGAGCTGATCGCGTTGCCACCGGCACTCCCGCCGGCCGGCGGCTTCGCTCTCGTCTGCCGGTGCGGCCGTCCGGGCCGCCTTGATCGCGTACGCGGCCGCGCCTAGCTCGTGCGCGGCGACGTGGGCGACGACGGCGGCCTGGCCGGCAGCGTAGGCGGCATGCCGGGCCGCACCTGTCAGGTCCCGAGCCGCTCCCATCGCGTGGCCGCCCGCCGCACGGGCCTGCATCATCTTGACCTCGCCGCGCACCCAGGCCCTGGCGTGCTCGATCGCCTGGCGCGGTCGCGGGTCCCCGGGCCGGTCCGCCTCGAAGAACGGCAGGACGTGCTCCGCGCACGCGGCGGCCCACAGCGCGAGCAGCCGGTGGTCGGCGTCGGTGAGGGTCCCGCCCCGGCGGATCGTCACGAAGCGGGGGTCACGGATCTTCGGCAGGATCACGCGGCCCGCCCCTCGTCCTGGCGCAGGGACCGGTCCAGGGCGCTCATCAGCTGGGCGACGCGGCTCCGGCCGCCGGTCGCGGGTGGGTAGCGCCGGAGAACGCCGATCAGCGCCGGTGCCGCCCGATCCCGGGACCGTGCCAGCAAAGCGCTGCCGGCCGCGGGATCGTCGCCGGCGGCCAGCTCCCCGATGCGTGCGGCGCTCGCGGCCGCCCGCAGGATGTGGCCGACCTGGCCGGCCTGGGCGATGGGGTGCAGGTACGCGGCCGACGCGGCGTCGCCGGCGCACCGCGCGGCCAGCCGCGCTTCCTCCGACGGCGCGGTACGGGCGGCTCGGTGAGCGTCGACGGAAGCAGCGCGCTGCCACTTCGTCCGGCGGGCGCCGTTGATGAACGCCCAGGTCGCCTCGATGGCCGCCCGCGGGCGGAGGTCGCCGGGGACAGCGTCCTCGAAGACCGGCAGGACGTCCTCGGCGTGCTGGACCACGTAACGCGCCACGACGCGTAGCTCGTCCATCGCCAGGTCGAAGTCCCCGGTCACGATGTCGGTGTTCGTTGCCATGCCCATGAATCGTATCGTTGAACCACCGGTGGAGACTTGGGCGGCGAGTCTCAAGGCCGGCGACGAGGCTCGTGAGCTGTGGCGCGTTCCGCCCGCTGGGCGTCCGAGGTGGGCAGATCCGCGGAGGCCAGCAGCGCCAGCTTCTCCGCGTCGCTGGAACCGGCGTCCGGGTGGTAGACGACCAGCATCAAGGCGTCGGTGCCGGCGATGGCCAGCCGTTCCCGGTTGAGGGTCAGCTCGCCGAGCTGGGGGTGGTTCATCCGGATCGGCGTGCCGCGCTGCCCGCGTACCTCGTGGCGGGCCCAGAGCCGGCGGAACCGGGGGCTGGCCAGGGACAGCTCGCCGGTGAGCTCGATGAAGCGCGGGTCGGCGACGTCGTTGCCCACGGCCTGGCGCAGGTTGGCGACGAAGCATTCCGTGACGTTCTCCCATTCCGGATGCAGGGCCTGCTCGGCCGGGTCCAGGAACAGGTCCCGCAGCTGGTTGCCGCCCACGGTCAGCCCGGGCGACAGCGCCCGGGCCAGACTGTTCGAGGCCAGGATGTCGAAGTACCGGTCCTCGATGAAGGCCGGCTGGACCAGCGATTCCATGAGTTTGAGCGCCCCGGGCGGCGGGGTCTCCTTGCGCGGGCGGCGCCGCTGCTGGCGGGAGACCTCCGCGACCAGCGTCAGCAGGTGCGCGAAGTGGTCCTCGTCGAGGTGCAGCACGCGGGCGATCGACTCGAGCACCTGCATCGAGGGGTGCCGGTTGCGGCCCCGTTCCAGCCGCAGGTAGTAGTCGGCGCTGATGCCGGCCAGCATGGCGACCTCCTCACGCCGCAACCCCGGCACCCGCCGTACGCCGACGTCCGGGATGCCCGCCTGCTCGGGCGTCACCAGCTCGCGCCGGGCCCGCAGGTACGCACCGAGGGGGTTCGTCGTCTCGCTCACCAGGCCAGCGTAGATCCGGGCCGGGCCGGCAGAGGGGGTCCTGTCGTTCCCCTGGCACGAGAGGGCTCTGGCTGGTCCGGGCGGCCGTGCCTACCGTCGATCGCAGCCCGACCGGGCCACCCATCGCGACAGGAGAACCACAGGCATGACCATCACCCTGATCACCGGGGCCAACAAGGGCATCGGTTTCGAGACGGCCAGGCAGCTGCTGGAGCTGGGCCACGTCGTCTACGTCGGCGCGCGGGACGCCGAGCGGGGCGAGAAGGCCGCGGCGACGCTCGGCGCCCGGTTCGTGCAGCTCGACGTGACCGACGACACCTCGGTACGCGACGCGCTGGCGACGATCGACGCGGCCGAGGGCCGGCTCGACGTCCTCGTGCACAACGCGGGCATCCTCGCGAACGATCCGCTGGACGGTCCGGCCGCACTGCGGGCGTTCGACACCAACGCGGTGGGCATCGTCCGGGTCACCGAGGCGGCCCTGCCGCTGCTGCGCCGATCGTCCAACCCCACCGTGGTCACCGTGTCGAGCAGCGCGGGTTCGTTCTGGGCGGTGACCAATCCCGAACGGCCGGAACATCAGCTGCCGCTGGCGCTGTACTCCGCGTCCAAGACGGCAGCCACCATGCTCACCGTCCAGTACGCGAAGGCGCAGCCGGGCATCAAGTTCAACGCCATCGAGCCCGGCACCACCGCGACCGACATGACCGCGGACTTCGGCATCGGCCGGCCGGTGGCGGAGAGCGCCGCCTTCGTGGTGCGCTTCGCCACGCTGGGCCCGGACGGCCCGACCGGCACCTACCAGGACGAGAACGGCGTGCTGCCCTGGTGACCCGGTCTAGGGCAGCGTGATCGTGAAGGTCGTACCACTGCCCGGGACGCTGTCCACCTCGACCGTGCCGCCGTGGGCGTCGGCCAGCTTGCGCACGATGGCCAGCCCCAGGCCGCTGCCGCCGGTCGCCCGGCTGCGGGACTCGTCGGCGCGCCAGAAGCGGTCGAAGACCTTCGGCAGGTTCTCCGCGGCGATGCCCACGCCGGTGTCCCGTACGGTGATCGTCGAGCCCCGCGCGCCCACCGTGACCGACCCGCCGCGGGGGGTGTAGCGGATGCCGTTGGACACCAGATTGCCGACCATCTGCCGCAGCCGTACCGGATCGGCCGCCACCACCGGGTCGCCGTCCACCTCCATGGCCAGCCGCACGCCGGCCGCGTGCGCGGGCGCGCGCTGGCTGTCCACCGCCTGGACCAGCACGTCCCGGACGTATGTCGGCTCGGGGTGGATGCGCAGCGTGCCGGCGTCGGCCGCGGACAGGTCGCTCAGGTCGTCGATGATGTGCTGCAGCAGCACCGCCTCCTCGTGCAGCAGCTCGAGCAGCTGCCCGTCGGTCGGGGCCAGGTCGTCCTGGGCGGCCTCGAGCCAGCTGCGGATGTTGGTCAGCGGGGTCCGCAGCTCGTGCGCCACGTCGCTGACCATGGCCCGGCGCTGGGCCTCGGCCCGGTCGCGGCGCTCGGTCGAGTCGTTCAGCGCGCGGGCCAGCCGGCCGATCTCGTCCTGGGTGGACACCAGGGCCGGGGTGTGCCGGTCGGCGGCGTCGGTGAGGGCCCGCAGCGGGCGGATCAGGCGGCGGCCGACCAGCACGGTGACGAGGATGGTGGCGAGCAGGACGCCGCCGGTGGTCGTCACGATCCGGATGGTGTTCTGCCGGGACAGGGTGAAGCGGGTCCGGTCGGAGCCGGTGTCCGGGTCGGTGACGAACAGCAGGGCGGGCGGTGCGACGTACGTCCGCAGCATGGCCCGCCGGGACTTCTCGACGCAGCCGCGGATGCGCGCGGTGGCCTTGGTGTTGCCCAGGTCGAACAGCTCCCGCGGGCTGAGCGACGGCTTGACCGCGGTGGCCGCGCTGTCGGCCGGGTCGACCTTCTCCACGTACGTCGAGAAGTCGGGCCACACGCCGAGCTGGTAACCCGGCGGCGGGCCCGCGCAGCGGGTGACGAGGCCGCCCAGCTTGCCCAGCGGCTTGGCCTCGGCCCGGGTCAGCGACGGCAGCTCGGTGGCGCAGGCCGACAGGATCTTGTCGGGGCCGGCCACCGTGACCTGCGGCCGGCCGTTCGGCAGCTCGTCGATCCGGCCGTCCGCGCCGATGCGCCGCACGCAGCTGAGCTGGTCCTCGGCGATCTTGCGCAGTTGGGCCCGGTCGGTGGCGGGGAGCCGGAACGGGCCGACCGCCCGCTGGTCGATGCGCTCGCTGCCGCCGGTCAGGGCCAGGTCGAGGTTGAGCGGGTCGACGGTGGCGGACGGGCGGGCGCCGGCCAGCGAAGGTCCCGGGCCCGAATCGGCGATCACCACCCGGTCCGCGGTCATCAACGTGATCCGGCGGCCCAGCTTGTCCGCCCGGGCCCGGATCAGCGCCGGGGCCGCGGACCAGTCGGCGTGGGTGGCCGCGTAACCGACGAGCATGTCGTACACGCCCTTGTCCTCGGTGAGCGAGCGGCCCTGCTCCTGCCGGATGGCCCGGGTGGCGGTGCTGGCGGCCAGCCAGGCCGTCGCCGCGGTCGCGGCGATCGCGATCAGCACGGAGGTGACCAGCAGCCGGGTCACCAGGCTGTGCCGCAGCGGCACCCGGCCGCGGCTCATCCGGTCGCCGCCGGGCCGGCGGACAGCCGGTAGCCGACGCCGTAGACGGTGATCAGCTGGGTGGGCCGCTGCGGGTCGTTCTCGATCTTGCGGCGCAGGTTCATCACGTGCACGTCGATGGTGCGCTCGGTGGAGCTGCGGTCGATCCCGCGGGTGTGGTGCAGCAGCTGGGCCCGGGTGAACACGCGGTCCGGCTGCTCGGACATGGCGGCCAGGATGGCGAACTCGCCGCGGGTGCACTCGACCGGCTCGTCGCCGACCGTGACCTGGTGCAGGGCCGGGTCGACGCCGATCCGGCCGATCCGGCGCAGCCCCGGACCGGCCGGTGCCGGGGCGCCCCGCGACGCCCGCCGCAGCAGCGTCCGCACCCGGGCCATCAGCTCCCGGGGGCTGTACGGCTTGGTGAGGTAGTCGTCGGCGCCCAGCTCCAGGCCGAGCAGCAGGTCGTCCTCGGTGGTGCGGGCGGTCAGCATCAGCACCAGCACGTCGGACTCCTCGCGCAGCGTGCGGCACACGTGCAGCCCGTCCAGGCCGGGCATCATGACGTCGAGCACCACCAGGTCGGGCCGCCGGCGCCGGGCCTCGTCCAGCGCGGCCCGCCCGTCGTGCACGACGTGCGCGTCATGGCCGGCCGCGGTCAGGTAGCGGCGGACGACCTCGGCCTGGCGAGGATCGTCATCGGCAACCAGGACCCGAGCACGCATGGCGGCGATGATAGGCCCGCCGGGCACGCGCGGCGGAGTCCCCGGCCATACCTGACAGCTTCCTAACGATCTCCGGCGACGCTCGTCGGCATGCATCCGAAGGTTGACTCCCCGACCGAGGTGATCCCCCTCGTCCCGGACCCGCCCCGGCGGCGCCGCGGCGCGGTCAGATGGCTGGCCGGAGGCCTCGTCGTGGCGGTGCTCGCGGTCGTCGCCGGGGTCGTGCTGACCCGGCACCGGGCGTCCGGGAAGCCGGCGGCGCAGGCGCCCTCGGCGGTCGAGACGGTCAAGCTGGAACGCCGGGACCTGTCCACCACCAAGCAGCTGAACGGCAGCATCGGCTTCGGGGCGCCGCGCCCACTGTCCGGGCACACCGAAGCGACGGTGACCTGGCTGCCGGCCGTCGGCGCCACGATCAAGCGGGGCAAGCAGCTGTTCCGCGCCGACGACAAGCCGGTGACCCTGTTCTACGGCAAGATGCCGCTCTACCGGCCGGTCGCCGGGGGCAACCTGGTCGGCCGGGACGTGCGGATCATCGCCGACAACCTGCGGGCGCTCGGGTACGGCATCGGCCACCAGCCGGCGCCGGGTGAGCGGGTGACCCAGCCGGCGCCGTCCTCCCCCGCGCCCGCCGCGGGCACTGCCCCCAAAGCGACCAAGAGGGTGCAGGTCAAGTCCGGGGAGAGCGTCCTCACCACCGGGCTCATCGCGGCGATCAGGAAGTGGCAGCAGGACCGCGGCCTGCCGGTCACCGGGCAGGTGGCGGTCGGCGACGTCGAGGTGCTGCCCGGCCCGGTCCGGGTCGACTCGCTGGCCGTGCAGCCCGGCTCCCCGGCGAACGCCCCGCTGATGTCGGTCACCTCCACCCGCAAGGTGATCACCGTGCCGGCCGAGCTCACCGACGCCGCCGTCCTGGAACGGGGCAAGCGCGTGACCGTGAGCCTGCCCGACGACCGTACGGTCAAGGCCCGGATCTCCTCGGTCGGCCGCACGCTGGCCGCCCCCGAGGGTGGCGTGGCCGACGGCGCACCGACCCTGACCGTGTCGGTGACCGTCGACGATCCGAAGGCCCTCGCCGACCTGGACTCGGCGGACGTCCAGGTGAATGTGGCCGGCCGGACCGTCGAGGACGTGCTGGCCGCGCCGGTCGAGGCGCTGGTCGCGCTGACCGAGGGCGGTTACGCGGTGCAGGGCCCGCAGGGACTGGTCGCCGTCGAGACCGGGATGTTCGCCGACGGCTGGGTCGAGATCAGCGGCGACGGCCTGGCCCCGGGGACCGACGTGGTGGTCGCGTCGTGACGGACGCGGACGAGCCGGTGCTGCGCGTCCGCGACGCCGGCATGCGCTATCCCGGCGGCGTGACCGCCCTGGCCGGGGTGAGCCTGGACATCGCCCGGGGCGAGATGGTGGCCATCGTCGGCCCGTCCGGGTCGGGCAAATCGACCTTGCTCAACATCATCGGTACGCTCGACCGCCCCACCTCGGGCACGGTCCGGATCTCCGGGCAGGACGTGGCCACGCTCAGCGACCGGCACCTGTCGGCGCTGCGGGCCCGCGAGATCGGCTTCGTCTTCCAGCAGTTCCACCTCACCGACGGCCTCAGCGCGGCCGAGAACGTCGCCACCGGCCTGCTCTACGCCGGGGTGCCCCGCCGCCACCGCGGGCAGCGGGCCCGGCACGCGCTGGCCCG
>NZ_JBSGFR010000098.1:0-9873 GCF_053603475.1 Actinoplanes sp. NPDC004185 | reverse complement strand
CAGCAACGCGCCCTCAAACACCTCCGTGGGTGCGTACAACCGGGGTTTGAAGCCTTTCGCCCCGATCAGAGGACGCCGCGGCCCGGCCCCGCGGGGCCGGGCCGCGGTCTCTAGGCTGCTCACATGACGGATCTCCGCGATCGTTTCCGGGCACTGCACGCGTCCGGCACCTTCCTGCTGCCGAACCCGTGGGACGCCGGCTCGGCCCGGCTGCTGGAGAGCCTGGGCTTCGCGGCGCTGGCCACCACGTCGTCCGGCCTCGCGGCGAGCCTGGGCAAGCTCGACCAGCAGGTCACCCGGGGCGAACTGGTGGCGCACGTCGCGGCGGTCACCGCCGCGGTGGGGATCCCGCTCAACGTCGACGCCGAACGCTGCTTCGCCGACACCCCGGCGGGCATCGCCGAGACGGTGGACCTGCTGGCCGACGCGGGCGCGGCCGGCATCTCGATCGAGGACTACGACCCGGCGGCGGCCCGGGTGGAGACGCTGGAGGCCGGCGCCGCGCGCGTCGCCGCGGCCGCGCAGGCGTGCGTCCGGCACGGCATCGTGCTGACGGCCCGGGCCGAGAACCACCTGTACGGTCACGACGACCTGGACGACACGATCGCCCGGTTGCGCGCCTACCGCGAGGCGGGCGCCGACGTGGTGTACGCACCCGGCCTGCGGAGCCCGGCGGACATCGGCCGGCTTGTGCAGTCGGTGTCAGCGCCGGTCAACGTGCTGGCGCTGCCGGGCACGCCTACGGTCGCCGAGCTGAGTGAGCTCGGGGTGCGGCGGGTCTCGACCGGCGGCGCGCTGACCTGGGCCGCGTACGGCGGCCTGCGCGACGCGGCCCGCGAGCTGCTGGAGAGCGGCACCACGACGTTCCGCGCCCGCGGCCTGACCGGGGACGAGATCGACCAGGCTTTCGGGGCTCGTTAAGGAGCGCCGAGACCGAGCAGCGGCCCCGCCCGCCGGCAGCGGACCGGGTCGCCGAGGATCTCCGTCGAGTCGGTCACCTGGTCGATCGTGCCCGGCAGGGTCCCGATCGGGCCGCCCCGGCGTCCGCCCAGCCGGTCGACCAGCCCCCGGACCTGCGGCTCGCTGATCGCCGCCGTCAACGCCACCGTCAGCCGGTCGGCGAACAGCACCCGGATGTCGCGCGTGTAGTACCTGCGCGGCGCCGGGTCGACCGGTGCGGCCAGCCCGAGGTCGTTGGTCGCTGTGGCCAGCACCCCCGCGGCCGTGACCAGCGCCGCCTCCCGGTCCCGCCAGTCGGCCGCGGCGGTCGCGGACGCCGGCGCCGGGCCGGCCGTCGCCGCCAGGTCGAGGCGGGTGAAGCAGCTGCCGAGCCATTTCGGGTACGGAGCCCAGCGGCGCTCGATCAGGAACGCCAGCCGCACCAGCTCGCGGACCAGCCGGGCGGCGACCAGCCGTGAGCCCAGGTCGTCACCGACGGCCCCGGCCCGGCCCACGAAGGCCTCCTCCTGCGCGACCCGCAGCCAGCCGGCCGCCAGGGCGTAGCGCCACACGTCGGCCGGATACCAGCGCAGCGCCTCGCGGCGGCGGGTCAGTTCGCCGTCCGGGTCGTGGAACACCGCCCCGGCGGTCAGCGTCGCCAGGGTCTGCGTCGGGGTCAGCAGCCAGGCCGCCACGTCCAGGCCGCCTGCCGGATCGACACCCAGCCGCCGTGCGAAGAAGGCAGCGGCGGTCGTCACCTCGACCTGGTGGAAACCGCGTCGTCGAGGCCGAGGACCTCGGAGCCCTCACCGAGCAGGGCCGCGGCGTGCCGCCGTCCGCCCAGCAGCGGGCGGACGGCGTGCTCGTAGAAGCGGTGGCTCAGCGCGATCCCGGACACGGCCTCAGCGTGCCGTAGCCCGCAACCGGTTTCAGTAGCGGCAGCGCAGCACGACCATGGTGTGGCCCTCGACGTTGCGCTGGCCGCCCGCCTTCGTCGTGCGGCGCCGGGCCGCCAGCAGCGGGTCGGCCGTGTCGACCACGGTCTCCCAGGTACGGCCGTAGGAGCGCGGCGGCAGCGTGAACGTCACCCCCTCGGCGAGCGGGTTGAACAGCACCAGGAACGAGTCGTCGATGATCTCCTCGCCCAGCGCGCCGCGTTCCGGGATGCCGTGGCCGTTGAGGAACACGGTCATCGTCATGCCCGACCGGGTGTTCCAGTCCGGCTCGGTCATCGGCTCGCCGTCGCGGCGCAGCCAGGCGATGTCCGGCACCTTGGAGTCGCCGGCCGGTTCGCCGGTGAAGAAGCGGCGGCGGCGGAAGATCGGGTGGTCCGCGCGCAGCTTGGTCAGCGACGCGGTGAAGCGGGTCTGCACGTCGTGCATCCGGGCGTCTTCCCAGTCGACCCAGCTGAGCTCGCTGTCCTGGGCGTACACGTTGTTGTTGCCGTGCTGGGTGCGGCCCAGCTCGTCGCCGTGAGCGATCATCGGCACGCCCTGCGACAGCACCAGCGTGGTGAGGAAGTTGCGCTTCTGCCGTTCGCGCAGCTTGACCACCTCGGCGTCCTCGGTCGGGCCCTCGACACCGCAGTTCCACGACCGGTTGTGGCTCTCGCCGTCGCGGTTGTCCTCGCCGTTGGCCTCGTTGTGCTTCTCGTTGTACGACACCAGGTCGTTGAGGGTGAAGCCGTCGTGCGCGGTGACGAAGTTGATGGACGCGATCGGGCGGCGGCCGTCGATCTCGTACAGGTCGGAGGAGCCGGTGAAGCGGGAGGCGAACTCGCCCAGGCTGCCCGGCTCGCCGCGCCAGAAGTCGCGGACGGTGTCGCGGTACTTGCCGTTCCACTCGGTCCACAGCGGCGGGAAGCCACCGACCTGGTAGCCGCCGTCGCCCACGTCCCAGGGCTCGGCGATCAGCTTGACCTGGCTGACCACCGGGTCCTGGTTGACCAGGTCGAAGAACGCGGCCAGCCGGTTCACCTCGTGGAACTCCCGGGCCAGGGCGGAGGCCAGGTCGAAGCGGAAACCGTCGACGTGCATGTCGGTCACCCAGTAGCGCAGCGAGTCCATGATGAGCCGCAGCGACTCGTGGTGGCGCACGTTGAGGCTGTTACCGGTGCCGGTGGTGTCGTAGTAGTACTGCTTGTCGTCGTCGACGAGCCGGTAGTAGGCCGGGTTGTCGATGCCGCGGAACGACAGCGTCGGCCCGAGGTGGTTGCCCTCGGCGGTGTGGTTGTAGACCACGTCCAGGATGACCTCGATGCCGGCCGCGTGCAGGGCCTTGACCATCGACTTGAACTCCTGCACCTGCCCGCCGTGCCCGCCGAAGCTGGCGTAGTCGTTGTGCGGGGCGAAGAAGCCGATGGTGTTGTAACCCCAGTAGTTGCGCAGACCCTTGTCGACCAGGGTGCTGTCGTGCACGAACTGGTGCACCGGCATCAGCTCGACGGCGGTGACCCCGAGTTCCTTGAAATGCTTGATCATCGTCGGGTGGGCCAGGCCCGAGTAGGTGCCCCGGACGTCCTCGGGGATCCCCGGGTGACTCTGGGTCATGCCCTTGACGTGCGCCTCGTAGATCACCGTCTGGTGGAACGGGATCTTCAGCGGCCGGTCGTTGGCCCAGTCGAAGAACGGGTTGATCACCACCGAGCGCATCGCGTACGGCGCCGAGTCCTCGTAGTTGACCTCGCCCGGGTTGCCGAAGGTGTAGGAGAACAGCGCGTTGTTCCACTCGTGGTGCCCGTCGATCGCCTTGGCGTACGGGTCGAGCAGCAGCTTCGACGGGTTGCAGCGCCGCCCGGTGGCCGGGTCGTACGGGCCGTGCACGCGGTAGCCGTACCGCTGACCGGGCACGACCCGCGGCAGGTAGCCGTGCCACACCAGGGCCTCACGCTCGGGCAGGTCGATGCGCGTCTCGGTGCCATCGTCGTCGAACAGGCACAGCTCCACCCGGTCGGCGATCTCGGAGAAGAGCGCGAAGTTGGTCCCTCCGCCGTCGTAGGTGGCCCCCAGCGGGTACGGCGAACCGGGCCAGATCTTCATGTCTCTCCTCAACACCTGCGGACGCTCCGCGCATGGCTTCCCACTCTGCCGTGCCTCGAACCCTGGATCCGATGCGGGGCACGACACACCACGACACCCCCCGGATCACAAGATCCGGGGGGCGCCGAATGGTAAAGGTCAGCGGCGGTTGCGGCCGCTGGTCTCGTCGTCGAACTCGATCTGCTCCTTGCGGACCTCACCGGAGACGCGCTCGGTGTCGGTGACGGTCTCCTTGCCCAGGCGCACGCGCTCCACCGGCACGGCCTCGGTGTCGACCACCGGACGCTCGGCGTGCAGCGTGACCTCGTGCTCCTCCTCGGAGATGGCCGGGCCGTCGAGGGCCGCGCCGCGGTTGGCGTCCGTGATCGGCTCGCGCTCCAGGCGTACTTCCTCGCGGCTGACCGGCACGGTGACCTGCTCCTGCTCGGTCACGACGTACTTGCGCAGGCGGGCCCGGCCGGCCTCCTCGGTACGGGTGCCCGCAACCAGGCGCTCCTCGGAGCGGGTCATGGCGTCGTCGGTGTCGCGGCCGGACGTGTCACCACGGTCGTCGCTGCTGTCGTACGCGGTGCCGGTGGTGTTCGTCGTGGTGCCCGACGTGCGGGTCGTGGTCGTGGTGTCGGTGTAGCCGTCACCGTCCCGGTCGAGGTTGCCGCCGGTCGACGAGAGGCCGTAGTAGCGGTAGAGCTCGTCCTCCTCGGCCGGGCTGAGCCGGCCGTCGGGGTCGATCCGCGGGGCGTCCTTCACCTGGTCCTTGCTGAAGGTGACGATGATGCGGTCGCCCTCGAGGTTGGCCCCCTCCAGCGGCACGAAGCTCTGCTTGGTGCCGAACAGGCCGGTCTTGACCGAGACCCACTCGGGGTTGCCGGTCTGCGCGTCGAGGTAGACGTCGGCCGCCGACCCGATCTTGGTGCCGTCGGTCTCGTAGACGTCGGATCCGAGCAGCTTCTGGGTGTCGTTCTGGGTGAGCATGGTGGTTCCTTTCCGGTGGGTGGGCACGACCGATCGTCCGGCCGGCCCCGGTTTGCGGTATTACGGTGTGGTGCGGTGAGTGAGGTCAGGTGCGGCGGGCGCTCAGAGCCCGAGGCCCGCCTTGTCGACCTTGCGGTGGTAGCGCATGCCCGCGAGACCGCCGAGGATCGCGCCGGCGAGGGCCGCCACGACGGCCACCACGATGGCGATGATGCCGCCGGTGGTGACGTCGCCCTCATTGATCGGCAGGCGCGGGAAGCCGCCCAGCTTGGCCAGGATGTCGAACTTGGCGCCGGCCAGTGCGCCGGCGACGGCCACCACCACCGCGATGACGATGGACCAGATCCAGACGCCGATCCCCTGCTTGGCCCCGCTGAGCCGGGCCATCCGGCCCGCGACGTAGCCGCCGCAGTAGTACGCGATCAGGAGCACCACGAGCAGCGCGATGCCGCCGACGATGCTGACCGTGCCGGCATTGTCCGCCGCCTGGTCGGCCGCCTGACCGGCGTCCGTGTCGTTGGCCACGCCCACCGCGGTGCCGGCCGCGGCCAGCAGGGCCGTCAGCAGGATCGCCGTGCCGGTCGCGGTGAGCCAGCCGAAGAAGGCCGAGCCCCACTTGATGCCGCCGTAGCGCTCCTTCTCACGCTGGAGCACGGCATGCCGCTCACTGGTGACCGCCGTCGCTCCGGAGTCACCGGCCGAGTCGGCATGAGCGCCGGAGTCGTCGCGGGAATACCGCGCCGCACCGTCATCGCGCGCATTTCGGGGACTGTTCATGACTGGCTCCGGGGGGAAGGTGCCTGCGGGGGAACGATCATCGAAGCCGCTGCTCAGCGCCGCGGTCCGACATCCTTACGCTGGCCAACTTGCCCGGCTGTTTACCGCATAAACAGGCGATCTTTAATTCTTTCAGGCACCGCTCAGGACGTTAGTGAGCGCCATTCCGGGGTACCGCCCGCGCCCGTCCCTGCGGCCGGGCGGGCAGCATCAGCGCGACGCGGTCGAGCAGCGTCTCGAGAGCCTCCTCGAAGTCCTCGGCGGAGTGATCCTCCGACAGGTGCGGTTCGAGGCGGCGCAGCACGGGATAGGGGCTCAGGTCGTGCACCGGCGGCACCTCGGGCTCCTCGACCGGGCCCGTCTCGACCCCCATGGCCGAGACCTCCAGCAGCAGATGGCCGAGCAGGAAGCTGCTGAACGCCCGGTACACCGCCGCGGCGTCCGCGTCGGAGAAGCCGGCCGCGGTCATGACCTCCAGCAGCGACTCGATGCCGCGCAGGCTGCGCAGCGGGGGCCGCACCCAGGGCGCCGCCGGCGGGCGGGTGGCCACCAGCGGGAACACCTCGGGGTGGGCCAGCGCGATCCGGCGCAGCCCGTGGGCCAGCCGCTGCAGATAGTCGACCCATCCGGCCGGCGCGTCGAGCCCGAGGTCGGGATCGGCGTACAACTCGTCCACGACGGACTCGACCACCGCGTCCAGCAACGCCTCCCGGCCGGGCAGGTGGCGGTACAGCGCCATGCCCTCGACCCCGAGGAACGCCCCGAGGCGCCGCATGGTCAGCTCCCGCAGGCCACGCTCGTCGATGAACCGCACCGCGGCCTGCACGATGCGCTGCTGATCGAGCCCCGTCTCGCTGTTCCGCATGGTCCCTCCGACCCTGACGCCGCACAGCCGGATGAAGTGTGTCACGCCGTCCCGCCGGGCTGACCGGACCGGGCCGCCCGAGGGGGTAGAAAGGATCCGATGCCCGAGCTCAGTCACCGCCGCCGCCAGCTGGTGCTCGCGATCTGCTGCCTGAGCCTGTTCATCGTCGGGCTGGACGTCACGATCGTGAACATCGCGCTGCCCTCGTTGCGGGCCGATCTGGACGCGTCCGTCTCCTCGTTGCAGTGGGTGCTGGACGCGTACACGCTGGTGCTGGCGAGTCTGCTGATCCTGTCCGGCTCGACCGCCGACCGGGTGGGCCGGCGGCGCACGTTCCAGACCGGGCTGGCGCTGTTCACCGCCGGGTCCTTGCTGTGCAGTGTGGCGCCGGGGCTGGGCTGGCTGATCGTGTTCCGGATGGTGCAGGCGGTGGGCGGCTCGATGCTGAACCCGGTCGCCATGTCGATCATCACGAACACGTTCACCGAGCCTCGCGAGCGCGCCCGGGCCATCGGCGTCTGGGGCGGGGTGGTCGGCCTGAGCATGGCGCTGGGGCCGGTGCTGGGCGGGGTGCTGGTCGCCGGGCTGGGCTGGCGCTCGATCTTCTGGATCAACGTGCCGGTCGGGGTGGCCGCGATCGTGCTGGCCGCGCTCTACGTGCCCGAGTCGCGGGCCGCGCACCCGCGGCGCATCGACCCGGTGGGTCAGGTGCTCGTGCTGCTCGTGCTGGCCTCGGTCACGTTCGGCATCATCGAGGGCCCGAACGCCGGCTGGGGCTCGCCGCTGATCGTGGGATGCTTCGTGCTGGGGGCCGTGGCGCTGGCCTCGCTGCTGGCGTACGAGTCGCGCCGCACCGAGCCGCTGCTGGATCTGCGGTTCTTCCGCAGCGTGCCGTTCGCCGGGGCGACCGTCATCGCGGTCTGCGCCTTCGGCGCGCTCGGCGGCTTCCTGTTCCTCAACTCACTGTATCTGCAGGAGGTGCGCAGCCTGTCGGCGTTGCAAGCCGGCCTGTACACGTTGCCGATGGCGGCGCTGACCGCGGTGATCGCGCCGCTGTCGGGCCGCATGGTCGGCGCCCGCGGGCCCCGGCTGCCGCTGATCCTGGCCGGCTCGGCGATCGCGCTGGCGATGCTGCCGCTCACCCGGCTCACCGCGGACACCCCGGTCTGGCTGCTGTTCACCGCGTACGCGATGTTCGGTTTCGGCTTCGGCATGGTGAACGCGCCGATCACCAACACGGCGGTCTCCGGCATGCCCCGCGCCCAGGCGGGTGTGGCCGCGGCGATCGCCTCGACCAGCCGTCAGGTCGGTGCCGCGCTCGGTGTGGCCGTCGTCGGCGCCGCGGTGGTGTCCGGCCTCAGCGGCGCGACGGCACAGCAGTTCGCCGGGGCGAGCCGCACCGGCTGGTGGATCCTGTTCGGCTGCGGCCTGGCCGTCCTCGCCCTGGGCCTGGCCACCACCGGCCGCCGCGCCCGCGCCACCGCCGCCCCCGTCGAAAGCCCGGTGCCCGTCATATGAGTGCTCTGCTGGACATTCGCCGTATCTACGTCGAGCCGGAGGCCGCCGCCCTGCCCCGCGGCAAGGAGATCCTGGCGCGCTTCCCGGAGGCGGAACGCGTCGAGGTGGAGAGCCACCACCGCATCCCCGAGCTGTACGGCGACGAGACCAATGTCGACCGCTGGGTCCGGATCAAGCGCGAGGCGCTGGTCCTGGGCGTCAAGAAGTCGCTGGCCGCCCGCCCCAACGGCCGCTCGGCGGACTTCATCGCCCCGTCCACGGCCAACGGCTGCGCGATGGCGTGCGCCTACTGCTACGTCCCGCGCCGCAAGGGCTACAGCAACCCCATCACCGTCTTCGCCAACATCGACAAGATCCAGGGGTACGTGCAGCGCCACGTGAGCCGCCAGGGCGTGAAGCCGGCGCCGAACGAGTGCGATCCGCACGCCTGGGTCTACGACATCGGCGAGAACTCGGACTGCTCGCTCGACGCCCGGATCAGCGACAACGTGCGGGACCTGGTCGAGCTGTTCCGCTGGCTGCCCACGGCCAAGGCCAGCTTCGCCACCAAGCACGTCAACCGTGATCTGCTGGAGTGGGATCCGCAGGGCCGCACCAGGATCCGTTTCTCGCTGATGCCGGCGCGCGACGCCAAGCTGCTCGACATCCGCACCAGCCCGGTGGCCGAGCGGATCGCCGCGATCGACGACTTCGTCGCGGCCGGCTACGAGGTGCACGTCAACTTCAGCCCGGTCGTGGTGCGCGACGGCTGGCTCGAGGACTGGGCGGTCCTGCTCGACCAGCTCGACGCGGGCATCGGCCCGGAGGCCAAGGCCCAGCTCGCCGCCGAGGTCATCTTCCTGACCCACAACAAGGACCTGCACGAGGTCAACCTGGGCTGGCATCCCAAGGCCGAGGAGCTGCTCTGGCGTCCGGAGCTGCAGCAGGTGAAGCGCTCGGAGAACGGCGCCCTGAACGTGCGCTACCGCACCGGCGACAAGGGACGCTACGTGGCCGCCCTGACCGACCTGATCGCCGCCCGGACCCCGTATTGTCGGATCCGCTATGCCTTCTGAACTGAGCGAGCCTCCTGAACTGCCCGGCATGATCGGGACCTTCGACGCGGCGGCCGCGAGCTACGACAGCGTGGGCGTCGACTTCTTCACGCCGATGGGCGCCGAGCTGGTGCGCCGCGCCGCTGTCCGGCCCGGCGAGCACGTCCTCGACGTCGGTTGTGGACGGGGCGCGGTGCTGCTGAGTGCCGCCGCCGCGGCCGGCCCTGCGGGCCGGGTCGTCGGCATCGACCTGGCGCCGTCGATGGTCGAGCTGACCGCGGCGTCGACCGCGCACCTTCCGGGCGTGACGGTGCAGGTGGGCGACGCGCAGCGACCGGCGTTCGAGCCGGGCACCTTCGACGTCGTCACGGCCGGGCTGGTGCTGTTCTTCCTCCCGGATCCGCCGGCCGCGGTGGCGGCCTACCGGGAGCTGCTGCGGCCCGCTGGCCGGCTGGCGTTCAGCTCGTTCGCCCAGTTCGACCCGCGCTACGAGCGCGCCATGAAGGCGCTGGCCGCGCACACCGCGACGCCGCGGCGGCGGGAGCAGGCACCCGGCATGTTCGGCTCCGAGGCGTCGCTGCGCGCCGCCCTGAGCGCCTGGTCGCGGGTCGGGATCACCGAGTTCACCCAGGTGAGCCGCTTCGCCGGGATCGAGCAGTGGATGGCCTGGGTCGGCTCGCACGGCGGCCGCGCGGTGCTCGCCGCGGTCCCGCCCGACCGGCTGGCCGCC
>NZ_JBSGFR010000097.1:0-10694 GCF_053603475.1 Actinoplanes sp. NPDC004185 | reverse complement strand
GTCGCAGAGCCGTGATCGCGAGGCCAAGCTGAAGAAATATGCCGAGGTCGGCATCCCCTCCTATTGGATCGTCGATCCACTTGCCGAGCGCGTGAGGCCTGCGGGGTCAGCCCGCGAGGGCGTCGACCAGACGCCGCGCCGATCCCGCCAGGTTCCACCGCTCGGCCAGCGCGAGCAGCGCCTCCGGGTCCTTCGGCGAGGTGGGCAGCGCCGGGTCGAAGTCGGGCAGCTTCACGTCGAGCGCGACCTTGCAGACCGGCAGGGCAGCCGCCAGATAGTCCCGGGCCGCGTCGAGCTTGGTGCGCAGGCCCGGGGCGAAGCCGGCGTCCTTGTCGTCCAGCGCGGCCAGGATCTGCTCGATGCCGCCGTAGCGGGCGATCAGCCGGGCGGCCGTCTTCTCGCCCACGCCGGGCACGCCGGGCAGGCCGTCGCTCGGGTCGCCGCGCATCGCCGCGAAGTCCGCGTACCAGCGGGCCGGGACGCCGTACTTGGCCTCGACCGCGGCGTTGTCGCTGTCCTCCAGCTTGGCGACGCCGCGGCCACAGTAGAGCAGGCGGGTGCCGCGGGTGTCGTCGACGAGCTGGTACAGGTCGCGGTCGCCCGAGACGACCTCGACCGGTGCGGGCTGGGTGGCGGCGAGGGTGCCCAGGACGTCGTCCGCTTCGTACCCGGAGACGCCGAAGGCCGGGATGCCGACCGCGGCCAGGACCTCGAGCAGGACCGGGACCTGCTTCTCCAGGGCCGACGGCACTTCCTCGACGTCGCCGTGGGCGACGCGGTGCTTCTTGTACGACGGGACGAGCGCGACCCGCCACGCCGGGCGCCAGTCGGCGTCCAGCGCGCAGACCAGGCGGTCCGGGTGCCGGGTGCGGATCAGCTGGGCGATCATGTCGAGGAAGCCGCGGATGGCGTTGACCGGCTCACCCGCCTGCGTGCGGGCCGCGGACTCGGGGATGCCGTGGAACGCGCGGAAATACAGGCTGGGGGCGTCGACCGCCAGCAGAGGTCGCTGAGTCACGGGTCCCAACCTAGTGCCAACCACCGACACTTCCTCCGGCCGCGCCGGGGCCGGAGGCTGACGGGAAACCAAACGACCGTTAAGCTGGTTGGTGTGACGGTCGAGCGGATGCTGCCAACGGACGAGGCGTACGAGTTGCTGGGCCTGACCCGGGAGATCGCCGACGGCGAGCTGGCCCCCCGGGTCGCCAAGTACGAGCAGGAGGGCCTGTTCCCGCGCGACGTGCTGCGGACGGTCGGCCGCGCCGGGCTGTTCGGCCTGCCCTACCCGGAGGCGGACGGTGGCGCCGGTCAGCCGTACGAGGTCTATCTGCAGGTCCTGGAGATCCTGGCCGGCTCCTGGCTGGCCATCGCCGAGGCCGTCAGCGTGCACACGCTGTCGTGCTACCCGATCTCCGCGTACGGCAGCGAGCGCCAGCGCAAGTCCCTGCCGGACCTGCTCGGCGGTGACCTGCTGGGCGCGTACTGTCTCTCCGAGCCCCAGGGTGGCTCCGATGCCGCGGCCTTGACCACCCGGGCGGTGCGCGACGGCGACGACTGGGTCGTCACCGGCACCAAGGCCTGGATCACTCACGGCGGGCAGGCCGACTTCTACAACATCTTCTGCCGCACCGGCGGTCCCGGCCCGGCCGGGATCTCCTGCATCGTGGCCGAGGCCGACACGCCCGGTATCCTGCCGCAGCTGCCGGAGAAGACGATGGGCCTGCGCTCGTCGCCGCCGGCCCAGATCGTCTTCGACGGCGCCCGGGTGCCCGTCGAGCGCCTGGTCGGCGAGGAGGGCCAGGGTTTCCGGATCGCCATGCAGGCCCTGGACGCCGGCCGGCTGGGCATCGCGGCCTGCGCGGTCGGCCTGGCCCAGGCCGCGGTCGACTACGCCGCCGGGTACGCCCGCGAGCGCATGCAGTTCGGCCGGGCGATCGCCGAGTTCCAGGGGGTCGGCTTCATGCTGGCCGACATGGCCACGCAGGTCTCGGCGGCCCGGGCGCTGCTGCTGAACGCGGCCCGGCTCAAGGACGCCGGCCGGCCGTTCTCGGTGGAGGCGGCCAAGGCCAAGCTCTTCGCCACCGATGTGGCCATGCGGGTGACCACGGACGCGATCCAGGTGCTGGGCGGGGCGGGCTACGTCAGCGACCACCCGGTGGAACGCTGGTTCCGCGAGGCCAAGGTGCTGCAGATCGTCGAGGGCACCAACCAGATCCAGCGCCTGGTCATCAGCCGATCGCTGACCCGCGGCTGAAACGGGTTCGATACCGGGCGGCCACGACCGGTATCTTGTCGCGGTGGAAGAGATCGACCGGGCGATCGTGGGCGCCCTCACCGTGGACGGCCGGCTGTCCTACACCGATCTCGCGGAGCGGGTCGGCCTGAGCGTGTCGGCGGTGCACCAGCGGGTACGCCGGCTGGAGCAGCGCGGCGTGATCAGCGGATACACGGCGAAGGTGTCGTACGAGGCGCTGGAGCTTCCGCTCACGGCCTTCGTGGCGATCCGGCCGTTCGACCCGTCGCAGCCCGACGACGCGCCGGAGCGGCTGGCCCACCTGTCGGAGATCGACTCCTGCTACTCGGTGGCGGGGGAGGACTTCTACCTGCTTCTGGTACGGGTGGCGAGCCCGGCCGACCTGGAACGGCTGCTGCAGGAGATCCGGACGGCGGCGAACGTGACGACGCGGACGACGGTGGTGCTGAGCACGCCGTACGAGAACAGGCCGCCGCGGATCGCTCCCGCCGCCAAGCCGGAGGCATAGTGTCCTAGGACGCCGTAGGGGGTGTGCGGCGGCACGCCGGTGACGGCGGAGGGGTCCGGCCCGGCCGCGGAGCCTGCTTCGCCGATCCGCGTTACGGGGTGGCGTGGATGTAGGTCACGTACACGAAGGCCGGCTCGGCGACGGTCATGGGTTGTCCTCGGTCGGGAGCAGGGCCAGGAGTTGCCGGGTGTGGCCGGGTAGTTCCACCTCGGCCAGGCCCGTGATGATGTCTCGCAGGGTCACCGGGCCGTTGACCAGCGCGGTGTTGTGCGACAGGAGCAGCGCGGGCACCGACGTGTCGAGTTCGGTCCCGCTCAGGGTGGGGCCGGCGAGGGTGCACAAGGCCTTTCCCTGGCCGCGGATGCGTTCCCGCAGTCCCGCGGTGCCGCCGGCGAGGGAGATGACGCGGTTGATGGTCCAGGCGTCCTGGGCCAGGCGGTTGTCGTAGGTCGTGGTGGCTCCCGCGGCAACTGCGGCGGCGGTCGCGATGGTGGCGGCGGTGACGAGGGCGACGTGGGCCAGGATCTCGTCGGCGTTCCATTCGCCGGGCGGTGGTGCTTCGGCGGCCCCGGCAACGGTGGTGGCGGCGTCCAGCAGGGCGCCGTAGGCGGCGGTGAGCGCGGTGGTGTCCATCGGCTCAGTTGTGCGCCGGGGACATGTCCCAGGGCGCCTGGGGGAGGACGTCGCCCGTTTCGAGCAGGGACTTCAGGTTGGCCAGGACGGCGGGCCAGCCCCGGGAGATGCCGCCGTGCATCTCGAGGTTGGCCAGTTTCTCGTGGGTCACGGTCAGGCGGACGATGTCCTGGTGCGGCTCGACCAGGAACGTCACCACCGACGGTTCCCTGGTCAGCTGCTCCTCGGGCACGTCGTCGAAGGTGATGACCAGGCGGGCCGGTGGTTCCGCCTCGAGCACCCGGCCGACGACGTCGACGACGCCCGAGCCGTCGGTGCGCCGGTGCTCCCAGGGGGAGCCGGGCTGCCAGTCGGAGACGTTGGCGTGCCCCCAGTAGCGCGCGGTGAGGTCCGCGTCGGTCAGGGCCTGCCACACCTGTTCGGCGGTCGCGCGGATGTAGGTGGTGTAGGCGTAGGTCGGCACTTCTGCACTCATGGCGTACTCCTCTGCCTTGTTCTTGATCGCGTCGAGCGCCCGCAGCCGGGGCTTGTCGAAGCCGGAGATCCAGCGCTGCTCGATCTCGTGGATGGGGCCCGGGTTGAGGTAGTGCAGCCGTTCGCGCCCGCGTCGCACGACGGTCACGAGGTTGGCCGCCCGCAGGAGATCGAGGTGCTGGGTCGCGGACTGGCGGGTCATCGCCAGGCGGTCGCACAGCTCGCGCAGGGTCTGGCCGTTCTGCGCGCGCAGGCGGTCGAGCAGCAGCCGGCGGGTCGGGTCGGCCAGTGCTTTGAAGACCGGGTCCATGGCTGCTGGTTCGGGGGTCACGGCGACCATTATGCAGGCAATCACCTGCATGTTGTCAAAGTCCCAGCTCATCGCCCCGGGAAGCAACGTCCTAGGATGCCTTACGCGCGGTGCGCCCCACCACACCCAGAACGCCGCCTACGGCGACCCACCTCGACAAAGAGCGATTGTGGGGAGTGGTCGGGGCGCCTAGCCTGGAGCTCGTGGAGAACAAGGAGCGTGCCGTGCGCAGCCGAGAGGAATTCCGGCAGCTGCCTCCGAGGATCACGCCGGAGCAGATGATTCCTCTGCAGGCCGTGCTGCACCTGCGGCAGGACCCCCGCGAGGGCACCACCGACGAGTGGCGTATCCGGCTGGGCTGGACGGCCTGACCACCGCCCCGGACCGCGAGGAGCCTTTGGCCGGCGGCAACGTAGCCGCGTCCGTGGTCCGCTCGGGTTCCACCGTGCGCAAGCCCTGGACGTCTGCCACACCTTCCGTGCATGCGTTCCTGCGTCACCTGCACGCCAAGGGCGTCGCCGGCGTCCCGGCGGTGCTCGGCCGCGACGAGCAGGGCCGTCAGGTGCTGGAGTTCGTGCCCGGCCGGCAGGGCGAGTCGGCGCCACCCATGACCCTGGCGGAGCTCCGCAGGCTGGGCGCCATGGTCCGGACGATCCACGACGCGTCCACCGACTTCGTGCCGCCGCCCGGCGCCCGGTGGGACGTGGCGATCCCACCGGACGGCGCCGACCTGGTCTGTCACCAGGATCTGGCCCCGTGGAACCTGATCCGCGACGGCGACACCTGGACCTTCATCGACTGGGACGCCTCGGCCCCGGGCACCCGCCTCTGGGACCTGGCCTACCTCGCGCAGACCTTCGCACCGCTGGTCGCCGGCGGTGATCCGGAGGCTGACGCGCCGCGGCTGCGGGCGGTCGTGGACGGCTACGACCTCGACGCCGCGGGCCGGGCCGCCCTGCCCGGCAAGCTCGTGGTTCGTACCCGGGCGATGTACGACCTGCTGGCCGACGGGTCCAGGACCAGAGCGCAGCCCTGGGCCCGGTTGTGGACCGAGGGCCACGGCGTGCACTGGGGTGGCGCGGCCGACTATCTCGCCGCGCACCTGCCGGTGTGGCGCTCAGCGTTGCGGTAGGTCCGCCCGGGCGCACTCGGTGACGTAGGGCAGGGCGAACGTGTCGCGGCCGGCCAGGGCGGGGTGGGTGGCGGTCAGTTCGCGGACGGCGTCCAGCACGGCGGCCCGTTCGTCCTCGCCGAGCAGGATGATGTAGCTGCGGGAGGCGACCAGGTCGAGGAGCCGGTCGAGGGTGATCTCGTGGGTCCAGGTGAATTCGCGGATCTCCACGGGACCGAACAGGGTCCCGAAATCGGCGCGGCGGTGATCTTCGGGGGAGTGGATGAGCTCGCCGAGGCGGCGGACCCAGTCCTCGCGTTCGTCGCGCAGGTTCCAGATGAGGCCGAGCCGGCCGCCGGGCTTGAGGACGCGGGCGGCTTCGGGGACGGCCCGTTCGGGGTCGACCCAGTGCCAGGCCTGGGCGCAGAGGACGGCGTCGGCGCTGTGGTCGCTCAGCGGGATGGCTTCGGCGCTGCCGGCCAGGGCCGGCACGTCCGGCAGGACGCGACTGAGCTCGGCGCGCATGCCGTCGGAGGGTTCCACCGCGGTGACCTGCAGGCCGCGGTCGCGGATCTGGCGGGTGAGTTTGCCGGTGCCGGCGCCCAGGTCCACGACGTGGCCGGCCCCGGCCGGCAGGAGCCAGTCAAGAGCTTCGGCGGGGTACGGGGGCCGCCCGCGCTCGTAGACGGCGGCGGCGAGTCCGAAGGAGGAGGCTTGATCGTTCATGACCAGGATCCTAGGACGCTTTACACGCGGTGCGCCGTCCCACCCGGAGTGAGCTGTGTTTCAAAATCGAGCCCTTCGGGCACCTTTTCACCAACAAGAACCATCAAGTTCGAGTCTTCGGAAAGGTTGACGATGAGCTTCACGGACAAGGCCAAGAACAAGGCCGAAGAGCTGACCGGTAAGGCGAAGCAGGGCATCGGCGACGCCACGGACAACGAGCGGCTCATCGCCGAGGGCCAGGCGCAGGAGACCTCCGCACACGCCAAGCAGGCCGGCGAGCATGTCAAGGACGCGGGCAAGGACGTCCGCGACGCCTTCAGCTGATCCGGCCCACAGCGAGGCCCCCGGGACGACGGTCCCGGGGGCCTTTTGTGTGCGCTGTTATCGGGCACTCTCGGGTTCCGGATGGTGTCCGGCCTACCAGGGAAGGACACCATCCCGGTTGGTCGCCGTACCGGTCGGCGTCTTGTCGCCGAGGGTGGCGATCCGCACGGCCGCGTCCGTTCCGTCCTGCACGCTGTGGCCGAGTCCGCCGGTGAAGTCCGTTGCTGACTGTCCGGGGTCGACGGCGTTGAAGCGGATGTCGGGGATGGTGCGGGCGTACTGCATGGTGAGCATGGTGACCGCGACCTTGGAGGAGCCGTACGCCGCCAACGGGTACTGCGACTCGGTGAGTTGCTCCGCAGCCGGCGCGAGCACCTCACACCCGCCGATGTCGGGTTGGAGTCCTTCGGCCGGCGTCGTACGGCTGGGCTACGGCGCGAGGAGCTCGCGCAGCTGGCCGGCGTGAGCGTCGACTACATAACTCGTCTCGAGCAGGGGCGGGCCCGCACTCCTTCTCAGCAGATAGTTGCCGCGTTGGCCCGGGCGCTGCAGTTGACCCGCACCGAGACGGCCCTGCTGCACCGGGCCGCCGGTCTGACGGCCCCGGCGTCGGGGACCGTCTCGCATCACATTCCGGCTGGGGTGCAGCGGATGCTGGCCCGCATGTCGGATCTGCCGCTGGCGGTGTTCGCCGCTGACTGGACCCAGCTGGCCTCGACGCCACTGTGGCAGGCGCTGTTCCAGGCCCCTTCCGTGGCGGCTGACCCGAATCAGAACCTGCTCGTGCAGGCGTTCGTGGACGACAGCATCAGCGGGGTCGCGACGGCCCATGGTGGTCCGGACGCGTTCGAGCGCGCGCTGGTGGACGACCTGCGGCGTTCCGCCGCCGACTACCGTGAGGATCCCCGGTTCCGGGCGTTCGTCGCGGACCTGCGGGCGCGCAGCCCTCGGTTCGCCGCGCGGTGGGACGAGGGGCGGGCGGCGGCCCATCAGAGCATGGTGAAGACCGTGCACAACCCGGTGGTGGGTGACGTCGTGCTCGACTGCGACGTCGTCGTCGTGCCGGCCTCCGACGTCAAGGTCGTCATCTACTCGACGTCAGAGCGGGGTGCCGACGCGGAGAAGCTCGAGTTTCTCCGGGTGAGCGCCGTGCGGGCGATGCGGTGAATGCCGGTTCCCTGGTGATCTTCACGGGTCGCTGACCCGGGAGCTGCGGTCGCCGGGCCTACTGGCCGGCCTGCTGCTTGAGCCACCACTGCTGGCCGGATTCGGGCAGGGTGTCGATCGGGTCGTAGTAGGCGTGGAGCTTGTTGAGGGCTTCGTCGTCGGTGGCCTCGATGGACGTGCGGTAGTTCTTCGTCCAGTAGGAGATGCCGTGCTCGCGGTCGTACTCGGCGAGCATGTGGACCCAGCGCTTGCCGACGAAGGGGACGTCGCAGACGATCCGCGGGGTGGCGTAGCCGGGCAGGTAGCCCATCATGTCGTGCTGGAGCTGCTGGGCGTACCAGACCGGGACGCGCCAGTGCTCGGCGTTGGGGATCATGTCGCACATGTAGAAGTAGTACGGCAGGATGCCGGCTTCGCCCTGCAGGCCGAAGCAGAGGTCGAGCAGGTCGGCGGTGGTGGCGTTGACGCCGCGCATGAGCACGCCCTGGTTGCGGACGTCGCGGACGCCGACTTCGAGCAGCATGCGGGCGGCCCGGGCGACCAGCGGGGTCAGCGAGTTCACGTGGTTGACGTGGGTGTGCACGGCGAGGTTGACGCCGCGGCGTTCGGCGGTGATCGCGACGCGGTTGAGGCCTTCGACGACGTCGCCCTGCAGCCAGTGCTGGGGCAGGCCCATGAGGGCTTTGGTGGCGAGCCGGATGTCGCGGACGGTGGGGACCGAGAGCAGGCCCATCAGGTAGGTCTCGAGTTGTTTCCAGGGGACGTTGGCGACGTCGCCGCCGGAGACGACGACGTCGCGGACGCCGGGGTGGGCCTTGAGGTAGGCCAGGTGGGCGTCGTAGCGGTCGACGGGCTTGAGGGTGAGTTTGAGTTTGTCGACGGTGGGGGTGTTGTTGCCGACGAGGTCCATGCGGGTGCAGTGGCCGCAGTACTGGGGGCAGGTGCTGAGCAGTTCGGCCAGGACCTTGGTGGGGTAGCGGTGGGTGAGGCCTTCGGCGACCCACATGTCGTGCTCGTGCAGGGAGTCGCGGGTGGCGTGGGGGTGTGAGGGCCAGTCGAGGTGGCGGTCGGTGGCGACGGGGATCATGTAGCGCCGGATCGGGTCGGCGTAGAACGACTCCGTGTCGGGGGTGCGGTCGGGCACCATGGTGTTGAGCATCTGGGGCGGCACCAGCATGGACATGGTGGCCAGGCGCTGCATGTCGGTTTCGAGGTCGGCGTAGAAGCGGTCGTCGAGCAGGTCGCCCATGACCTTGCGGAGCTGTTTGACGTTCTTGACGCAGTTGACGCGTTGCCACTGGGCGGATTCCCACTGGGCGGTGGTGATGTCGCGCCAGCCGGGGAAGCGGGTCCAGTCGGGTTCGACCAGCGGGCGGCGCTGGTAGTTGTAGGGCTGCCCGGCCGCGGTGGCCGCGTCGTTCTTCAGCTCGGTCACGGGGGCCTCCTGGGGTCGGGGAGCGAACTGGATCGACGATACTGGAGAATCTGCGGTCTAGTAACTGTCGCCCCGGAGGATTTACGGTGGGACGACCGCACGGCAAGTTGTTTCTTGTGAGGATGGTGGGCATGTCGTTTCCCGTGGGTCTGTCTCGGGTGGTCGAGCCGGTCGGTGTGCTGCCGCAGGCGGCGTGGCGGCTGGACGCGCGCCCGGAGCTGGGCGCGGACGAGGTGCGGATCCGCCTGGAGCGGCTGAATCTGGACGCGGCGAGCTTCCGGCAGTTGTCGGGCAAGCATGGCGGGGACGGCGCGGCGGTGCGGGCCGAGGTGCTGGAGATCATCGGTACGCGGGGCAAGATGCACAACCCGGTGACGGGTTCGGGCGGCATGCTGATCGGGGTCGTCGACGAGGTCGGGCCGGAGTCGCCGTTGCCGGTGAAGGTGGGTGACCGGGTCGCCACGCTGGTGTCGCTGACCCTGACCCCTCTTGTCGTGACCGACGGGCTGGCCGGCTGGGACGGTCTGAGCGAGCAGGTGCCGGCGGCGGGCCACGCGATTCTGTTCGGCCGTTCGGTGGTGGCGGTGCTGCCGGATGATCTGGCTCCGGAGCTGGCCCTGGCGGTGTTCGACGTGTGCGGGGCGCCGGCGTTGACCGACCGGGTGGTGCGCGGGCACGCGGCGGCCGGTCCGGTGTCGGTGGCGGTGCTGGGTGGGGCCGGGAAGAGCGGGTCGCTGGCGTTGACGGCGGCGCGGCTGGCGGGCGCGCGTACGGTCGGGGTGGTCGTGTCGGACGCCGAGCGTGACGCGCTGCTGGCGGCCGGTCTGGCCGATCACGTCGCGGTCGCCGACGCCCGGGATCCTCTGGGCGTGTCGTCGGCGGTGGTGGCGGCGCTGGGTGAGCCGGCGACGGTGACGGTCGTGTGCGTGGACGTGCCCGGCTGTGAGCACGGGGCGATCCTGGCGACCGCGGCCGGCGGCACGGTGATCTTCTTCTCGATGGCGACCAGTTTCCCGGCGGCGGCGCTGGGGGCCGAGGGCCTGGCGGCGGACGTGACGATGCTGATCGGCAACGGGTACGTGCCGGGGCATGCGGCGTTCGCGCTGGATGTGGTGCGGCGCACTCCGGCCGTGCGGGCTCTGTTCGAGGCGCGGATCGCGGCACACTGACACTCATGATTTCCCCCTCGGTGGTGTATGCGAACGGTCGGTTCTACTCGGCGGCGGACCCCCGCGCGTCGGCGATGCTGGTGCGCGACGGGCGGATCGCCTGGCTGGGCGCGGCGGCGGACGCGCCGTCGGCGGACGTGACCGTGGACTTGGACGGCGCGCTGGTGACGCCGGCGTTCGTGGACGCGCATCTGCACGCGACGGACACCGGGCTGGCCGCGGACGGGCTGGATCTGTCCGGGGTGCGGTCGGCGGCGGAGCTGCTGGCGGCGGTGTCGGCGTTCGCGCGGACGCGGCCGGTCGACGGGGTGGTGCACGGGCACGGCTGGGACGAGTCGACGTGGGCCGAGCAGCAGCCGCCGTCGGCTGACGAGCTCGAGCGGGCCGGCGACGGCCGGCGGGTGTATCTGTCGCAGGCGTCGGTGCATTCGGCGCTGGCGTCGCGGTCGTTGCTGGCGGCGTGCCCCGGCATCGAGGGGGTGCCGGGGCGCCGGTGTGCGCCGCCGTGTCGATGAACCACAGGTTCCAGTTGATCGTCATGGTCTGCCGCGGGTAGAACTTGCCCGAGTGGTCGCCGACCAGC
>NZ_JBSGFR010000096.1:0-11100 GCF_053603475.1 Actinoplanes sp. NPDC004185 | reverse complement strand
GGGCGGGGGGGGGGTCTGGGGGGGGGGGGGGGGGGGTGGGGGGGGGGGGCCGCCCCCGGGCGGCGGGGGGGCCGGGGCCCCCCCCGCGTCGGGCTGGGTGCGGGAGCAGGCGCATCACGCGGTGCGCGCGGTGGCGCTGGGTTCGCTGACGGCGGCGCAGCGGACGGCGGCGCAGACCTCGGCGTTGCGGCTCGCGGCGTCGCGGGGGGTGGCGGCGGTGCACGAGTGCGCGGGCCCGGGCACGTCCAGCGAGGCGGATTTCGCGTCGGTGCTGGCGTTGTCGGGTGCGGGGCTGCCGCAGGTGTTCGGCTACTGGGGTGAGCTCGGCGGGGCGGCGCGGGCCAAGGAGCTGGGTGCGGTCGGTGCGGCCGGTGACCTGTACGCCGACGGGGCGCTGGGGTCGCGGACGGCGTCGGTGCGTGAGCCGTACCGCGACGGTGACGGTGGTTGTGGTGAGGCGTTCGTGTCGGCGGAGCAGGCCGGTGCGCATCTGCTGGAGTGCATCGAGCTGGGCGTGCAGGGCGGTTTCCACGCCATCGGGGACGCGGCGATCGAGGCGGTGCTGGACGGGTTCGCGATCGCGGCGCGGCGGGTGGGGGTGGACCGGTTGCGGGAGGGCCGGCACCGCATCGAGCACGTGGAGCTGATCGACAAGGCGATGATCGCCCGGATGGTGGAGTTCGGGGTGGTGGCCAGCGTGCAGCCGGTGTTCGACGCGTTGTGGGGTGGCCCGGACCGGATGTACGCCCAGCGCCTCGGCGTGGAGCGGGCGATGGCGACGAATCCGATCGGGGCGATGTACGCGGTCGGGGTGTCGCTGGCGTTCGGGTCGGATTCGCCGGTGACGGCGCTGGATCCGTGGGCGGCGGTGGTGGCCGCGGCGGCGCCGCGGAACCCGGCGTACCGGATGAGTGTGCGGTCGGCGTTCGGGGTGAGCACCCGGGGCGGCTGGCGGGCGGCCGGGGTGGACGACGCGGGGGTGCTGACGCCGGGCCGGTCGGCGACGTTCGCGGTGTGGGAGACCCCGGCCGGGGTGGACGGAGGCCTGCCGGTGCTGTTGCCCGGCGTGGACGGGGTGGTGCCGGCGCGGCCGGTGTGCCGGCGCACGGTGCTGCACGGCGAGACGATCTTCGAGGAGTGACGTGAACAAGCTGGGGCTGGATCCGCACGTGGTGCGGCGGGCCAGGGAGCTCGCCGCGCGGGCGGGGCAGCCGGTCGTGGACCTGGCGCGCTCGCACACGACGGTGTCGGTGGAGCGGGCGGTGCTGCGCCTGGCCGGGGTGTCGGGGGCGGATTCCGACGGCATTCCGTGGGTGAACCGGCTGGTCGACGCGGTCCGCGCCGATGTGGGTCTGGGCCGGGGGGTGGCGTTGCCGGTGTTCCATGCCCTGGCCACCCAGGGCGTGGAGGATGTCACGGTGCTGGCGCAGAAGGCCGCGGCGGGGGCGGTGACTTTCGCCGTACCGGAGAAGAAGGCCGAGGTCAACGCGGCCCGGCGGGCCGCGCGGCGGGCGACCGGCGCGGGTCTGAAGGTCGTGGACCGGCGCCGGGCCGAGCGGGACCGGCTGATCAAGCGGTACGGCGATCCGCAGCAGCGGCCGTGGATCTATCTGATCGTGGCGACCGGCGACATCTACGAGGACATCCCGCAGGCGCAGGCGGCGGCGCGGGCCGGCGCGGACGTGATCGCGGTGATCCGGTCGACGGGGCAGTCGCTGCTGGACTATGTGCCCGAGGGGGCGACCCGGGAGGGTTTCGCGGGCACCTATGCGACGCAGGAGAACTTCCGGCTGATGCGGGCGGCTCTGGACGAGACGTCGAAGGAGCTGGGCCGGTACGTGCGGCTGACGAACTACGCGTCGGGGTTGTGCATGCCGGAGATCGCGGCGCTGGCCGGGCTGGAGCGCCTGGACATGATGCTCAACGACTCGATGTACGGGATCCTGTTCCGTGACATCAACCCGATCCGCACGTTCGTGGATCAGCGGTTCTCGCGGCAGGTGCACGCCCGGGCCGGGATCATCATCAACACCGGTGAGGACAACTACCTGACCACGGCCGACGCGGTCGAGGCGGCGCACACGGTGACGGTGTCGCAGCTGCTCAACGAGTTCTTCGCGCACGAGGCGGGGCTGGCGGACTGGCAGCTGGGGCTGGGGCACGCGTTCGAGATCAACCCGGAGCTGCCGGAGTCGTTCCGGCTGGAGCTGGCGCACGCGTTGCTGGCGCGGGAGTTGTTCCCGGACGCGCCGCTGAAGTGGATGCCGCCGACCAAGCACATGACCGGTGATGTGTTCCGGGGCAACCTGCTTGACGGTTTCTTCAACCTGGTCGGCGCGCTGACCGGGCAGGGGATCCTGCTGGTGGGGATGATGACCGAGGCGGTGGTGACGCCGTGGCTGTCCGACCGGGACATCGCGCTGCAGAACGTGCGGTACGTGCTGAACGGGGCCGGGAACCTGCACGAGGATTTCGTGCCGGCGCCGGGCGGTTTCATCCAGTCGCGGGCGCACGCGGTGCTCGGCGAGGCGATCGAGCTTCTCGAGCGGATCGTCGACGACACGATGCTGACGGCGATCGCCGACGGCACGTTCGGGATCATGAAGCGGCCGGCGGACCGCGGCAAGGGCCTGGACGGGGTCGCCAAGCACGAGGACGGCTACTACAACCCCGTGACGGAGGCTCTCGAATCATGAGCATCGTGCGGCCCTACGGGGACACCACCGGGGACGGGATGGTGCAGTTGTCGTTCACGCTGCCGGTCCCGCACGACAAGCGGGCCGAGGGCGCCGCGGTGCAGCTGGCCAACAAGATGGGCATGGACCCGGCGTTGCTGGTGCACGCCAAGCCGATGGGGGACGAGTTCACGTTCTTCGTGGTCTACGGGCGGGTGAGTCATCTCGTCGACACCGACAAGGTGCAGGTCGTCGAGCGGGACTTCCCGTTGCTGAGCGCCAAGGAGGTGAACGCGGTGATCAAGCGCAAACTGCGGCGGCGGCTGAACGTGGTCGGCGCGTGCATCGGCACCGACGCGCACACGGTGGGCATCGACGCGATCCTCAACGTCAAGGGCATCGCGGGGGAGAAGGGCCTGGAGTACTACCGGGAGCTGGCGGTGACGAACATGGGTGCGCAGGTGTCGGTGCCGGAGCTGGTCGAGGAGGCCCGGGCCCGCAAGGCCGACGCGGTGCTGGTGTCGCAGGTGGTGACCCAGCGCGACGCGCACCTGCAGAACACGCGGGCGATGACGGCGGCGTTCCGGGAGGCGATGCCGGCCGGCAAGCGGCCGTTGCTGATCGTGGGCGGGCCCCGGTTCGACGAGCTGATGGCCGGCGAGCTGGGCGTGGACCGGATCTTCGGCCGGGGTACGACACCGCGCGAGGTCGCCTCGTACCTCGTGCACGCACTCGTGGGGAGCCACTCTTGATCACCGTCACGCATCGCCGGTACGTGCCGTACGCGCACGCCCACTACGCGGGGAACCTGGTCGACGGGGCGTACTCGCTGGGGTTGTTCGGCGATGTCGCCACCGAGGTGTGCATCCGGCTCGACGGCGACGAGGGGCTGTTCGCGTCGTACTCCGACGTGCAGTTCACCGCGCCCGTGCAGGCCGGTGACGTGCTGGAGGTGACCGCCACGGTGACCCGGATGGGCACCCGGTCGCGGACCATCGACTTCCGGTCGGTGGTGGTGTGCCGGGGCACGGGCGGATCGGCGGCGGCGGTGCTGGCCGAGCCGATCGTCGCGGTGACCGCCACGGGCACGGTGGTCGTGCCGGCTCGGGCATGACCGACCGCACCGAGGAAGACTCGGCGATGACCTTCGCGTTCTGTGTCGACGTCGGGTCGACGTACACGAAAGCCTGTCTGGTCGATCTCGGCGACGGGCGGCTGGTGCGGCGCGCGGAGGTGCCGACGACGGCCGGCTCCGATGTGCTGACCGGTCTCGACGCCGCCGTCGCCGCGCTGGGCGGCGACGGCGAGCTGTTCGTGTGCTCGTCGGCCGGCGGCGGCCTGCGCCTGGCCGTGATCGGGTACGAGTCGCTGGTCACCGCCGAGGCCGGGCACCGGGTCGGGTTGTCCGCGGGCGCGCAGGTCGTGCACGTGGCGGCGGGCCGGCTCGACGGGCAGGCGGTGGCGGCGCTGCGCGCGGCCCGTCCGGATGTGATCCTTCTGGTCGGTGGCACCGACGGCGGAGACGGTGAGGTGCTGCTGCACAACGCGGGCCGGCTGGGCACGTCGCGGCTGCGGGTGCCGGTGGTGCTGGCCGGCAACGCCGACGTGCGCGAGCAGGCCGCCGCGGTGCTGACCGGACGCGGGATCCCGGTGACCGTCACGGGCAACGTGCTGCCCCGCATCGGGGTGCTGGATCCGGGCCCGGCGCGGCTGGCGATCCGGCAGGTGTTCCTGCGGCACGTCATCGGCGGCAAGCGGCTGTCGCGGGGCCCGCGGTTCGCGTCGCTGGTGCGTGCGGCGACCCCGGACGCGGTGCTGGCCGGCGTGGAACTGCTGGCCGACCGCAGCGGCGCCGGGGTGCTGGTCGTCGACGTCGGTGGCGCCACCACCGACGTGTACTCGGCGCTGGTGCCGGACGCGGAGGCCGAGACCGGCCCGCGGCGTGACGTGGCCGGGACGTTGTGGCGGTCCCGCACGGTCGAGGGTGACCTGGGCGTCGGGGTCGGGGCGAGCGGGGTGGTCGCGGCCGCGGCGGCGGAGAAGCTGCCGGCGCCGGACATCACCGGCGGGCCGCCGTACGACGTGGGGACCGACCGGCAGCTGGCGGCGACCGCGGCGATGATCGCCCTGCGGCGTCACGCCCGGGGCTCCTCGGCCGGGCCGGGGCAGCCGCGGACCGGGGGCCGGGATCTGCGGGACGTGCGGCTGGTCGTGGGCTCCGGCGGAGTGCTGCGCCACGGCGGCGGCGACGCGGTCCTGGACGCGGTGCTGGGGGACACCGCCGGTGGCTGGCTGGCGCCGGCGGGTGCCCGTCGGGTCGTCGACAGCCGGTACGTGCTGGCCGCGGCGGGGCTGCTCGCCGCTTCGCACCCGCGGGCCGCCGCCGGTCTTGTTGACGCGCTGTAGTCCTGCGGGTGAACGGCCGGGACACGCCCGGGAAATGCGACACGCCCGGACACGGGGACACCGGTTGACAGACGGCCGGGGGTGCGACGTACCGTCTTCAAGTCCTACTCCGGGAAGCGGCTGTTGTTCGCTTCGTTCCTTCGCCCACTGGCCACGCCCGCACCCGTTCCTGGATGCCCGCGTACGCCAGGTCCAGGGGGTGGGGGTCGGCGGGGCGGCGCGGACCGGCCGCGCTGTTCCGGTGTCGGTCAGGGCGACACGTGGCCAGTAGACAACGGCACGTCGGGGGCAGCCAGCCCGCGCCGCGCCGGTCCGAAGGTCACGCGCCGTCGTGCCGCACCGGACCCGGACGGATCTCAAGGTGCAATCGGGGCGCGGCCTGCGGGCCGCGCCCCGACGTATACCCAGGCCTGGGTAATCCGGCGTGCCGGACCTGGTCGCCGGATGGTGACCGCCTGGCTGCCCGGGCTCGGCTGCCCGGTCCGGCTTCATCGGGCCGGCCGCTCAGACCCGGCCGAACGGGCAGGTCCGGGCGGGTAGCGTGTGCGACGGATTCGTGACCACCGACAGGTAGCCTTCCGCGGGTGGATTTATTGACGCTTCAGCCAACGCCCGCGCCGGCGCCGGACCCGGTCGTGCCGGCCGCGCCCCGGCCGCTGCGCCTGTGGGTGTCCGTGCTGCTCGCGCTGGCCGCCGGGGCCGCCCTGCTGGTCTCCTTCCCGCCTTACGGGCTGTGGTGGCTGGCGCCGGTGGCGGTGGCGGTGCTGGCCGCGGCGACGCACCGGCGCCGGCTGCGCGGCGGCGCCGGGATCGGCATGATCGCCGGGCTGGTGTTCTTCGTGCCGCTACTGGACTGGACGCACCTGGCCGCGGGCTGGCTGCCGTGGATGCTGCTGTCGTTCGCCCAGGCCGGCTACCTGGCGCTGCTCGGGATGGCCGGGGCGTGGCTGTCGCCGTTGCACGACCGGCTGCGCGTGTTGTGGCCGCTGACCGCCGGGCTGCTGTGGGTCGCGCAGGAGGCGCTGCGTGACCGGGCCCCGTTCGGCGGGTTCCCGTGGGGGCGGCTGGCGTTCAGCCAGGCCGAGGCTCCGTCGGTGCGCCTGGCTGTGCTCGGTGGCGCCCCGCTGGTGACCTTCGCGGTCGGGGTTGCCGGTGGCGCCCTGGTCGCGCTGGCCTGGCGGCGCTGGGGCCGGCCGCGCACCTGGCTGCCGGCGGCCGGATTCGCCGCCGTCGCCGCCGCGATGATCGCCGGGCCGGCGCTGGTGCCGGTGGCCGAGCCCGCCGCGACCACCCGCACGGTCGCGATCGTGCAGGGCAACGTGCCCCGGCTCGGGCTGGACTTCAACGCCCAGCGCGCGGCGGTGCTGCTCAACCACGTCCGCGCGACCGAGAAACTCGCCGAGGAGGTCCGCGCCGGCCGGCAGCGGCAGCCGGAGCTGGTGATCTGGCCGGAGAACGCCAGCGACATCGACCCGCTGCGCAACCCCGACGCGGCCCAGCAGATCGCCGGGGCGGCCACCGCCATCGGCGTGCCGATCCTGCTCGGGGCGGTGCTGCGCGGCGACGTCGAGGGCGAGATCCGCAACGCCGGCATCCTGTGGCAGCCGGTCACCGGCCCCGACCTGGACCAGGTGTACATCAAGCGGCACCCGGTGCCGTTCGCCGAGTACATGCCGCTGCGCCCGATCGCGCGGGTCGTCAGCGACAAGGTCGACCTGGTGAAGAACATGGTCGCCGGCAGCACCCCGGGCGTCGTCCGGACCCCGGCGGCGACCGTCGGCGACGTGATCTGCTTCGAGGTCGCCTACGACTCGGTCGTGCGGGACACCGTCACCGGCGGGGCGCAGATCCTGGCCGTGCAGACCAACAACGCCACCTTCAACGAGGCCGAGGCCCGCCAGCAGCTGGCCATGGTGCAGCTGCGCGCCGTCGAGCACGGGCGGGAGGCGCTGATGGTGTCGACGGTGGGAGTGTCCGCTTTTGTCGGCACGGCCGGTCAGGTGTACTCGTCCACCGGGTTCAACGTTGCGGGTGTGGTCCTGCGTGACATGCGGGTGGACGGACCGCGTACGCTGGCGACTCGTTTGGGGCATTGGCCGGAGCTGGCGGCCGTCGCCCTGGCCGTGCTCGCCCTCGTGGCGGCAGCGCCCTTGCGGCGGCGCCGCCGCGACGACCGGGCGGCGGCCGCAGAGTCGACGACGGAGGAACGGTGAGCGACGCGAACCCGACAGTCTCGGGCGCGGAAGGATACCCGGGGGTCGGACGTGTCCTCGTGGTCATCCCGACCTACAACGAGGCGGACAACGTCCGGCTGATCACGCGGCGGGTCCGCGAGGCCGTGCCGAGCGTCGACATCCTCATCGCCGACGACAACTCACCCGACGGCACCGGCGACATCGCCGATGAGATCTCCGCCGCCGACGACCACATCTTCGTGCTGCACCGCGCGGGCAAGGAAGGCCTCGGCGCCGCCTACGTCGCCGGGTTCGCCTGGGCCAAGAACAAAGGCTACGACGCGGTCGTCGAGATGGACGCCGACGGCTCGCACGCCCCCGAGGAGCTGCACAAGCTGCTCGACGTGCTGCGCGACACCGACGCTGTGCTCGGCACCCGCTACATCCCCGGCGGCAGCGTGCACAACTGGCCGCTGCACCGGCTGTTGCTCTCCCGCGGCGGCAACATCTACATCCGGATGGCGCTGGGCATGCCGTTCAAGGACGCCACCGGCGGCTATCGGGCGTACCGGATGGCCGTGCTCGACGCGATCGACGTCGCGGCGGTGGCCTCGACCGGCTACTCGTTCCAGGTGGAGCTGGCCTGGCGCACCTACCGGCACGGTTTCCGGATGGCCGAGGTGCCGATCACGTTCACCGAACGCGAACACGGCGTCAGCAAGATGAGCGGCAACATCTTCAAGGAACAGCTGCTCAGGGTCACCGTGTGGGGGGTGTCGGCCCGTAAGGACGCCGTCCTGGCCAAGCTCGGGCGCAAGCCGCGGCAGGGTTCGACCTGGCCGTGACCGGGCACGGGCGTGTCATGCTTGCCGTGGGCGTCGAGGCGACGCCGGAAGGTTGGGGATGATGCGCCGAAGTCTGGCTCTGCTCCCGCTGGGGCTGCTCCTGCTCGCGGTGGCGGAGATATCCGTGTTCGTGGCCGTGGTGCACGCGCTCGGCGCGTTCTGGGCCCTGCTGATCATCGCCGCGTCGAGCGTGGCCGGGCTGGTGCTGCTGCGCCGCGAGGGCATCCGCGGCTGGCGCGGCTTCCGGGCCGCCGCCGAGGCCGGCCGCCCGCCGGGCCCGCAGGTGAGCAACTCCCTGGTCGGTCTGCTCGGCGCGCTGCTGCTGGCCGTGCCCGGTTTCATCTCCGCGGTCGCCGGGCTGCTGCTGGTCGTGCCGCCCGGGCGGCTCCTGGCCCGCCGCGGTGTGGAACGCGCCACCGAGCGGCGGGTGCCGGCGTCGGTCGCCGGTGACCTGTTCGGCCCCCGCCACGTGCGGGTGCGCCAGTCCGCCCCGGTCGACGAGCCGGCGCCGGATGCCTCGTCCGGTCCCGCGTCGTTCGGGCCGCCCGGGCAGATCGTGTCGGGCGAGGTCGTCGAGGGCGAGATCGTCCGCTAGCCCGGGTCCACGACAAAATCGCCGTCCCGCTGGTGTGCGGGACGGCGATGACGTTGCTACCTGCGGTCAGCGCCCCCGACGGGTGCGGACCTCCTGAAGCCGTTCGTTGAGGATGTCCTCCAGCTCCGAGATCGACCGGCGCTCGAGCAGCATGTCCCAGTGGGTACGCGGCGGCTTCGCCTTCTTCTGCTCCGGCTCGTTGCCGTCGACCAGTCGTGCGACGCTGCCGTCGAACTTGCACTCCCAGGTGATCGGCACCTCGGCGTCGACGGCGAACGGCACCTCGAACTGGTGACCCTTCACGCACAGGTACTCGCGGGTCTGCCGGGGCGCCAGCTCCGTGTTGCGGTCGGACTCGTAGCTGACTGCGCCTAGACGGCTGCCGCGCAGCATGCGTTCGCCCATGATCGGCTTTCCCCTCGCTCGTGGTGCTGCTTCCGTTGGTGTAACGAAAGGGGCGGTCGCGAGATTCCTGCCGCGACCGCCGTATGTCGACGGTGTTAACGCTTCGAGCCTAACCGCCCGGGTCCCCTATCGGCCGACTCAGCCCCGTCCTGAAGTGGACCTTGGTCCACTTTACGCGACTTTGCGAGATCTACGGATAGCGCGATGTCGGTCACCGTGCCTGCGGGACGGCCGGTTCAGCGGCTCCGCTGCCCGATCCGCCGGCCGGCGTCTGTGCCGGGACGGCCCGGCCCGGACCGAGTGACGCCAGCGCCGAGGCCAGGTCACTGACCTGCGCCGACAGCTGAGCCACCCGGGTGTGCGCGGCGTCCGCGTCACCGCGGGCCGCGGCGAGCGCCGCCCGCTCCTCACCCACGGTACGCCGCAGCGCCTCGACTTCGCGCGCGGCACGCTCGGCGTTCTCCCGCTCCCGGCCGGCCTCGGCCCGCGCGGCGGTGACATCGCGCACTGCCTGCTGCGCCTCGGCCCGGGCAGCGTCCAGCTCACGCCCGAGGGCCTCAGCCCGCTCGCCGGCTGCCGCGGCCTGCTCCCGCGCGGCGGCGAGATCACGGGTCAGCGTCTGCACGTCGGCCCGTGCAGCCTCCACCTCCTGGCGGGCGCCTTCCAGCTCGCGCGCTCTCGCTTCGCTCTCCCGGCGGGCGTCGTCCAGCTGGCGGGACTTCGCCTCGCTCTCTTGGCGAGCGCCTTCCAGTTCACGGGACCTCGCCTCGTTTTCCCGGCGGGCGTCATCGAGCTCGCGGGACTTCGCCTCTCTTTCCCTGCGGGCGTCGTCGAGATCCTGCCGGACAGCCGTGGCCTCAGCCCGCGCCCGGTCCCGTTCCGTCTCCGCCTGCTCCCGCAGCGCGACAGCAGCGCTGGCAGCAGCCTGCGCCTCGTCCCGCCCCGCAACGGCCAGCCGGGCGTCCTGCGCGGCAGCCTCGGCCAGACGCCGGGCATGCTGCGCCGCCTGCTGGGCGTCATCGCGCTCGGCCCGCGCGACAGCAGCCTCCTGCGCAGCCGCCCCGGCGGCCTCGGCCGCCCGATCGGCATCGCGGCGAGCGTCGTCGCGTTCGGTGTGCGCAGCGGCGATCTGCCGGGACGTCTCCGCCCGTACCTCGGCCACCTGCCGCTCCACCCCGGCCGGCGACATCTCGGCGTGCAGCGCCTCGCTGAGCGTGCCGACAAGCTGATCGAGACGGTCGACGGCCTCCCACGTGCGGGCCACCTGACCGGCGAGCCCGGGCGAGGACCGGTGCCGCATCCGCACGTTGCGCGAGGCCCGCTGGCACTCGCCGTCGTTGTCCCGGCAGTAGCGGAACGGACGACCGGCGGCAGCCCGCTGCGGAACCGGCCGCCCACAATGGGCACACGGGCGGGTCTCGGGCACCGGATCGCCGGCGTGGACACCACCGGCGTCGGCCGGGCCCGGATCGGCGAACCCGCGCCCGTTCCCGTCGCCGGTGGACTCGTGCCCGGCCGTCACAGCCCAGGCGGTCCCCGCTCGGCCGGCCAGGGAACGAGCCTCCGGCGGCCGGGCCGTCCCCGCACCGGTCACCGCCGGCTCGGCAGCCCGTGGCTGGGCAGTCATCGGGTCACTCGTCACGGAAGCGTCGTCATCCACCATCGCGAACCGACCCTAACGCCACCCACCGACAACTTCCCGCAACCGCGCCGCGGCATGGGTCGTTGCGCATCGCCCTGGCCCTTCCTTGTGCGCCACCGATCAAGCCCGCTCCGAGCCGCAGCGTGCGGTCCGCCGGGACGATGGCGGCGGGTTCGTGAACGGGCTCGGGGCCGATCGCCACCAGGGCGAGAGCGACCGGCGCCGCCGCGGGCCCGTCCAGACCCGACGCGCCTGCAGCACGGCCTAGGTCGCGTTTCGTAATGTCGGGCGCTGGCTGAGGTTGCGGCGTGGCGGTGATCGATAGACGAAGAGGTCTCCGGTAAGTGGTTCAGCGACC
>NZ_JBSGFR010000095.1:0-11298 GCF_053603475.1 Actinoplanes sp. NPDC004185 | reverse complement strand
ATCTCGGCGCCGCGACTTTCGTGCTGTCCGAACAGACGGCGAAGTGCGTCAGCCCCAGGTCGATACCGACCTCGGACTCGACTGTCGGCAACGCCTCTCCGGCCACCTGCACGACGAACGAGGCGAAGTACCGTCCGGATGCGTCCTTGATGATCGCCACGCTGGACGGGTCCGACGGCAGAGTGCGGGACCAGCGCACCGCGAGGTCGCCGATCTTCGGCAGCCGCAGCCGGCCGTTGTCGAGGACCTTGAACCGGGCGTTCTTGGTGAAGCGGATGGCCTGCCGGTTGTCCTTGCGGGACCGGAACCGGGGCGGCGCGACCTTTCGGGCTTTGCGCTTGCCGGTGACCGAGGCGAAGAAGTTGCGGTACGCCGTGTTCAGGTCCGCGAGGGCCTGTTGAAGCACGACCGAGGACACGTCGGCCAGCCACGCCCGTTGCGGGGTCGTCTTGGCCAGCGTGATGATCCGCTTGGACAGCTCGGCGTCCGACACATACGGCAAACCATGCTCGCGGGCTTGCTGCCGGGCGCGCAGCCCATCGTTGAACACCACCCGCGCGCACCCGAATGCCCGCGCCAGCTCGACTTGCTGGCCGGGCGTCGGGTAGACGCGGAAGTTGTAACGAAGTTGCACGTACAAAATGTACCATATGTACAATCGCGAGATGAGCGAGACGCCCCAGGTCGCGGTGAGCGACGCCCGCAAGGAAATCGGCAAGCTGATCGATGCAGCCCACTACGCCGGGCAGCACACGATCCTGGCGAAGAACGACGAACCGCGCGCCGTGCTTGTGCCGTACGAGTGGTGGCGCGAGCAGCAGAACCGCCCGGCCTAAGGCACTGCTCGGACCTTGGCGGCCCTCCTGATGCGGCCTTCGTCCCTAGCCTGAAGGCCGGAGCGCTGGCCTCGATTCCCGGGTAGCGGTTTAGCACCCCGGGGTAGCGGAGACAAGACAAGTACGTCCAGTTCACGCCGGACGCAGGGGTCGAATCTCCGCCCGCGCACGCTGCGATCGCTGCACGGGTGGTTCGAAGGGCCCGGGCGCGGCGCCGACTCACTGAGTCGGCGCCGCTCACTAATTCGCGGCGCTCGTCCGGTACGGCGAGCGGATCACCCACTCGGTCGACGTCATCCGAACAGGACGTGGATACCGTGGTCAAGATGCGACCCGTCATCGGCATCACCACCTATGTGGAGCCCGCCACCTGGGGTGTCTGGCACAACCTGCCCACCACGCTGGTGCCGCACGACTACGTCGCCGCGGTCACCGGGGCCGGTGGCCGGGCCGTGCTGCTGCCGCCCGATGACCTCGACACCGACGTCCTGCGCATCCTGGACGGTCTGGTGCTCAGCGGCGGCGCCGACCTCGGCCCGGAGCTGTACGGCGCCGAGGCCGCCCCGCAGACGGTCACCCGGCCCGAGCGCGACGCCGCCGAGATGCTGCTCGCCCGCGCGGCCCTCACCCGCGACCTGCCGGTGCTCGGGGTCTGCCGGGGCATGCAGCTGCTCACCGTCGCCGCCGGCGGCACCTTGCACCAGCACCTGCCCGAGGTGCTGGGGCACGACCGGCACCGCCCGGCCCCCGGCGTCTACGGCGAGCACGAGGCCGGCTTCACCCCGGGCAGCCGGATCGCCGGCCTGATGGGCGAGGACACCCGGGTGCACTGCTTCCACCACCAGGGGGTCGACGACCCGGGCACGCTGACCGTCACCGGCCGGGCCGAGGACGGGACCGTCGAGGCGGTGGAGGACCCGGCGCACCGGTTCGTGCTGGGCGTGCAGTGGCACCCCGAGGTGACCAGGGACAAACGGCTGTTCGGGGCCCTGGTCGCGGCGGCCGCCTAAGACATCCGGCGCACCCGCCGATACGCAGGTTCTACGGACGGAGGTTCGCACCACATGCGCAGGCCCTTGATCGGACTGACCGCGTACGCGCAACAGGTCCAGTACGGCAGCAACGAACAGGTCGTCGGCATGCTGCCGATGTCGTACGTCCGGGCGGTCCACGCCACCGGGGGACGGGCGGTCCTGATCACCCCGGACGATCCCGGCACCGACGTGCTCGAGTCGCTCGACGGCATCGTCTTCGCCGGTGGCGGCGACATCGACCCGGCCAACTGGGGTGCCGAGCCGCACCCGGCCACCGACTCCGACCCGGTCCGCGACGCCTCCGAGCTGCTCCTGATGCGCGCCGCCCTCGACGCCGACCTGCCCGTGCTCGGTGTCTGCCGGGGCCTGCAGGTGATGGCCGTGGCCACCGGTGGTTCGCTGCACCAGCACCTGCCCGACCTGGTCGGCCACGACCGGCACCGGGCCGCGGCGGGCACGGATCCGCTGGCGGTGGACTCGTCGGCGTTCGGCCGGCACGACGTCGTGCTGACCTCCGGCTCGGCGGCGCGGTCGCTGCTCGGCGCCCGGCTCACCGTGAACTCGTTCCACCACCAGGCGATCGACGACCCGGGCAGCTTCACGGTGGTCGGCCGGTGCCCCGACGACCGGGTCATCGAGATCATCGAGGATCCCGACCACTCGTTCGCCCTGGGCGTGCAGTGGCACCCCGAGCGCACCGGTGACCTGCGGGTCTTCGCCGCGCTGGTGGAGGCCGCCGCCGGCTCCTCCGGGCTGGGCCGGACGGCACTGGCCGCCTGAGCTCAGACCGCGACCGGATGCTGTGCCTGGAACGCCAGGCGCTCGTCCGCCCCGGCCGCCAGGCCCTGCAGCACGTCGTCCAGCACAAGGAACGCCTCCCAGGGCGCGCCGCCCAGGTGAGCGCCCACCCGGTCCTCCAGCCCGGTGATCCGGGCGCCCTTCCAGACCTTGTCCGCCAGGCTGACCAGCAGGTCGTCCAGCGTGATCCCGGGCGCGTCCCAGCTGCCGTGGTTGCCCGCGAACCGGGCCAGATGCGCGGGCACGCCGTAGCGCAGCAGCAGGTCCCGGCCGGCCTCCTCGTGCTTGTGCCCGGGCGTGGAGAGCTCGGCCACGTGCAGGACCTTGCCGATGTCGTGGGTCGCCGCCCCGAACAGCACCGCGGTGGTGTCGAACTCGAGGTCCGGCCGGCGCCGCCCCAGCACGTCGGTGAGCGACCAGGCGACGTCGTGCACCGCCCGCAGGTGCGCCCCGAGCCGCGGCGGCGCGTCCAGCGCCCGCAACAGCTCAGCGGCCGGACCGGGCAACGGCCGCAGGGTCGATTCGGTCAACGCTCGATGCAGGGCAGCCGACGTCACCCGGGCAAGGTTAGCCACGGCTGAAAGCCGTCGCCGTCGGTGTTACGGTGCAGCCCTGTCGGGCGAAGACATCCGCGGGAGGACGCATGGTGGCCAGCGCGGACGATGCTCTGCCGCAGCGGTTGCGGAGGGCGTTCGAACGCGGTGGTGAGATGGGCCGGCGCATGCTCGAGCTCGACTGGGCTGCGACCCCGCTGGGCGGGCCGGCCGGTTGGCCGCCGGAGCTGGCAGACGCCGTCGCCCGGATGCTCGCCTCCAAGGCGCAGATCGTGCTGTTCTGGGGCCCGGACCACTGCGCGCTCTACAACGACGCCTACATCCCCACTATGGGCAGCAAACACCCCGGCCACGTGGGCCGTCCCGGCCGGGAGATGTGGCCCGAGACCTGGGCGGTGCTGCAGGAGCTGTTCGACGGCGTGAAGGAGCGGGACGAGTCGTTCTGGGCCGCCGACCTGCTCTTCATGCTCGAGCGCTTCGGCTTCCTGGAGGAGACCTACTTCGACGTCTCCTACGACCCGATCCGGACCGCTGACGGCACCGTGGGCGGTATCTTCTGCATCGTCAGCGACACCACCGGACGGGTGCTGGCCGACCGCCGCGTCCGTACCCTCAGTGCTCTCGGCTCCCGGCTGGCCGATTCGCCCGACCAGGCCGCCCTGGGCACGCAGGTCGCGCAGGTTCTCGGCGAGAACGCTGCCGACGTGCCCTTCGCCGTCCTGTACCTGGACGACCCGGCAGGCGGTGGCGAGCCGGCCGTGGCCGGGATGTGCGGACTCCCGCCGTCCGCCTCCCGTCCACTCGATCCGGGGGTCCGCGACGTCGTCGCGGCCGTCATGCGCTCCGACCACGAGCAGACCATCGCCGCGACGGACGTGGCCCATCCTCCCCCCTCGCCGGCCGCCGACCAGGCCCTGGTGCTGCCCATCGGCGCCGGCACCAGCAGAGCCGGGGCACTGGTGGTGGGGGTGAGCCGGTTCCTCGCACTGGACCGCAGTTACCGCGACTTCCTCGAGCTCGCCACAGCCCAGATCTCCCGCAGGGTGGCGAACGTGCGGGCCTACCAGCAGGAACGGCGCCGGGCGGCCGAGCTGGCCGCGCTGGACACGGCCAAGACCAACTTCTTCTCGAACGTGAGCCACGAGTTCCGTACCCCGTTGACCTTGATCCTCGGTCCGCTGGAGGAGCTGCTCGGCGACGACGGCCTGGCCGACGACCTGCGCGAACGGCTCGTGCCGATGCAGCGCAACGGCGTACGGCTGCTGAAACTCGTCAACACGGTGCTGGACTTCTCCCGGCTGGAGTCCGGCCGGCTGCGCGCCGCGTACCGGCCGACCGATCTGTCCGACTACACCGCCCGGCTGGCCAGCACCTTCCGCTCGGCGGCCGAACGGGCCGGGCTCCGGCTCGACATCCAGTGCCCGCCGCTGCCGGCGCCGGTCCACGTGGACCGCGAGATGTGGGAGAAGATCGTCTTCAACCTGCTCTCCAACGCGGTGAAGTACACCCCCACCGGCGGGATCACCGTGCGGATCGGGGAACGCGACCGGGCCGCGGTGCTCGAGGTGACCGACACCGGCGTCGGGGTGTCCGCGGAGGAGCAGCAGCTGCTCTTCGACCGCTTCCACCGGGTCACCGGCGCGTGGGCCCGCAGCCACGAGGGCACCGGCATCGGCCTGGCCCTGGTCCGTGAGCTGGCCGAGCTGCACGGCGGCACGGCGACCGCGCGCAGCGAGCCGGGCGTGGGCAGCACGTTCTCGGTGACCGTCCCGCTCGGCACGGCCCACCTGCCCGCCGACCGGATCATCGACGAAGGACCGGCCGACCGGCCCGAGGAGCAGTCCCGGCTCTACGTCGAGGAAGCGCACTGGTGGATGGGGGACACCGCGCCGGCCCCGGTCACGCCGGGCGAGGTGCAGGCGGGCCGGCGGGGCCGGGTGCTGCTCGCCGACGACAACGCCGACCTGCGCGACCACGTCTCCCGGCTGCTGCGGCCGTCCTTCGACGTCACCAGCGTGTCCGACGGCCTGGAAGCCCTGGAGCTGGCCCGCACCGAGCAGTTCGACCTTGTGCTGACCGACATGATGATGCCCCGGATGGACGGCTTCGGCCTCATCGCGGCGCTGCGCGCGGACGAGCGCACCCGGGACGTGCCGATCGTGGTGCTCTCCGCCCGCGCCGGTGAGGAGGCCTCGGTCGAGGGCCTGGCCGCCGGCGCCGACGACTACCTGGTCAAGCCGTTCTCGGTCCGCGACCTGACCGCCCGCGTCCGGTCCAACCTGGAGCTCGGGCAGACCCGCCGGCAGATCATCAGCCGGCTGCGGGGCCTGGTCGACGCGGCCGCGGCGATCAACGCGGTCAGCACCACCGCCGAGGTGCTCGCCGTCGCCGCCCGGCACGTCCAGGCGATGACGTCGGCCGGCCGGGTCGTGCTGACCGCCCCCGGCGCCCGGGCCGAGGTGGACGGCGGCGCCGGCGGCTCGGCCGCCCCGGAAGTCGTGCTGCCGCTGCCGGACACCTCCGGCGTGCCCCTGGGCGAGTTGAGCGTCTGGTCCGGACCGGACGGTCCACCCGAGCCGGTGCTGCTCACCCAGCTGGCCCGTCTGGTCGGGCTGCGGCTGGGCAACGCCCGGCTCTACGAGGCCGAGCACCGCATCGCCAGCACGCTGCAGCACAGCCTGCTGCCGCAGTCGCTGCCCCGGGTGCCCGGCGCCATCGTGGCGAGCCGCTACCTGCCCGGCAGCACCGAGGCCGAGGTCGGCGGCGACTGGTACGACGTCATCCTCGCCCCGGACAACCAGCTCTTCCTGGTCATCGGGGACGTGGTCGGCAAGGGGGTGCAGGCCGCGGCGGGGATGGGGCAGCTGCGCAACGCGCTGCGGGCGTACATCCTGGAGGGCTTCGACTGCGGTGAGGCGCTGACCCGGCTGAACCGGCTGGTCGACAACCTGGGCCGGCGCCAGTTCGCCACCGTGGTCTGCGTCCGTTTCGACACCGGCAACCAGGAGCTGCACTACTCGTCGGCCGGGCACCCGTCCCCGATGCTCGCCGCGCCGGGGGAGAAGGGCGACCTGCTCTACTCCAGCGCGCTCGGCCCGCCGATCGGCGCGCTCAAGGAAGTGACGTACCCGACGCTGACCGCGGACATCAAGCCCGGCCACCGGCTGCTGCTCTACACCGACGGCCTGGTCGAGGACCGCCGGGTGGGCATCGACCGCGGCCTGAACGAGGTCCGCGCGGAGCTCGCCGAGCCGGCCGAGCACGTCGAGGACCTGCTCGACCGGTTGCTCGACAAGGCGGCGCGGCAGACCCGGCGCGACGACATCGCGCTGCTCGCTCTGCAGGTCACCGAGCCCCGCAGGTTCGAGCTGCGGCTGCCCGCCGACCCGGCCCGGCTGAGTGTGCTGCGCCGGCGGCTCGAGGACTTCCTGACGGCCCATTCCGTGCCGGACAACGACATCTTCGACCTGACCGTGGCGATCTCCGAGGCCGCCGCGAACGCGATCGAGCATCCCGTCGAGCCGGCCGAGCCGGTGATCACCGTCGAGGTGCTGGTGGACGAGGCCTCGGTGCTGGCGACCGTCAGCGACACCGGGAACTGGCGCCCGGCCGGTGACGCCGGTTTCCGCGGGCGCGGCCTGGCGCTGATCGGTGCGCTGTCGGAGCTGTCGGTGGCCAGGACCGGCTCCGGCACCGCCGTGACGCTGCGGCGGGCGCTGAGCCGTTCCTGAGCGTCCCGGGCGCTGCCGGGCTCAGCCGGGCTCGCCCTGGACGAGCCAGGGCTGGCTGCTCAGGCCGGAGATGTCGAGGACCCGGCGGACCGCGGCCGACGGGATCACCTCGAAGCCGTCCGGGAAGCGCTCCGCGAGCCGGACCAGCGCGTGGATGGCGGCCGAGTCGAAGAACGTCACGCCGCGCAGGTCCAGGGTCGCGCCACGGGCACCGTCACGGGTGACTGCCTGGTACATCGCGTCGGCGGTGGACATGTCCACCTCGCCGCGTACCACCACGGTGACGCGGTCGCCCGCCACCGAGGAACTGGCCGAGAAGTCCGTCCCGGCGTCGTCTTGATCCACGCTGACACGATTACACAGGCGCCCGGGAGCGGCAACAATGGGCCGGTGAGGGTCAACCGGGCTGGTGTCCACCGTCATGGCCCGCGGGTGCCCGCCGGGCGCGGCGATAAGCTGGGTCGATGAGCGTTCGTGCCCCTCTCGTTCCGGGAAAGCTCTCCCCCTGGCGGGCGGTGCCGCCGCAGATCACCCGTCCTGAATACGTCGGCAAGAAGCGCCCGAAAGAGTGGCGCGGCTCGCACGTGCAGACGCCCGAGACCCTCGACAAGATGCGTGTCGCCGGGCGGATCGCAGCCCAGGCCACCCAGCTCGCCGGGGAGCACTGCAAGCCCGGTGTCAGCACCGACGAGATCGACCGGGTGGTGCACGAGTTCCTGATCGACAACGGGGCGTACCCGTCGACGCTGGGCTACAAGGGCTTCCCGAAGTCCTGCTGCACCTCGCTCAACGAGGTCATCTGCCACGGCATCCCGGACACGACCGTGCTCGCCGACGGTGACATCGTCAACGTCGACGTGACCGCGTACCTCGACGGCGTGCACGGTGACACCGACGCGACGTTCTGCGTCGGCGAGGTCAGCGACGAGGCCCGGCTGCTGGTCGAGCGCACCCACGAGGCCATGATGCGCGGCATCCGCGCCGTCGCCCCGGGCCGGCCGATCAACGCGATCGGCCGGGTGATCGAGGCGTACGCCCGCCGCTTCGGCTACGGCGTGGTGCGCGACTTCACCGGACACGGCATCGGCGAGACCTTCCACAGCGGGCTCTACATCCCGCACTACGACAACCCGCGGCTCGACACCGTGATGGAGCCCGGCATGACCTTCACCATCGAGCCGATGATCACCCTGGGCACCCACGAGTACGAGATGTGGGACGACGGCTGGACGGTCGTCACCAAGGACCGCAAGTGGACCGCCCAGTTCGAGCACACGCTGGTGGTGACCGAGGACGGGTACGAGATCCTGACGCTGCCGTGACCGTCCCCGAGCACCACGCGGACGTCTCGGGCGGCTGGCTGCGCGCGGCCACCTTCGGCGCGATGGACGGCCTGGTCACCAACATCGCCCTGATCGCCGGGGTCGGCGGCGGCGGGGTCAGCCGGCACACGCTGATCCTGACCGGGGTGGCCGGCCTGGTGGCCGGGGCCATCTCCATGGGCCTCGGCGAGTTCACCAGCGTCCGCACCCAGAACGACCAGGTCGCCGCCGAACTGGCCAAGGAGCTGCGCGAGCTGCGGCTCAACCCCGAGGGAGAGGCCGACGAGCTGGTCGCCATGTGGAGCGCGCGCGGGCTGCCCGCCCCGCTCGCCCGCCAGGTGGCCGACGTGCTCAAGGCCCATCCGGAGCAGGCGCTGCGGGTGCACGCCCAGGAGGAGCTGGGTGTCGTCCCGGACGAGCTGCCCAGCCCGTGGACGGCGGCGGTGTCCTCGTTCGTGTGCTTCGCGATCGGGGCGGTGGTGCCGCTGCTGACCTATCTGCTGGGCTTCGACAGCCTGCTCGCGGCGCTGATCGTCGGCGGCGCCGGGCTGTTCGCGGCCGGTGCGGTCATCGCCCGCTTCACCGCCCGTCCGTGGTGGCGCAGCGGCCTCTGGCAGCTCCTGCTCGGCGCGGCGGCGGCCGGGGCGACCTATCTCATCGGGACGCTGATCGGCGTCGGCGTCTCCTGACCGGCGTCACTCGAAGAGGGCGCTCAGCGGGCCGTCGACCGGGCGGCCCCGGGCGGTGAGGTCGTCGGCCTGGGTCTTCAGCACGGAGGCCAGCTCGGTCATGTCCGCCCCGGCCAGCCCGGTGCGCTTCACCGCGTCGGCCCGGTTGCGGAAATACGTGCGGCTGAGCAGGCCGGTGACCATGGCGGCGTGCAGCCTGGCCTCGGCCAGCAGGACCAGGGCGGCGTCGGTCTCGTACCACTCGGCCAGCCGGACCGCCCGGGCGTGCGCCGCCGAGGCCACACACCAGTTGCGCCGGGCCAGCCCGCTGAACTCGCCCGGCCGGGTCTCGGCCAGCTTGCCCAGGTGGGCGTCGCGCTGGCCGGCGAACCAGCCACCGGGATCGAAGAGGTCCCGGGTGCTCAGGTAGCGGTCGGCCTCCAGCGGCCAGCGCGGGGTCAGCTCCCGGGCCCGGCGCAGACCGTCGTCGGCGGTGCCGACGCTGAGGTCGACCAGGATGCCGTCGACCCGGCGCAGGGCGGCGCGGGGCCCGGCGTTCGGACGGTACGTGACCACGTGCAGGTTGAGATCGCTGCTGCCGGTGTCGTCGCCGTGCGCCAGGGAGCCGTGCACGCCGATCGCCCGCACCTCGGCCGACCAGCGCCGCAGGATCACGTCACGGAGCCGGACGGCCAGGTGCCAGCGCGGATTGGCCAGGTCGTACTCGTCCTGCGACACTGCGTCATTGTCGGGCATGGACCCGCGGCGGGAAAGGTCCTCAGGCGCGCCCGGGCCAGGCCATCGTCACCGGGGTCACCTCGCCCAGCCGGCGCCAGCGGGTCGCCCGGACCGCCGCGTCGACCAGTGCGTTCAGTCCGGTGACCCGATCGGCCCCGGTGGTCACCGGCAACACCGCCCGCCAGGCCTGCGCGACCCCGTCCTCCACCTGGATGGCCAGCTTCAGCGCACTGGCCCGGTCGGTGACGTCGAACGGCAGGTCGTAGCCCGCCGGGGCCGGGGCGGTGCTCGCCTGCAACGCCGACAACCGGCTGACCAGCACGTCCCGGCGCCCGCGGTGGACCGCCTCGGCGGCGCGGGCCTCGGTGCGGTCACCGTCACCGGTCAGCTTCACCCCGAGGACCCCGTACGCGTAGATCGCCGCCTCCTCCGCGGCCAGCGCGGCCGCCAGCTGGGCGCTCATGCCATCCCCTCCGCGGCGACCGTCGTCTGCGCGGCGACCGTCGTCTGCGCGGCGACCGTAGCGGGGCGCGGCGCGGACGACGCGTTCATCGGAGGGCCTCCGCGTGGGCGGCCCGGGCGGCGGCGATCGAGCCGGCCAGCCCGGCCCGGTCGGCCGGGGCCGTGCGGCAGGCTGCGGCCGCGGTCTTCTGCGCGGCCTGCTCCGCCTTGCGCAACGCCGCCACCGAGCCGGCCGCGTCGCCGCTCGGAGCGCTGGACGCGGGCGCCCCCGACGGGACCGCCCGGCCGATCACGCGGGACAGCTCGGCCGCGTGGGTGCGGTGGTCGGCGGCGAGCGGGGTCAGCCGCTTGGCCAGGCCGGGCTCGGCCAGCACGGCCCGGTCGTAAGCCGCCGCCAGGGCCAGGGCCTCGTCGAGCACGGGCTGCAGGGCGTCCGGCGCCGGCGCGGGCTCTGGATCATCGGAGAAGAGCCCGCAGCCGCCCAGTGCCGTCGCGCTCAGCGCCCCACCGGCAGCCACGCCGATCAGGTGACGTCTTTTCACCCGGTCAGTCAACACCATCCGCACCACGCGTCGCTGACCTGCACCGGGCGCCGAATCGGAGCGGCGGCGGCCGGCCCGCGCCGCCGGCGCGTTACGCTCTGCCTCAGCCGCCGGGGATTTCCAGCCCCGGTGGCATGCCGGTGTTGCCGGCGAACGGCGCACGGAGCGTTTGCCGCGCGCCGCATTCGAGCAGAAGGGTTGGGCCCGATGACGCAGCGTGGTCGCGGCGGCGCCCGGCCGGCGAACCGCCGCTCCGGCGGGGGCCGGAGCCGAGAGGCAGCCGAAGAGACGCGTCAGCCCGCTGCTCCGCGCATCGACCTGGTGGCCGCGAAGGCCCGCGTGCGCGCGGTGATCGAGCCGGTCGTGGTCGCCGCGGGGTTCGACCTCGAGGACGTCAACCTTTCCCGCGCGGGCCGCCGGCACGTTCTCCGGGTCCTGGTCGACGCGGACGGGGGCATCAGCCTCGACGACGTCGCGGTCGTCTCCCGGGAGATCTCCCAGGCGCTCGACACGGCCGAGGAGAACCAGGGCGAGGTCCTGGCGGGTGAATATCAGCTCGAGGTCGGCTCACCCGGGGTGGACCGGCCGCTGACCCTGCCCCGGCACTGGCGGC
>NZ_JBSGFR010000094.1:0-11730 GCF_053603475.1 Actinoplanes sp. NPDC004185 | reverse complement strand
GGTCTCGGTGGAAGCGTCGCAACTCCCACCTCGCCGGAGGTCTTCTCACATTCCAAGCCGCCACGCCGTACTCAACAACGGTCATGGGCACTACAGCTAGGCCGGGGCCAGCACGATCTCGGCGCGCGCTTTGCCGTCGCGCTCGGAGACGATGGCGAGCACGTCGCCGTCGGTGTTGAAGACCGCGTACGGGCCCTCGATGCCGACCGGCTGCAGCGGACCGCCGTGGCTGAGCACCCGGGTCTCCTCGGCGTCGGCCTCCCGCTGCGGGAAGGCCCGCCGGGCCGCCTCGGCCAGCGGCAGCGAGATCACGTCGGGCGCGCGTTCCTCCAGCTCGGCGAGGGTGGCGGCGGACGCGAGCGTGAGCTCACCGACGGCCGTGCGGCGCAGCGCGGTCAGATGCCCGCCGACTTCGAGGGTACGGCCGAGGTCCCGCGCGATGGCCCGGATGTAGGTGCCGCTGGAACAGGTGACGTCGATGTCCACGTCGACGAAGTCACCCTCGTCCGGGCGCCGCACGGCCAGCACCTCGAGCCGGGAGACGGTGACCTTGCGGGCGGCCAGCTCGACCTCCTCGCCGTCACGGACCCGCTTGTACGCCCGCTGCCCGTTGACCTTGATGGCACTGACCGCGCTGGGCACCTGCTCGATCTCGCCGGTCTGCGCGGCGAGCCCGGCCCGGATCGCCTCCTCGGTGACCCCGGCGGTGGAGACGGTGGCGGTGACGTCACCCTCGGCGTCGTCGGTGATCGTGGTCTGCCCGAGCCGGATGGTGGCGGTGTAGCTCTTGCCGGCGCCGATGACGTACGTGAGCAGCCGGGTGGCCCGGTTGACCCCGATGATCAGCACCCCGGTGGCCATCGGGTCGAGGGTGCCGCCGTGCCCCACCCGCCGGGTCCGGGCCAGCCTCCTGATCCGGGCGACCACGTCGTGGGAGGTCATCCCGGCCGGCTTGTCCACAACGATGAGCCCGTCCACGTTCACGGGCTCCACCCAACCAGACCGCTCCGGCCGCGGGTCAGGCCGGGGGCAGGTTGCCGGCGACCCGCTCGAGCAGGGTGACCAGGGTGGCGTACTCCTGCTCGGTCAGGCCCTCGGTGACGCGGGTCCGGAACATACGCACCTCCCCGGCGACCCGATCGTGCGCCGTCCGCCCGGCCTCGGTCAGCCGGAGGACCGGCCCGGTCTCCGCCTCGGTGGCCCAGCCGCGGCGGATCAGGTCGTCGACCTGCGCGCCCACGGTCGGGGCGAACGGCGCGAGGGCGGTGTCGAGCTCGGCCCTGGAGGTGTCGGCCTGCGCGAGGGTGGTCAGGATCTGCCAGTGCCGCCGGGTCAGCTCCTCATCGGCCAGCAGCCCGACGAAGCCGGCTTCGATGCGGCGGTCGATCTCTTTGATCCAGTATCCGAGGGGACGCATACATGTCAGGTTACATGTATTTGTACGATGACATCCATGGAGGAGCTGGCGGCGATCGAGCGGGCGATGATCACGATCCGGCGGAGTCAGAGCCGGCGAGCCCTGAGCCGGCTCGCTCCGGAAGGTGATCAGACGGTCTTCGGGGTGCTGGACGCGCTGGATGAGCTGGGCCGGCCCGCAACGGTCGGCGAGGTGGGCGCCGCGCTCGGCGTGGATCAGCCGCGGGCCAGCCGGCTGGTGGCCCGGGCGGTGGAGCAGGGCCTGGTGGTCCGCCAGGCCGATCAGCGCGACGGCCGGCGGACACTGCTCGGCCTGACCGGTGAGGGGCGCTCGCAGCTGACGAGTGCCCACCGGACGCGGCAGGAGGTCTTCGCCCGGGCGATGAGCGACTGGCCGGAGGCGGATCGGGAGACTTTCGCGCGGCTGCTGACCTCGTTCACCGCCGCGCTCGGCACCTTCACCGACCGCCGCGACCGGCCGCCGCCCGAGTGAGGAACCCGGGACCCGGCAAGACCCGCCTGACCTGAACGGCCAGCGCGACATGCCGCGTCGCGCGAAGCGTGCGGTCTCCGGGCGCCGCCGGAGCGCGACGCATCCGCGGTCAGCGGGTGGCGCCCAGGACCGCCCAGCCGGCCCCGCGCCAGCGGACCAGCAGGAACACCAGCCGGATCAGCGTGAACAACGCCAGCCCGAACCACACTCCCGACAGCCCCCAGTTCAGCGCGTACGCCAGCCAGATGGCCGGCAGGAAACCGGCCAGGGCCGCCGCCAGCGTCATCGTGCGCAGGTAGCCGACGTCACCCGCCCCGATCAGGACGCCGTCCAGGGCGTAGACCACGCCGGCGAAGGGCAGCATGCCCACGAACCACGGCCAGACGATCGCCGCCTGCTCGTGGACCGCCCGGTCACCGGTGAACCAGCCGGGCACCACCCCGGCACCCGCCGCCGCCAGCACCGCGAACCCCACGCCGGCCACCGCGCCCACAGCGGTGACCCGGCGGGCCACGTCGCGGGCCGCGGCGCTGTCGCCCGCCCCCAGCGCCGCGCCGACCAACGACTGGGCCGCGATCGCCACCGCGTCCAGGGCCAGGGCGCAGAAGAACCACAGTTGCAGGCCGATCTGGTGGGCACCCACGGCCGCTACGCCGAACCGGGCCGCCACGGCGGTCGCCGACAACCAGCAGACCTGGAACGCGGCACCGCGGATCAGCAGGTCCCGGCCCAGCACCAGCTGGCGGACGATGACCGCCGGGCTGGGCCGCAGCGGCGCGCGTTCGCGGACGACCGCCCAGAGGAATAGTCCGCCGGTCAGCGACTGGGCCACCACGTTGGCGACCGCCGAGCCGATCAGTCCCCAGCCGGCCGGGTAGACGAGCAGCGGGCACAACACCGCGGAGAGCACGTTGGCGCCGAGGACGAAGTACAGCGGGCGGCGGGTGTCCTGCACGCCGCGCATCCAGCCGTTGCCGGCCGCGGCGAGCAGGAGGCCGGGAATGCCGAGGACGGCGATGCGCAGCCACTGCGCGGCAGCCTCGGCGGCGGCCGGGTCGGCGGCCAGGGCCCGGGTGACCGGCGTGGCGAAGAGCTGGGCCAGCAGCACCAGCACAGCGCCGGTGGCCAGGGCGAGCCAGGAGGCCTGGACGCCTTCGGCGACGGCGGCGGTGCGGTCACCCGCGCCGAAGCGGCGGGCGGCGCGGCCGGTCGTGCCGTACGCCATCAGCGTCCCGAACCAGACGGCCACCGACATCACGGTGCCGCCGACCGCGACCGCCGCGAGCGGGATCCGGCCCAGGTGGCCCACCACGGCGGTGTCCACCAGCACGTACAACGGCTCGGCGGCCAGCACGACCAGGGCCGGCAGGGCCAGGGCGGCGATGCGCCGGTTGAGAGTGCCGGGGTCGAGGGCGGCGGGCGGGCTCATGGACAGTCATGATGCCCGCCGGGCCGTAAGGGGCGCAATGCGCCGGACTGCTTACTGGCGGGTGTCCATCGACGTCTGCAGCGCGCGGCGGGCCTGCTCGCGAGCGTCGTCGGACTGGGGCTTGGGCTTGGGCATGGCAGCCATGATCGTGGTCCTTCCACGGCGGAACGGGTGCACGGCACCCACTGATCGATCGAGCGGCGTGTCGCGAGGGCCGGTCCGGGATCGCCGGACGGGTGGCGGGGCGACACAGCCCGGGATGGTGGACCCGGGTGGCTCGAGGCTGCTGCGGCGGTCGGTGGTAGCGCCCGTGCAGAAACCAAATCACCGTTAACTCAAACTATCGTTCAGTCTCGCGCGTTGCTCGTCGTGTCCCGCACTTCGGGAAGCGGATCAACGACAAAAGGCCGGCCCGAGGGCCGGCCTTCATCGAGCAGAAGCTACGGAATGAGGTGTTTGCCCAGCTCGTCGCGGACCGCGCTGACGACGTCCCCCGGGGTGCCGTAGCCGGTGAAACCCGCGGCCAGCCGGTGCCCGCCGCCGCCCAGGGCCACCGCGACGGCACTGACGTCGACCGCGCCCTTGCTGCGCAGCGACACCGCCCACTCGCGGTCGGCGAGCTGCTTGACCACCACGGACACGTCCACCTCGGCCACGCACCGGACCGGATCGATCAGCGCGTCCAGCACGTACGGCCGCTGCCCGTGCCGCTCGAGGTCCTCGAGGGTCGCGTACGTCCACACCATGCCGTGGCCGTCCGCCGCCGTCGGATCGAGCTGCGCGCGGCTGAGCACGTCGGCGGAGAGCTTCATCGCGCCGAACGGGCGGCTGTCGAACACCCGGCGGGAGATCTCACCCGGGCGCAGGCCGGTGGCGATCAGCCGGGCGGCCATCTCGTGCACCCGCGGCGTGGTCATGTCGAAGCGGAACGAGCCGGTGTCGGTGGCCAGGGCCACGTACAGGCATTCGGCGATCTCGGCGTCCAGCGGCACGTCGAGGCGGCGCAGCAGCTCCTCGGCGACCACCGAGGTGGCGGCGGCACCCGCGTCGACCAGGTTGACCCCCGCGAAGCCGGTGTTGGACGCGTGGTGGTCCAGGGCGACGGTGGCGCGGGCGCGCGGCAGCCGGTCGGCCAGGGCCCCCAGCCGGGACACCGCGGCCACGTCGAAGACGATCACCAGATCCGGCTCGGGCTCCGCCTCGTCCTCGCTGACCAGCAGATCGAGGCCGGGCAGGGCGGCGAACGGGTCGGGGATCTCGAACGTGCCGGGGAAGGTGGCCTGCAGCCGGGCCACGCCGAGCCGGCGCAGCCCGAGGCCGAAGCCGAGCATGCTGCCCAGCGCGTCGCCGTCCGGGTTGACGTGACAGATCAGCAGCACCCGGCCGGTCGGCGCCAGCTCGCGGATCGCCGCCACCGCGGCCGAGAAGTCGGCCGCGGCGGGCGCACCCTCCGAGACGGTGACCGCCTCGGTCACCCCTGGTCCTCGCGGGCACCGACCCGCTCGTCGGCGTCCTCGTCTTCCTCGTCCTCGTCGGCCTTGTACGGGTCCGGGTCGCCGGCGTACTGCTTACCGGCGGCCAGCCGCTGCACCTCGGCGTCGCGGTGCCGGGCCGCGGCCAGCAGCTCGTCGATCTCCTTGACGTTGTCCTGGACGTTGTCCAGCACGAACGTGAGGCTCGGCGAGTGCCGCAGGCCCAGGGCGTGACCGACGCGGGTGCGCAGCATGCCCTTGGCGCTGTCCAGCGCCGCCGCGGTGGCGGCCTGCTCGGTCTGGTCACCGAGCACGGTGTAGTAGACGTGCGCGTCCCGGAGATCACCCGTGATCCGGGCGTCCGTGATCGTCACCATGCCGAGACGGGGATCCTTGATCTCTCGCACCAGCGATGCCACCAGCTCGCGGATGCGCTCCGCGTGCCGGCGCGTCTTGGCCGGGTCCGACATATCGCCCACCTCCGACAACCGTGCCTCCGGGACGAAACCGCCCCGCCCAACGCCTGAAGCCTACCCATGACCGCCGAGGCTCGAACGCCGCGTAGGTGCGTCACCCGCGGGGGTCATGGGTAGGACCGGTCAGTCGTCGTCACCGTGCAGCCGGCGCCGGACCGACAGCAGCTCGATCTCGGGACGGCCGGCCATCTGGTGCTCGCACGTGTCGATCACCGCGCGGGCCTGGGCCGGCTCGGCGGCGACCACGGCGACCCCGATCTGGGCCCGCCCGTGCACGTCGTGGTCACCCACCTCCGCGACGCTGACCTCGTACTTGCGCAGCATCGCGATGATCGGGCGGACGTAGGAACGCTTCTGCTTGAGCGAACGCGAGTCGCCGGGCAGCAGCAGGTCGAAGAGTGCGGTCTCGATATACATCAGCGAGCGAGAGTACCCGCGTACCCCGGCCGGATCAGCTGGATTTCCGGGCCACCACCACGTCACGCTCGATGCCCTGGTCGACGCGGTGGCTCAGGTCCTCGTACGGCACCAGCGCCAGCCCGTTGGCGACCAGGATGTCCTCGGCCAGCTCCCGCCGGGCCACCTTGGTGTTCCACGACAGCCCGATGGCCCCGCCGGGACGCAGCAGGTGCACCCACTGCGGCACGGCCCGCTCCAGCAGATCCAGGGGGCGCCGCGACATGCCGCCCTCGTCCTCGTAGCTGCCGTGCGCGACGCCGTACGGCAGGTCGACGACCAGCACGTCCACGCAGTTGGCCCGGAGCAGGCCGTCGAGCTGGGTGGTGTCCGCGTTGAGCATGATCACCTTCTGCACCGCGCCGGCCTTGTGGTCCTCCTTGCTCGCCGCCATGGTGATCTCCATCCGGCGGGCGGCCTTGCGGCCCTGCCGGCGCACCGGGTTGAGCTCGGCGGTGTGCTTGAGGCGCTTGCGCTTGAGCCAGGTCTGCAGGAACAGCTTGTACGCCTCGACGTCCTTGCCGTCGAGCTCCACCCCGATGGCGTCGTAGCCGTACATCAGCGCCTGGTTGAGCGTGGTGCCGCGGCCGGCCAGGAAGTCACCGACGATCACGTGGCCGTCGAGCATCTGGCGGCGCGAGGCGGAGGCGAGCAGGGTCAGGTTGAGCAGCAGCTTGGTGAACTGCTCGTTCGTCTTGCCCGCGTACTTCGGGATGGTGATCAGGTCGCTGTCGTAGCGGGCCAGCGGGGTCAGCTCCAGCGGCCGCAGCAGGTCGTCCCCGGCCCTCTCGAACAGGGCGTAAGCAGCCGACATGTTGGACAGGTAGGCGATGTCCCGGGGCTGCAGGTCCGCGGTGAACGTCAGGTACTCCACGCCGCCGATCCGGGTGGCATCGACCTCGGCCACCTCCGAGGAGAGCACGGGCCGGAACGCGGCCAGCTCCGCCCGCGACAGTCGACCTGCCTGGTCGGCGTAGACGCGGTTGGCGGAGGGCGCGAGGAGGAGGGCGTAGCGAGACATTCCAGTAGTAAAGACAACGGCCCCCGGCGCCTGAGCGCCGGGGGCCGTCAGCCGGGGGTGGTTACGCCCGCGGCTTCTCACGCATCTCGAAGGTCTCGATCACGTCGCCGGTCTGCGGCGTGCCGAAACCGGACAGGGTCAGACCACACTCGAAGCCCTCGCGGACCTCGGTGGCGTCGTCCTTGAACCGCTTCAGCGAGCTGATCGTGACGTTGTCCGCCACCACGGTGCCGTCGCGCAGGATGCGCGCCTTGGCGTTGCGGCGGATGAGACCCGAGCGGACCATACAGCCGGCGATGAGCCCGATCTTGGACGAGCGGAAGACCTCGCGGATCTCCGCCGTGCCCAGCTCGACCTCTTCGTACTCCGGCTTGAGCAGGCCCTTGAGCGCCGCCTCGATCTCCTCGATGGCCTGGTAGATCACGCTGTAGTAGCGGATCTCCACGCCGGCGCGGTCGGCCATCTCCTTGACCTTGTTGCTGGCCCGGACATTGAAGCCGATGATCGTGGCGATGGCCTCGGAAGAGGCGCTCGCCAGGTTGACGTCGCTCTCGGTGATCGCACCGACGCCGCGGTGGATGACCTTGAGCTGAATCTCGTCCGGAATCTCGATCTTGAACAGCGCGTCCTCGAGTGCCTCGACCGAACCCGAGCCGTCACCCTTGAGCACCAGGGTGAGCGAAGTCTTCTCGCCCTCCTTGAGCTGCTCCATGAGCGTCTCGAGCGTGGCCTTGCCCTTCGAGTTCGCGAAGCTCGCCGCACGACGGCGGGCCTGCCGCTGCTCGGCGATCTGCCGGACCGTCCGGTCGTCCTCCGCCGCCAGGAACGTGTCGCCGGCGCCGGGCACCGACGTCAGACCCAGGACGAGGACCGGACGTGCCGGACCTGCCTCGGCCACCTGGTTGCCGTTCTCGTCGAGCATGGCGCGGACGCGACCGTGCGCGCCACCCGCCACGATCGAGTCGCCGGCCCGCAGCGTGCCCTTCTGGACCAGAACCGTGGCAACCGCACCACGCCCCTTGTCGAGGTGGGCCTCGACCGCGACACCCTGCGCCGGCCCGTCGATCGGAGCGGTGAGCTCCAGCGAAGCGTCAGCGGTCAGCAGCACGGCCTCGAGCAGGTCGTCGATGCCGAGACCCGGCTTGGCGGCCACGTTGACGAACATCGTGTCGCCGCCGTACTCCTCGGCGAGCAGGCCGTAGTCCGTCAGCTGCTGGCGGACCTTGTCCGGGTTGGCGTCCGGCTTGTCGACCTTGTTGACCGCGACCACGATCGGCACGTCAGCCGCCTTGGCGTGGTTGAGCGCCTCGACCGTCTGCGGCATGACGCCGTCGTCGGCCGCGACCACCAGGATCACGATGTCCGTGACCTGGGCACCACGGGCACGCATGGCGGTGAACGCCTCGTGGCCCGGGGTGTCGATGAAGGTGATCGCCCGGTCTTCGCCCTGGTGCGGGACGACGACCTGGTAAGCGCCGATGTGCTGGGTGATGCCACCCGCCTCGCCGGCCACCACGTTGGTCTTGCGGATCGCGTCGAGCAGCTTCGTCTTGCCGTGGTCGACGTGACCCATGACGGTCACGACCGGCGGCCGGGTGACGAGGCGGTCCTCGGCGATCTCGGCATCGAGGTCGATGTTGAACCGCGACAGCAGCTCGCGGTCCTCGTCCTCGGGGCTGACGATCTGCACGTCGAAGCCAAGGTGCTCGCCGAGCAGCAGCAACGTGTCGTCGGAGCACGACTGCGTCGCCGTCACCATCTCGCCCAGGTTGAACATCTCCTGGACCAGCGAGCCGGGGTTGGCGTTGATCTTGTCGGCGAAGTCGGAGAGCGACGCACCACGCGAGAGCCGGACCTCCTGGCCCGAGCCGCGGGGCGCACCCGACGACATCTGCGGAGCCGACAGGTTGTCGAACTCCTGACGCCGCTGCTTCTTCGACTTGCGGCCACGCGTGGGCCGGCCACCGGGACGCCCGAAGGCACCCGCGGCACCGCCGCCACGACCGCGACCGCCACCACCGGGACGACCGGGGGCACCGCCGACGGGACCGCCGCCACCGGGGCGGAAACCGCCACCGGCACCAGCACCGCCGCCGCCACCGGGGCCACCGCGGTAGCCACCGCCGCCACCGGCACCGGCACCACCGCCGCGATAACCGCCGCCACCGGCACCGGCACCGCCACCGGGGCGGAAACCGCCCCCGGCGCCGCCGCCCGGACCGCCACGACCGCCACCGGGACCGCCGGGACGGCCGGCGCCACCGCCGGGACCGCCACGACCGCCGCCGGGACCGGCGGGACGCTGCGAAGGCATGGACGCGGGACTGGGCCGCGGCGGCATCGAGGCCGGGCTCGGCCGCGGGGGCATGCCAGGCTGGTTGGGCCGGGGCATCGCCGACGGGGTCGGCCGCTGGCCGCCACCGGAGACGCCGAACGGGTTGTTACCGGGACCGCGGGCCGGCGGGCGCGGCGAGCCGCCCGGGCCGGGACGGCCGGTAGTGGGCGCGCCCGGGGCTCCGGGACGCGTTGCGGCAGGAGAGCCGGGACGCGGCGGCACCGTGCCGGGGCCCGGGGGCCGCGGACGGGTGGTGCCGTCGGCCGGAGGCTGCTGCGCCCGGCGCTCGGCGTCCCGCGTGCGGGCCGCCTGGGCAGCCTTGACGGCGGCCTCCTGCTCGGCCTTCAGCGCCGAGGCGCGGGCCTCGGCGGCCGCCACCTCGATGTCGTGGGCACTCGCCGGCTTGGCGACCGGACCGGGCACCGGGCCCGGACGGCCGGGAACCGGCGGCTTGGGCCGGACCATCGAGCCGGGCGACGGCGCCGAGGACGCAGGGGCGCCGGTGGGCGCTCCGGTCGTCGGCGCAGCGGGCCGGCGCGGCGGCTGCGGCCGCATGGCCGATGGGTTGGCCCGGGGGGCGCTGGGCGCACTCGTGGCGTCCGACGCGGCGGGCGCGGGCGCCGCCGGAGCAGCACCGCCCGGGGCGTCGAGGGCACCACGAAGTCGCCGGGCCACCGGGGCCTCGACCGTGCTGGATGCGGATTTGACGAACTCGCCCATCTCCTTGAGCTTGGCGAGAACGGTCTTGCTGTCGACCCCGAGCTCTTTGGCGAGCTCGTGAACGCGGGCCTTGCCTGGCACTGCACTCCTCATCTCGAGGTCGTACGAGCAGCGCCCGCCGACCTCACTCGTGCACTAGAAGCCTGGTCATTTCAGGGACTTCATCGTGTGCTCATCTGGGTCGTCCTACCTTGCTGGACATGGATGGGGCACCTACGCCACATCATCGGTGGTTCCGGACGGCACGGTGACCGCTCGGATGTGCTCGGCAAGCAATCCGGTGTCAGCAACACCGGTGAGTCGCAGCGCACGCCCGAAAGCGCGACGCCGCTCCGCCTGCGCGAAGCAGACCGGATCAGGATGCACATGTGCTCCCCGGCCCGGCAGCCGGCGGCCCGGATCGGGCTGGAGCCGGAGGTGACCTCCTGCTCCGACCGCGACGAACCGCAGTAATTCGGAGGCCGGCACGCGTGAGCGACAGCCAACACAGGTGCGTGTCGGACCGGCCACCCGGAAGTCTACCCCGCGCGCCTCGTGCTCGGGTATCCGGTCAGCTCCCGGTCTCGGCGGCATCGCGCTCCGCGGCCGGATCCGGCTGCTCGTTGTCCGGGCGGATGTCGATGCGCCAGCCGGTCAGGCGGGCCGCGAGCCGGGCGTTCTGGCCCTCCCGGCCGATCGCCAGCGAGAGCTGGAAGTCGGGCACGGTGACCCGGGCGGTCCGGGTGGCCAGGTCCACCACCTCGACCCGCAGGGCCTTGGCCGGGGACAGCGCATTGCCGACGAACCTCGCCGGGTCGTCCGAGTAGTCGATGATGTCGATCTTCTCGCCGTGCAGCTCGCTCATCACCGCCCGGACCCGCTGCCCCATCGGGCCGATGCAGGCGCCCTTGGCGTTGACCCCGGCGACCCGCGAGTGCACCGCGATCTTCGAACGGTGACCTGCCTCACGTGCGATGGCGGCGATCTCCACCGTGCCGTCGGCGATCTCCGGCACCTCCAGCGCGAACAGCTTCTTGACCAGCGCCGGGTGGGTGCGCGACAGAGTGATCTGCGGACCGCGGAAGCCCTTGGCCACGTGCACCACGACGCAGCGGATCCGCGAGCCGTGCTCGTACGTCTCCCCCGGCACCTGCTCGGCCTGCGGCAGGACCGCCTCGAGCTTGCCCAGGTCGACGATGACGATGCCCTTCTCGGCCCGCGCCGCGTCGGCCTGCACGATGCCGGTGACCAGGTCACCGTCGCGGCCCGCGTACTCGCCGAAGTGCACCTCGTCGGTGGCCTCGCGCAGCCGCTGCAGGATGACCTGCTTGGCGGTCATAGCGGCGATCCGGCCGAAGTCGTGCGGGGTGTCGTCCCACTCCCGGACCAGGGAACCGTCGGCGTCCAGCTCCTGGGCGAAGACCTGGGCCGCGCCGTTCTTACGGTCGATCTGCACCCGGGCGTGGCTCTCGGCCCCGTCGGTGTGCCGGTACGCGGTCAGCAGTGCCGTCTCGATCGCCGCGAGGATCGTCTCGAACGGGATCTCCCGCTCGCGCTCCAGGGCGCGCAGCGCCGCGAGGTCGATGTTCACTTGTCCTCGCCCTCCCCATCCTCGTCGTCATCTTCATCGTCCTCGTCCTCGTCGCCCTCGTCGGGGAAGACGGCTTCGTCCAGCCGCTTGAACTCGATCTGGACCTTGCCCGGCCCCAGATCGGCGTACGGGATCTCCGTGCTGCTGCCGTCGACGTCGAGCACGACGCCGGTCTCGCCGGCGGCCGTGACGCGGCCGGTCAGCGACCGGCCCGCGACGGTGACGGCGACCAGCCGGCTGACGTTGCGCCGCCAGTGCCGGGGCAGGGTCAGCGGCCGGTCCACCCCGGGTGAGCCGACCTCGAGCTGATATTCACCCGCCAGGACCTCGCCCTGGTTCTCC
>NZ_JBSGFR010000093.1:0-11844 GCF_053603475.1 Actinoplanes sp. NPDC004185 | reverse complement strand
GCCCGGCCACCTGGCCGGGCCCGCCGATCGCGTCATGCCGTCAGCGCTGCCGGGTGAGCAGTCCCGGGCGGTACGGCAGCAGACCGTAGTCGCCGCCGGAGCTCGGTGAACGGCCCTGGTACAGCAGTTGCAGGTTGCACGGGTCGATGGTCATGGTCTGGTCCGCGGTCGTGCGGATCAGCTCGCCGTGACTGATGTCGTTGGTCCAGGTGGCCCCGCTGTTCGCCTTGCCCGCGAACGGGTTGCTCTCCGTGGCCGCGTTCGGCGTCCAGGAGCCGTTGAGGCTGGTGGCGGTGAACGACCGGAAGTAGCGGCCGTTCGCGCCGATGGCCTCGACGATCATCAGGTACTGGTTCTGGCCCTGGACCTTGTACACCTGGGGTGCCTCGAACAGGTTGTTCGTGGAGTCACTCATGATCGTGGTGTACGAGCTGCCGAAGTTGCCGGGGAAGTTCCCGATCGGCATGCTGGCCCGGTAGATCTTGCCGTTGTCACCGGCGAAGAACAGGTACATGTTCGTGCCGTCACCGATGACCGTCTGGTCGATCGGCCCGGTCCCCGAACCCGTGATCGAGCCGGAGAACAGGGGCTGCGCCGCGGACCAGCCGTTGGCGTTGGCCGGGTCGTTGGACGTGCGGTAGGAGAACGCGGTCGCGCCCCACTGATAGGTCAGCACCCAGATGTTCTTCGGGGCGAAGTAGAACAGCGACGGCGCCACGGTGCCCTGGCTCATCGTGTTCTGGCTGGCCGAACCGAGCTCGGAGAAGTTGTTGACCGGGCTGAAGTTCATCGAGCCCCAGCCGCTGGTCGAGGTGTTGCCGTGGGTGGTGGCATAGACCAGCTGCTTGCCGTTGTAGGGCGCGGTGGTGAAGTCCTTCAGCGAGGCCCACCCGGCCTTCGGAGTGGCCAGCTGACCGGTCGAGGACCACCGGTACGACGACGGCAGGGTGCAGGAGCCGCCCGGCGGGGGTGTCGTCGGGGTGGTCGGGGTGGTGCTGCCGACGCGGACGAGCTGCCACTGCTGGTTGGCGCCGTTCCAGTCGGCGTACTGCACGATGTTCGCGCCGTCCGCGGTCGACGCGCCCTGCACTTCCAGGGCCTTGCCGCTGTTGCGGTTGATCAGCTGGACGTAGCCGTCGATGTCCTGGATGCTGAACTGCTGGTTCGCGGCGTTGTTGTCGGTGTACTGCACGATCGCGCCGCCGTCGGCGGTCGACCAGTTGTAGACGTCCAGGACCTTGCCGGACAGCCGGGACTTGAGCCGGTAGAAACCGCCACCGGAATCGACGAACTGCCACTGCTGCTGGGCACCGTCGTTGCGGGTCCACTGGGTGATCCGGGCACCGTCATTGGTGGCGAGGTTGTAGACGTCCAACGCCTTGCCACTGGTGCGGTTGACCAGAATGTACGACGCACTCGTATCGATCGTCGCGGCGGATGCCTCGGTGGCGGTGATCGCGACGGTGCCGGCGGTGGCCACCAGGGCCAGGGACACCAGGGCCGTACGGATCCAGCGAGGCCGCCGGGGACGGGCGGACACTTCCATGTGTCGTTCTCCTTCAGGAGTGGGGAGGGGGTGACCAATTGTTAACGTTCACAACAACGTCGACATTGATCCCGGGACGCGGAGTGACGATGATTGGGAGCGCTCCCGAGAAGCCCATGTTGCCAGAAGGTTTCCGGCTCATCAAGGCGCTGATTCGCCATTGGTGAGCGACTTTGTCAGGGCCTTCCGCGTAACGCTTTTCCGGACAGTGGAGGCGGGATTCAGAAATCGCGTTCGGCGTCGAACCAGGCCCGGGCCGCCTCGGCGTGGTCACCGGCGAGCCGGGCCACCGCCGCCGCGGAATCCTCGCGTTCGCCGGTCTCGATGCCGGGCAGCTTGTTCACCGCCCGGACGAAGTCCCGCACCGCCGCCTCGAGGTCACCGCCGGCGGCGATCGCCTGCTCGGCGGCGCGATAAGCCTTGGTGGCCGCCCGCGCCGTCCGCGCCGGCCAGGCGGCGAAGGGCAGGCCGTACTCGGTGGCGAACCACTGGGCGGTGCGCAGCTTGGAGACCGAACTGTCCCGGAACTCCGGTCGCAGCTCGCCGCGCAGCCGCCGCCCGGTGACCGCGTCGACGTTCCAGGCGATGACGTGCTCCAGCTCCGGCCACGTCGTCAGCGCGGGCAGCCCCGCCAGGTCCGGGCTGAACCGCAGTTGCAGCCCGGTGAGGTGACGAAGCCCGGCCAGCGCCGGCAGGTTGGCGAGCCGGCCGCTCAGCGCGAGCCGGCGCACCTCGGGGAACTGGAGCAGACTCGCGCAGTCGAACGGCTGCCGCACCGGACCCACCGTCACATCCACGGACCGGGCTGCCGCCAGGGCGGGAAAGACCGGCAGGCCGACCGGTCCGGCGGCCGGGTCCGCCAGCGTACGCGGACAGAAATGCAGCGCCGGGCACCTGGCCTCCGCACCGGTCGAGACGCTGAGTGCGGGGAGATTCCCGTACGCGGTGAACGTGCCGTACTCCCGGTCGGGCAGCACCAGACGCACCGGAGCGCCGGTCAGCGTGACGCTCAGGTGCTGGATGACCGTGCCGGATAGGTCGAGATCGTGTGCGGCGTGCGGCGTCCAGGCGAAGCCCTCGGTCGGCCGGGTGCGCGTCCACTCCGCGAAGCCGGTGTCGTCGCCCTCGTAGTGCAGCCAGCGCGGCCAGGGCCCGCCGTCGGGGACGGTGAACGGGTCGAAGACCGTCCAGTCGAGGCGGTCGGCCGGGGAGACCACGAGGTCGGGCCGGGGCCGGCCGGGCCGCGCGGGGCCCATGGTGAGGCTGCCGACGCCCGGGCTGCGGACCAGCCGATGGCTGTGCGCGCCGGTCAGGGACAGCGCTTCCGCGCCGGTCGCCGGGCCCATCCGAACCTCCTCGCGGCGGGCCGGTCAACGATCCGCATTGCCTGTTCGCCGATTCGCCGGCCCGCAATCAATAACGCCGGACGGCGCATCCTACCGGTACGGTCAGAATGCCATCGGATCACGGGTATCGGTTTTCCCGATGTCCCGGATCGACACCTCTGATAACGGTCACAACAGATCGACCGGCCTTGCTTTCCGGAGCCGCATCATTGAATATTGCCGGGCATCGCCATTCTGGCTGCGCCGCGGTGACGGCCGGTATCCGGGAGACAGACACCCCCATGTCCTATCAGCAGCCCGGTCGTTCACGCGGCCGTCCCGGATGGCGAGCCGGCCGGTCGCCCGCCCAGCCACGCAGCTCAGCCGTCATCATCGGCGGGGCCGTGCTCGCGGTGCTGGCGATGGTGCTGGTGATCGTCATCGAGCGCCGCGAGCACGTGGACACCGCGCCCGATGCGAGCGGGGCCTGGATCGCTCCGCCGGTGGCCGACCAGCCGCCGGCGCTGATCCCGTTGCAGTCCGCCACGCCGTCCCCGTCGGGCGCCCCGAACGCCGCGGCCACCGGTAAGCCCCTGCCGGTGGCCCGGCCTTCCTCGTCCCGGCCCGTGCCCCGGCGGCCGTCGGCCCGGCTGCTGCCCGAGCCGGGGAGCCGGATCAGCCTGGTGGCGGTCGGCTCTCCCGGCCTGCGGCTGCGGCACCAGGACTTCCGGATGCGGCTCACCGCGATCGGCCCGCGCAGCCCGGCCCTGGCCCGGGCCGACGCCACCTTCGTCCTGCGCCGGGGCCTGGCCGACGCGCGGTGCGTGTCGCTGGAGGCGGTCAACTTCCCGGGACGCTTCATGCGCCACCGTGACTTCGTGGCGGTGCTCCAGCCGCGCGAGCGTTCGTCGCTGTTCGCGGCCGATGCGACGTTCTGCCCGCGGGCTGTCGGCACCGACGGGACCTTCCTGCTGCGGTCGAGCAACTTCCCCGACCGCCACCTCACCGCTGACAGCCGTTCGGTGCGGCTGGTCGCAGCGGCCACCGGGCCGGCCCAGATCTTCCGCGCCGAGCCGGGCCTCTGAACCCGCGGTCCCCGGCCGCCCGACACCACGGCAGGAGTGACGGATGAGAACCGCGAGCATCGATCTGAACCTGCTGGCGGCCCTCGACGCTCTGCTGGCCGAGCGCAACGTCACCCGGGCCGGCCGGCGGCTCGGCCTGAGCCAGCCCGCGATGAGCGAGGCGCTCGCCCGGCTACGCCGGCACTTCGGCGACCAGCTTCTCGTCCGGGTCGGCAACAACTACGAGCTGACGGCGCTGGGCGTGGGCCTGCGGGCCACCTCGGCCGCGGCGATGCAACTGGTCGAGCAGACCTTCACCGCGGCCCAGGGCTTCGATCCGGCGTCCTGCGAGCGCGAGTTCGTCCTGCTCGCCTCCGACTACGCGGCCGCGGTGCTGGGCCCGCCGCTGATGCGCGCCCTGGGCAAGGCGTCCCCGGTCGCCCGCCTGCGCCTCGACCAGCTGCCCGCGGACGACCCGGCCGGTACGGCGGCGGGCCGCGCGCGCCCGCCCGACGGTGTGGTCCTGCCCCGCAGCCTGGCCCCGGCCGGGATGCCCGGGACGACCCTCTTCTCCGACCGCTGGGTGTGCCTCGCCGCCGCGGACAACCCGGCCGTCCGGGGCGGGCTGACCGTGGAGAAGCTCGCGGCCCTGCCCTGGGTGGTGCACCAGGACGTACGGGCGTACCACCCGGTGCTCGCCGATCTGCGGGCCCGCGGGCTCTCGCCCCAGGCCCGGTTCTCCGTCGGCGGGTTTCAGCTGCTGCCCGAACTGGTCCGGGGCACCGACCACGTCTGCCTGATCCAGGAGCGGCTGGCCACCCGGGTCGCCGGGCCGGAGCTGCGCGTCCTCGAGGTGCCGTTCGACCTGCCGCCGGTGGTGGAGACGCTGTGGTGGGACCCCGCGCACACCCACGATCCCTCGCACCGGTGGCTGCGCGACCTCGTGGCCGGCGCCGCCCGCGAGCTGACCGGAGAGCCGGGCCCCGGCGCCTCGTCGAACCAGTCGTGCAAAGCCCGCCCGCCGGCGCGACCATTGTCGCCCGGCAAACGGCGCAGCCAGCACGATTGACGCGGTATTCCACAATGGTGCCGCCCGGTCTTGGAATAGTACGGGTATCGCCTTTCGCTATTGGGCCGGCGACCGATCTCAGCGTCTTGCCCGAGGGCTCCGAGTCACGTCTGTAGACTGCTTTCATCAAAGCGCTTCGGCAGTGCGAGAGCAGGCGGCGGTGACAGCACATCGGGTCACGATCTACGAGGTGGCCGAGCGGGCCCAGGTGAGCATCTCGACGGTGTCGAACGTGCTCAACAAGCCCGACAAGGTGCGGGCGGCCACCCGGGCCCGGGTCCTCGCCGTCGTCGACGAGCTCGGCTTCACCCCCAAGGTCCAGGCGGTCAGCCTGGCCCGGCAGGGCACCGGCCGGATCGGCGTGATGGCCCCGTTCACCTCCTACAGCTCCTACCTGCGCCGGCTCTCCGGGGTGCTGACCGCCGCCACCGAGCTGGAGACCGACGTGCTGGTCTTCGACCACGAGTCGGCCGCCCTGACGTCGTCGCCCACCCTGGCCAGCATGCCGATCCACGGCCGGCTGGACGGGCTGATCGTCATGGGTCTGCAGATCGAGCCGGGCATCGCCGGGCGGCTCCGCGAGCGTGGCCTGCCGACCGTCGTGGTCGACGCGGACAGCGACCTGTTCAGCCGGGTCGTGATCGACGATGACGACGGCGGCCGGATCGCCGCCCGGCATCTGCTGGAGCGGGGCCACCGGCGGCTGGGCTACCTGCTGGAACGGCAGGTCTCCGACTACGAGTCGCAGGCGGTCAAGCGGCTGGCCGGGTTCCGGGACACAGCCGCCCGGTCCGGGGCGGAGGTGGTGGTCGCGACCAGCGACAACTCGGTCGACGGGGCGCGCCGGGCGGCCGCCGGGCTGCTGGACGCCGCCGAGCGACCGACCGCCGTCATGGCCCACCACGACGTGCTGGCGGTCGGCGTGCTGCTGGCGGCCCGCGACCGGGGCCTGCGGGTGCCGCAGGACGTCGCGGTCATGGGCTTCGACGACGGGGAGGCGGCCGCCGCGGCCGATCTGACCACGATCCGCCAGCCGTTCGAGGAGTCGGGCAGCACCGCGTTCGGTGTGCTGCTCGGGCACATCGGCGGGTCCGCCCTGCGTTCGGCCACGGTGCTCGACGTTCACCTGGTCGGACGCTCCACCACCTGAAGCGGGGTTCCGTCCCGGCCGGGCCTGTTAACTGATCACGGAAGTCACGAGTCATCTGACCAGCGGCGACGCTATAAAAGTGCTTTTACAAAAACTCTTGACAGGGCTTCCCGGCTGATGTTTCGTTCGTGTGACGAACCCGCTGGGCAGCAGCGCCCGGCACCGAGGGAGTGGCGATGGGACTGGCCGACGCGGTCGAGGTCTTCCTGGCGACGAAGCCGGACTCCGGTGACCCCGCTGCTCCCGTGGCGGAGCGGCGGGCGGCCATCCACCGGGGCTCGGACGAGATCTTCGCCCGGTTCGGCGCGCCCGCGGTGCCGGTCGAGGTCCGGGACCATCCGGTCGGTGCCATCCGGGTCCGGGTCTACCGGCCGGCCACCGCCGCCGGTCCGCTCCCGCTCTACGTCTTCCTGCACGGCGGTGGCTTCTGGCTGGGCTCCGTCGACGAGAAGGTCAACGACGCGATGTGCCACGACCGCAGCCGCCGCGCCGAGTGCGTCGTCGTGGCGGTCGACTACCGGCTCGCCCCGGAGCACCCCTTCCCGGTGCCGCTGGAGGACTGCTACGCCGGCCTGACCTGGGCGGTGCGGCACGCCGGGGAGCTCGGTGCGGACCCGGAACGCGTGGCCGTCGGCGGGATCTCGGCCGGTGCGAACCTGGCCGCCGCCGTCACGCTGCTCGCCCGGGCCCGGGGCGGCCCGCGTCTGGCCCTGCAACTGCTCGAAGTGCCGCCGCTGGACCTGACCCTGGACACCATGCGCCGCTCCGGCGTCTCCGACGACTACGGCATCACGGTCGACGACATGCGGCTCTGCGGCGATCTCTACCTCGGCCCGGAGCACGACCGGGGCGACGAGGTCGTCTCGCCCCTGTTCGCCACGGACCTGACCGGCCTGCCGCCCGCACGGATCATGAGCGCCGAGCTCGACCCGCTGCGGCTCGAGGGCGAGCGGTACGCCGACCGGCTGCGCGACGCCGGAGTCCCGGTGTCGTTCGAGATCTATCCGGGGGCGGTGCACGGATCGCTGGCCCTGACCGGCACCTGGCCGCCGGCCGCCGGCTGGCACCAGGACGTCATCACCGCGCTCCGGCGCCTGCACACCCTCCCGCAGCACCCGACCCGCTGACCGCTTCACCCGTCCACTGAGGAGTGCTCATGACCCTTGTCCCGTCCGGCCGGCACCCCGCCGGCCGTACCCGGCCCCTGTTCGCGATCCTCGCTCTGTCCGGCGCGCTGGCCGCAGCCGCGTGCAGCGCGCCCGGTGGCGACGCCCCCAGCGCCGGCGCGAGCGCCCCGGCCACCGTCAAGACGACCTGCGGCACGGAGCCGGTGACCCTGAAGGGCTACTTCGAGACCGGCTTCCCGCTGCCGAAGACCCTGGCCGACGCGTTCACCGCGCAGTTCCCGAACGTCAAGTGGGACATCCGCGAGGACCAGTTCGCCGTGATCACCCAGAACGCCCCCCGGGTGCTGTCCGATGATCCGCCGGACCTCATGCGCCTGCCGCAGATCTCGGAGCTGGCCAAGGACAACCTGCTGCTCAACCTGGACAGCTACGCCTCGGCGTACGGCTGGGACAAGTGGCCCGCCTCGCAGCTCGAGCAGATGCGGTTCGGCAGCAACGGTGAGCGCGGGGCCGGCCCCCTCTACGCGATGGGCCTCAACTTCAGCATGACCGGGATCTTCTACAACAAGAAGCTCGCGGCCCAGGCCGGGATGACCCAGCCGCCGCAGACCCTGGCCGACTTCGACGCCGTGCTGCAGAAGGCCAAGGCCGCCGGGATCACCCCGATCAACCAGTTCAACGGGGGCGCCACCGGCGGGCTCGCGTTCCCGCTGCAGAACCTGATGGCGGCGTACGGCCAGACCGCCCCGATCAACGACTGGATCTTCAACAAGCAGGGCGCCACCATCGACACGCCGAGCAACCTGCAGGCCACCCAGCACCTGGAGAAGTGGATCAAGGCGGGCTACCTGGCCCCGGACATCAACTCGCAGGACTACGCGATGATGATGAGCCGCTTCATCGGCGGCAAGAACCTGTTCATCTTCAGCGGCGACTGGGAGTCCGGCAACCTCGACAAGCAGATGGCCGGCAACGCCGGGTTCTTCCTCATGCCCCCGGCGCAGGCCGGTGGCAAGCAGGCCGCGATGTCGGCCCCGCTGACCTACGGGATCAGCGCGAAGTCCAAGAACGCCGACTGCGCCGCCTTCTTCCTCAACTGGGTCGCCACCGACCAGAAGGCGCGCGACCTCGGCGTGAAAGTCGGCGGCTCGCACCCGATGGGTCCGACCGACGCGTACATGCCCGCGGTCGGCCAGGACACCGTCACCGCGAGCACCCTGGCCGCCGGGGCGACCATCGGCAAGGACAACGGCGCCATGGACTTCATCGCCAACGCGACCGGCGCCATCTACGCCAAGAGCTGGACGCCGCAGCTGCAGAAGCTGGCCGCCGGTCAGCAGACCCCGCAGGGCCTGCTGACCGCGGTGCAGAAGGATTACGAGAGTCAGGTCAAGGGCTGACCCGATGGCCGGACCTCTCGCTGTGACGGCGGAGCCGGCCACCGGGCGGGGGCGGCGCCGCCGCCCCCGCTCGGCCTGGCTCGGCTGGCTCTTCGCCCTGCCCGCCGTCGTGGTCTACCTGACCTTCGTCATCCGCCCGTTGCTGCTCACCGTCCAGTACTCCTTCTACGACTGGAACGGCATCGGCGCGGCCGAATGGATCGGCCTGGACAACTACGTCCGGCTGTTCACCGACTCGGAGCTGTCGGCCACGATCCTGCACGCCTTCGAGCTGATCCTGTTCTTCAGTTTCGTGCCGGTGCTGCTGGGCCTGGCGGTCGCGGCGACCATCCGGCAGATCGCCCGGAGCCGCCTGGCCCTGGTCGCCCGGACGGTGCTGTTCCTGCCCCAGGTCATCCCGCTGGTGGCCGCCGGCATCATGTGGACCTGGCTGCTCTCGACCACCGGCCTGATCAACCAGCTGCTGTCCGGCCTCGGCCTGGGCTCGCTGACCCGGGCCTGGCTCGGGGACTTCGGCACCGCGCTGCCCGCGGTCGGGGTGATCGGCGCCTGGGTCCAGATCGGACTGTGCACCCTGCTGCTGCTGGCCGGCATGAGCAAGATCGACAATTCCCTGTACGAGGCGGCCCGGCTCGACGGCGCCGGCCCGTTGCGGGAGTTCCGCTCGATCACGCTGCCCGGGCTGCGCCAGGAGATCGGGGTGTGCGTCACGGTCACGGTGATCTCCGCCCTGGCCAGCTTCGACATCATCTACGTCTCCACCCAGGGCGGCCCCGGCAACGCCACCATGGTGCCCGGCCTGGAGATCTACTACCTCGCGTTCGCCGAGCGGGAGGTCGGCACCGCCTCGGCGCTCGCCGTCGCCCTGACCGTGCTGGTCCTGCTCTGCGTCCTCCCGATCCAACGGCTCACCAGGGACGGCACCCGATGATCGTCACCCGTCGCGAGACCCTGACCGGGCGGGTCCTGCTGGTCCTGCTCATGGTGCTGACCGTGCTGCCGTTCCTCAGTCTCTTCGTCACCGCCCTGCACCCCTCGGGGACCTATCCCGATGGGCTGTCCTGGCCCAGCCGCCCGCAGTGGGGCAACTTCGCGCACGCCTTCCAGGCCGCGAACATGGACCGGCTGCTGCTGTCCAGCGCGCTGATCGTGCTCGGCGTCGTACCGGTCTCGATCCTGTTCGGGACCATGGCCGGCTTCGCCTTCGGGCATCTGCGGATGCCCGGCCACCGGCTCGGCTTCCTGGTCTTCGTCCTCGGGCTCACCCTGCCCTTCGAGGGCCTGATCACCCCGCTGTACTACCAGGTGCGCGACATGGGCCTGCTGAACACCCGGTGGGCCATCATCCTGCCGCTCATCGGCCTGTTCATGCCCTTCTCCGTGCTGTGGATGCGCGCGCACTTCGTCACCATGCCCGACGAGCTGTCCGAGGCCGCGCGCATCGACGGGGCGAACACCTGGCAGCTGTTCTGGCGGGTGCACGTGCCGCTGGCCCGGCCGGCCCTGACGTCGCTGGGGATCCTGCTGTTCCTGTGGACCTGGAACCAGTTCCTGCTCGCCATCGTGCTGGTCGACGATCCGGCGAAGCGGACGATGGCCGGTGCGCTGGGCGCGTTCCAGGGCCAGTGGGGCACGGACATCCCGCTGCTGTGCGCCGGCTCGCTGCTCATCCTGACGCCCACCCTGGCCATCTTCCTGATCTTCCAGCGCCGCTTCGTCGCCGCTCTGTTGCAGGGCTCACTCAAGGGATGACCACCGACCACGACCGCAGGCAGTTCCTGCGCTACACCCGTACCGAGAACTGGCCGATGCTGGCCCGCCACCCGGTGGCCGCGACCGTGCACCACGACCTGCTCGCCGGGATGCTGGCCATCCGCCCGGAGGAGGTCGCCGCCGGGATCGAGGCCCTGCGGGCCGAGGCCGGCCGGGCGGCGGCGGACCTGCTCGCCGACGCCGGGCTGCGGACGGCGATCGAGGCGCTGCCCTTCCGGGCCGGTGACCGCCTCGTGGCCGTCGGCGACTCGATCACCGCGGACCGGGTCGGCTGGTTCGAGATGCTCGCCGCGGCCCTCGCGGCGGCCGGCCCGGGCGGCCTCACCCTGCGCAATCTCGGGCTCAGCGGCAACACGACCGCCGATGTGCTGGAACGCTTCGACCTGCTGGAGGCGGCGCGCCCCACCCACGTGCTCTTGCTGCTGGGCACCAACGACGCGCGGCGGCACGGCAGGACGGCCGGGTATGCCATGGCCACCGGTCCCGAGACGGAACGCAATCTGCGGGCGCTCGTCGACCTCGTCACCCGCGACCTGAAGGCCGGCATCACGCTCGTCACGCCTCCGGCCGTCGACGCTCCAGCGGCCGACACGTTCTTCGCGGGCCTCCCGCTGAGCTGGGACGCGGACGCGGTCGCCGACATCGCGGCCCGGGTCCGCCGGATCGATGCCCGGTCCGTCGGCCTGCACGACGCCCCGTGGGCCCGTGCGCCCGGCGAGCTGCTGGAGGCCGATGGGGTGCACCCGACCCCGCCCGGACAGCGGATCATCCTCGCCGCCGTCGTGCGGCACCTCGCCGGCGCCGCGGGCCCCCCGGCCGGTGCCGCGAGCCGCCCGGCCGTGCCGGACGATCCGGCCGGCACGGCCGGGTGAGGTCGCGGACAGCGGGCTCCGCCGGCCCGGATCGTCCGGGCCGGCGGCGGTTCGGCGGCTCAGCCGGCGGTGCAGGTGGGCGTGGCGCCGGGGCCGGCGCCGGTGCCCTGGAACCCGAACTCGGTGCTGCCGCCCGCGGTGATCTGGCGGTTGTAGTCGACGCCCCGGAAGCTGACCGTCCCGGTGGTGCCGGTGTTGGTCGCACTCCAGGTGCCGGTGACCGCGCCACCGGACGGCAGCGTCACATTGACGGTCCAGCCGTTGACCGCCGAGGAGCCGGCCGTGACCCGCACGGTGGCCACGTAGCCGCCGTTCCAGCTGTTCAGCGAGACCGAGGCGGTGCAGCCCGCGCCGGTCTGCGGCGGGGGCGACGTGGTGACCGGCGGGGTGACCGGCGGCGTGGTGGGATTGGTCGTGCCACCGGCATTGAGGGCGTTGAGCACTGAGGTGTAGGCGGCTTTCTTGTTGCCGGAGCCGTCGAACAGCAGCGGGTTGTCGCTACGCCAGGAGTCGCTGTC
>NZ_JBSGFR010000092.1:0-12193 GCF_053603475.1 Actinoplanes sp. NPDC004185 | reverse complement strand
TAGTCCGCGGACTTCGGATCCAGCTGCGGGTTCACGGGAATGACCTGGTTGAACGGGCTGGTGGCAGCGAACAGACGCCCACCGACACGAGGATCTTGGCTCACGAAACCGTCTGGGGCGTCGGCCGACCTGTGGCATCCGACAACCGACATGGCCAGTGAGGCCACCAGCAGCAAGACCGCGACGGCTCGGCCGGATGCAGTTCGCATGAACGTGTATCGCATCTCTCCAAGCAGACCCCAAGGCGACGGGTACAGCGTGCCCGGAACGGTTACCGGTGTCCAATGTCGGCCCCTCGCGAGGGAGTACTCGCGGAGCCAAGACCACACGAAAGTGCGTAGAGCCCGGCACCTCGGCCCGCCCGGCCGCGCTCGGTGGGGTCCGACAAGGGGAGTGCCAACTTCAGCGCACGCACCGAGCCACCTCGATCGAAAAGCTTTTCGCATCCGGTTCCCGCCGTGTCGCTGAGTCGGGTGACCGTTGGCCGAACGCATTTTCTCGGTGAACGGGCAGCGTGACCCGCAGCGGCTGATCGGGCTAGCCCTTCCCAGTGAATTCCTGGCGGCGAGCCCATTCGCCGGGTTCGGCGCCGTATCGTCCGTCACCAGGCCACCCAGGTCTCGTTGATCAGCGTTGACATCGATCGTCAGTGAACGATGCCCACCCGTCCCGCGGGGTGGGCAGGCCCGGGAAGGATTTCCTCAACTATCAACGCTCTACGCCGTCCGGCTGAAAAGCACAATCGCTGTCGCGGAGCTCGGGCAAGGTGCCGAAAATAAGTAAGGCAAGGGCGCTCTCAATCGCATCGGCTCCGATGAGAGCAGGGCGCTTGTCGCTGTGTCGAATCGATCTGCATTAATTGGGTGGGACCGAAGATGAAAATTCTGGTTACGGGCGGAGCCGGGTTCATCGGCGCAAATCTGTGCAGCGAGCTGCTCGCACGGCCCGACGTCGAAGGCGTCACCGTGCTCGACAATTTCTGCACCGGAGACATTTCCAACATCGCGTCGCTCGCGGTCGAAGTGGTCAAGGACACGATCCTCTCCCGTGACACCGTGGCGGAATTGGTCAGTCACAGTGACGCGGTCGTTCACCTGGCCGCCCAGCCATCCGTGCCCCTTTCGGTCACGGATCCTCTTTCGAGTCATGACGTGAACGTGAACGGTACTATCGGCATCTTGGAAGCCTGTCGAGAGTTCCACAAACAATTCGTGTTCGCCTCGTCGTCGGCCGTGTACGGCAATACGCAGAAGCTACCCAGCAATGAGGACGACGCCGCTCTGCCGGTGAGCCCGTATGCCGCCAACAAGCTTGCCGCCGAATCGTATGCGCTGGCCTATGCGTCGACTTACAAATTCCCGGTCGTCTCGTTCAGATTCTTCAATGTTTACGGCCCGTTCCAGTCGCCGGACCATCCGTATGCGGCAGTCATCCCCTCGTTCATCGACGCGGCCCTTCATGACCGGCCTCTCGTCATCTACGGTGACGGAACTCAGTCCAGGGACTTCACCTATGTCGGATCATTGGTAAAGGTTCTTGCCGACGCGGCCCTCAACGGGGTGTCCAGCCCGGCGCCCGTCAACCTGGCTTTCGGCACGCGAACAACGGTTCTCACCGTGGCCAAGGCGATTGAATCGATCATCGGACGGCCGATTGATCTGCAATTCGCCCCGGTCCGGCCCGGCGATGTCCGGGACTCGCAAGCGGACAACAGCCGACTGCGGATGCTGATGCCCGAGGCACGGGACTCCAGTCTGGATCGTGGCCTACGCGCGACGATCGACTGGTTCCGACGGTCAACGTCTGAGTTCCAGGTCACGTCGGCGTGTGACTGAGGGCGAGTCGCCGACCGGTCATGGCTGCCGTGCCGGTTCGGCTGATCCCTGGCGAGTGAACATAAGAGGGCCAGCCTTTTGCGGCGACGCGATCATGCACAATTAATTGAAAACGTTGTCGTCCGGCCCGTGAGTCATCGAGCGGGCCACGCCCAAAACCGGAAACAGGAGCATGCCGCCGTGCGAGAGCGATTCCGTAGCGCACCGGACGTGGGAGGCATTGAAATCGCGACGCTCGTCTCGATCGCCACGATCGGGCTTGCCGCCGTGACCGAGTCGCTGACTTGGTATGAGACTCCAGCCGTCACGGCGGCCATGTGCATATCCCTTTTGATCATCCGAAGCGGTCGTCCCTTTGCTCATTTTCTTCCGTTCGCGAAGCGGCTGGTGCCGGCCAGTGCACCATTGATGATCTTGTTCATGACGCAAGTGTCCGGCCTCTTCACGCAACCGATGCATATTCCGTCGCGCAATCTCGTGGCGGTCTGTCTGATCGGCAGCGCGGGCATCGTCCTGCTGTCCTTCCGCCGGCAGTCGAAACGCAAAACGGTCCGGATCGCGCTCTTCGGCGACTCGGACCTGGCCGCGACGCTGGCCCGCGAACTGGCACTTCAGCCGGCCGCCGGTCAGATCGTGGGATATGTCGCGGAGCGATCGGCCAATCTGCTCCAGAGCGACAACCACCATCTGGGCTCAAAAAGTGAGCTGCCTGCCATCATCGAGGCCAACGGGATCGACCTCCTGCTGGTTACCTCGGAGGAGACCCGTCGTTCCGTCTTCGCATTGCTGGCCGCCGGCTGTCTCGACCTGAAGGTGCGCGTGCTTTCGCTGGCCTCTTTCTACGAGGACACATTCGGGCTGACACCGCTGGCGGCGATCGAGCCGTGCTGGCTCGAGTCGGTGCTGCACCCGAGCTATCGGCAAGAAATTCCACGGAGCAAGCGGATCTTCGATGTGGTCGTCAGCCTTGTGGCCGGCCTCGTCGCCGTGCCTGTGCTCATTCCCCTCATTGTTCTCGTCAAGCTGGACGGCGGCCCGGTCTTCTACCGTCAGATCCGGATCGGCGAGCGCGGCCGTCCCTTCGAGATTCTGAAGCTGCGTTCCATGAGGTCCTCCGGCGCGGTCCAGCAGTGGTCGTCCCGTACGGATCCCCGGGTCACCTGGATCGGGCGGTTCATGCGCCGCACTCACCTCGACGAGCTACCACAGATCGTGAACGTTCTTCGCGGTGACATGAGTATCGTCGGCCCGCGACCCGAACAACCGGTCCTCGCGGAACGTTTGCGTTCGTCGATTCCCTACTATGACGTCCGGCATCTTGTGCGACCGGGCCTGACCGGCTGGGCCCAAGTGCGTGGTGGTTACGCGGGATCTGAGGACGGGTCGGTACTGAAGGTCTGCTACGACCTTTACTACATCAAGCATCGCTCGTTCTCCGTAGATTGCGTGACTCTGCTGGAAACCGTCCGGACCGTGGTATTCGATCGTCAGTGGCAGGACGCCGGTGCATACCCGGCAGTGGCTTCAGGTAGCTTCCTCACGTTTCCCAACCAGGCGACCCCCGTTGCTCCCGAACCTAGTCGAGTAGGCGCTCCCCGGTGATGAATCCGCAACTCAAGGAAAAGCCGAGCACGGCGGCTCGGGGCCGGCAGGCGTCAATCGCCGGTATGGGGTTGATGCCACCGGCATCAGCTCGGACGCTGGGCGCAATGGTCCGTCACTGGAGGTTCGTTGCCTTGGTCGTCACCGCGTGTGTCGCTGCGACGGCCGGCTATGTGTATGTGGTGCCGCCGAAGTGGGACGCTTCCGCACGCATCCTGGTCGCACCCGTCACGACCGAGGCCGATATGCCGGGACTGGGCCTCGTCAGCGAGTCCGTCGAGCCCGCGCGGTCGCTGCAGACGGCCGTCGCGCTGCTTGACACACCGACCGCCGCAGCCGCCACCGCCACCGCGCTTGGCGCGCCCTGGGACCCGGCATCCGTCGATCGAGGTGTATCTCTCGAGCCGTTGGGACAAAGCTATGTCGTCGAGGTGAAAGCGCAGGCCGACTCGCCATCTGCTGCCGCCCGGCTGGCGACGGCGTTCATGGAGAACGCCCTCGCGACGAGAAATTCGGAGATCAAGAAACGGGCGGCTGACCTTCTCGCCCTGCGCAACAAGCTGCCCGCCGGCAAACCGAACCAGGCCACCAGGGCGCGACTCGAATTGATGGCCCGAACCGGTGATCCCTCACTGTCGATGGCTCAGCCCGCAAGCCTGCCGACTTCCCCAGCCGGCCTGCCGGCACAGTACAAGATCGCATTGTCGGCATTCCTCGGTCTCTGCCTCGCCGTCGCCGGAGTATGGGCAAGAACTCGCATGACCAGGTTCGACGACGGAACTCAGAAGCCTGGTCACAGGCTGGACATCCACGGCTGGGACAGGTGACAGCCGCTCTGCACAGGCGGCCTGCGCAGTTCGACGGCATGTTCCTGGTTCCGGCTGTGATCTGCGCAGCGCCGGCCCTCGGGGTGTTGGTCGGGATCGATGCGCGGATTGCGGTCGGTGCGGTAGGCGCAGTGGCCCTCGCGGTCTGCTGCTTCCTGAATCCGACCGCGGGCCTGCTCTGCTGGTTGCCGGCCATGTTCGTCCCGTACAGCGCAGCCGGCAACGCACTGTTGAAAGTGGGCTTTGTGCTGTGTGTGGCCGCGTGGGCCTTGGACGCGGTCCGGCGCCGGTCGATCACTGACGAACGAATCCATGAGTTCCGTTGGCTGATCGTCCTCGTCGTCGCGATGTATTCGTGGTTCGGAGCGACGATGCTGTGGGCCGGCGACCCGGCGGCCGCGGTGGGTGAGTACTGGCCGTGGGCGATCGCGCTGACGGTTTTCGCCCTGGTGTTGATCCGCATCACCTCAACCAGGCGCCTTCTGCTCCTGGTAGCAACGTTTGTCGCCTCCGCAACGCTTGCCGCCACGACCGGCATGATCGCCCTGCGCTCGACGGCTTCCGCCTCCGCCGACCCGCTGACCAGCACAGACAACCGCATTTCGGGCGCCGCTGGAGACCCCAACATCTTGGGTGCCGGACTCGTCGCGGCGGCGATCATGGCGTTCGGTCTGGCGTGTGCGGTTCGCCGTTTCTGGGTCCGGTCGACGATCGCGGTGGCGATCCTGGTGCTGGCGGCGGCCGCGGCCGGAACAGGGTCGCGCATGGTTGTGGTCTCAGCCGGTGTCGCGTTGATCGCAGCGCTGGTGATCTTCAGGCAGGCGATCGGCTGGGTACTCGCGGCTTCGGTGTGCGCAGCCGGCTCGGCCGCATTGTGGCTCTACAACTTCCCGGCGGCGTGGCAACGGCTGGTGGTCTCCAGCGACGGCGGGTCGGGCCGGGAGGACTTGTGGCGGGCCGCCCTCCACCTGGCGCTGGAAAGTCCCATCGCGGGTCTGGGTCTGGCCAACTTTCAGGTTCATGAACCGGCCGTCGCGCTGGAGATCGGCGAGGTGCGGAATGCGTCGGCCTTGGCGGAACAACCGTTGGTGGCCCACAACGCCTACTTGCAGCTTTGGGCGGACACCGGCGTGATCGGCCTCGTGCTTTTCCTCGCGGTCGTCGCGTTCTGCACCTGGTGTTCGCTGCGTGCCGCTCACCACTTCACCGTGAGCGGTCGTCGCGACCTGGCCGCGTTGAGCCGCAGCGTGGCGGTCGCCGTCATCTCGATGCTGGGCTCGGCCGCATTCCTCAGCATGGCGCGGGATTACAGGCTGTGGCTTGTGCTCGCCATCGGACCGGTCCTGCTTTCGCTGGCGCGGGCCGAGACATCGTGGCACCCAGAACGCCAGGTGGACATGACGCCGGTTGCAGCATCGTGCCCCGCGTCATGAAAGACACGCAGGCCTTGCCCGCAGACCACCGGCCGCCGATGCTCCGCGCGGCGGTCCAGACCTACGGGTCATTCCTGGCCGCGTCCGCTGGTGGTCTGGCCAACGTGGTCTTGACCGCGCGCGTGCTGGGCGCCAGTGGCCGCGGTGAGGTTGCCTTTCTCACGAGCGTCGCTGGGCTGGTCGCGTTCCTGGCCACTTTGAGCGCCTACGAGGCCATGGTCAACATCAGTGGAACCCGGCCGGAAGAACGGCCGGCTCTCGCTGGTGCCGGTGTGTTGCTCGCAGGCGGGCTGGGCCTGCTGGGCGTGGCAGCGGCCTGGATCGTTCTGCGGGTCGTCCCGACCCCGGGAATCCAGCTGACCGACGTCGATGTGCTGATCGCGATCAGCGCGATCCCGATCTCGATCCTGCAGACCAACTTCCTCAACCTGGCCCGTGCCTCATATGACCTGGGGCTGGCCAGCCTTGGCTGGATCAGCGCGCCGTTGGCCACCGTCGCCCTCAATGTGGGCTTTGCGGCGGTGGACGGCCTGACGATCCGCGTTGCCGTCACGAACTGGGTGGTCGGTCTCGCGGTTTCTACCGGGTTGGTCGTGATCCACGTCGGCCGTGCGTCCGGATTCGCCGTTCCTTCGGCGCAGCTTCTCCGGCAGATAGTCGGGTTCGGACTGCGCAGCCACCTCGGCAGCGTCATGTTGACCGGCACCTACCGTCTGGACAACTGGATGCTCGGGGCCTATGCCGGTGCCCGTGAGCTCGGTACCTACAGCGTCGCCGTGGCATGGTTCGACGCCATCGTTCATTTGTCCCGGGCGGTGAGCGTGACCTTCCGGCCGGATCTGCTGCGGGCCTCGGCCGCGGAGGCCGGTCGTCAGTCGGCTCGCATCTTTCGCGTCCTCGTCGTGCTCGTGCTGATCATCGTCGGTGGAGCGGTGCTGGCCGCGCCGTTCCTCTGCGTGACCATCTTCGGTTCGGAATTCTCGGACTCCGTGCTCGACCTCCGGATTCTCGCTTTCGGCGCCTTCGGGCTGATGGCGTTGAACATCTTCGGAACCGCACTGGTAGCCCAATCGCGGCCGATGCACGAGTCGATCGCTCACGGTGCCGGGTTCGCCGTCGCGATCGTCCTTTACGTGGTGCTGATCCCGCCGTTCGGCGCGACCGGCGCGGCCTTCGCATCCGCGGTCTCCTATCTGATCTGCGGGATCGTCGCGCTGGGCCTCGTCCATCGAACGCTTCACCTGCAATACCGTTCGCTGTTGCCGCGTTCGTCCGACATTGCACATCTGATGCGGTCGCTGAACCGGCGGAAGGGATGACATGCCGCAGAACAGTGGCACTCCGGCGGTATCGGTGCTGGTGCCTGTCTTCAACGAGGCGTCACACATCGAAACCACATTGGCGATGATGTGCAGCCAGCAGGTGCCCGGCGGACTGGAGATCCTGGTGATCGACGGGGGATCGAGCGACGGGAGCCGGGAACTGGTGGAGAATGTCTCCGTCCGAGATCCGAGGATCAGGATCCTGGACAACCCGGCACGGCAGATCCCGACGGCACTCAACATCGGCCTGCGCGCGGCTCGGGGCAGCTATATCGCGCGGATGGACGCGCATACGCTCTATCCGGCGGGTTATCTGGCCGCCGGGCTGGCACGCCTCGGAGCCGGGGGCGTCGAGTGGGTGAGCGGACCGGCGCTCGCGGCCGGTGACGGCCGATGGTCGAGGCGCGTGGCCATGGCGCTGAACACGCCGATGGGCATCGGAGGTGCAACCTTCCGGCGCCTCGGCCCAGAGCAGGACGCCGACACCGGGTTCACCGGAATCCTGCCTCGCAGAACGCTCGAGAACCTCAACGGCTGGGATGAAGGCTGGCCGGTCAACGAGGACGGCGAACTGGCTGCACGCGTGCGCGCGGCCGGCGGCCGGATTGTCTGCCTTCCGGAGATGGCTGCCACTTACACCCCACGCGACAGCCTGCCCTCACTGGCCCGTCAGTATTGGCGTTATGGGCAGTACCGGGCCAAGACCTGTCGGCGCCATCCTACGAGCATGCGACGATCACACGTCCTGCCACCAGCATTCTCGCTCGTCGCCGCCCTGGCGTTCCTGCCCGGACCCTATGGCTGGCTGCCGCGTACCGGCATCGCAGCGTGGCTCGTGGCCGCGGCCATGGTCGCCGGCCGCGAAGTGGGTCGCGGACAACGACCTGTTGACTGTGCCTTGTTGCCCGCCGTTTTCGCCGTCATGCACCTTGCCTGGGGTGCCGGTTTCCTCGCCGGATCGATGCGGTTCGGGCCGGCCGTCGGCGCCCTGGCGTACCTGGCGCGAACGGCCGTTCAGCGCAGCTCTTCGAGGCTGAGCGGCGTTCGCGGCTGAGGCAGGCCCTCAAGTGACCGGGCGTCACGACGTGGCGGCTGCCGATCGGCGGCGCCACCGCCGAAGTCGCGCACGGGGACCCCAGAACATCTCCGAACTCATATCGGGTTCGAACACGTCCCGGATGAGGGCGTAACACTGCTGCCGTCGACGCTCCGGGAGGCCGGGCACGATGCCGACGACAGGAAACATCGCCTTGACCCCCCACGACGATTGAGAAAGCCGCCAGTTCACCTTTCGTTCGGCGAACAGACGATGTCGGCGGCTGCGTAGCTGGGTGCGTAATGAATCGGCGCGACCGACACTCTCCCGATACATCCTCGGCGTTTCGTGCTGGCGGTAGTGCAAGGTCACTTCGGGGACATATACGCCCTGCGCGCCGACCTCGGCGAGCTTCATCCAGAGGTCCCAGTCCTCGAACCCGGAGCCCATGTCCCAGCCGCCCACCGTGGTCAGTGCGCTGCGCCGGATCATGCTGGCGACGACAACCTCGTTGATGTACGTGATCCGCCACGGGTCGAGATTGCGAGCGCCCGGGACCCGGCAGGTGAAAGCGCCGAAACAGGAGTAGTCACCCCAGGCCAGGTCCGCCTCGGGCCGCGCGTCCAGTACGTCCGCGAGGCGCTGCAGGGCTCCGGGCGCGAGCCGGTCGTCCGAGTCGAGGGGGTAGATGTATCGCGCACTCGTCTGCCTGACGCCGGTCATGCGGGCGGCGGACAGCCCCTGATTCGGCTGTGTGACCACCTGGACGCCGGCCTCACGCAACTCCTCCAGGACCTGAAGCGTGCGCGCGTCAGTCGAGCCGTCGTTCACCACGACGATCTCGCATTGCTCCTGTTCCCGCACCGACTCGAGGGTCTCGGAGAGAAAACGGCCGTCGTTGTAGCACGGGATGATCAACGCCACCCGGGGGCGTCCATTCGTGACGGCGCTCATGCCTCGGTCTCCTGTCGGGCGCCGGCCGCGAGGAAGGCAGCCGTCGAAGCGGAGGTCTCTTCCAAGGTTCGCATCTCCGCGAGTTCCCGCCCTCGCTTCACCAGAGCGGTCATCCGCTTGTCGTCGGCGACCAGGCTGTCGATCGATTCCGTCAACGCCACCGGGTCGCCTGACGGCACCAGAACGCCGGCTCTGCCGTTGTCGAGCACCACGCCGACCCCGCCGACGTCGGTCGCCACGATCGGAACGGCGTTCGCCTGAGCCTCGATGAGAACCTGTGGCAAACCCTCGGTCACCGAGACGAGGACGAACAGATCCGAGCGGCGGTAATACTCCATCAGTTCCGGACCGATCGGCACGAATCCTGGCAGTGAGACGACATTCTGAAGACCGAGCTCTGCCACCCTCTCGCCGACTGCCGACCGCAGCTCGCCATCCCCGACCCAGGTCAGTCGGAACCGGTGCGGGCTGCGTGCATGCAATATCGCGAGCGCGTCGAGCAGCAGCATCGGATTTTTCTCCGGTGCCAGCCGGCCCACGGACAGCAACTCGATCGGATCGGTCAGCTCACGCCGTGGGCCGACCGGGCTGAGATGGCGGCGCCGGACGAGCGAAATGCTCATCGGATACAGACCGGCCCGTGGTCCACCGTAGGCCTTTTCGCTGCCCGCACCGACGACCGTCGTCGGCAGCTTCCGCGACAGCAGCCGCCAGGACGCGTCCAGCAGTCGCACCGCGAGCGAGAGTCCGGCGCCGCGGACACCCGGCTTCATCCGGCTGGAGAAATAGGCCAGGGTCTCCTGCCGGACGCCGAGCGTCACCTTCCGGCGCCGGGCCGCAGCCAGGGCGGTGAGCAGGAGCCCGAAGGGATGCGGCCCGAAAACCCAGACGTGATCGACATTGTCGAGGTGTCGCCACATTGCACGGACGGTCGCATGGGCGTTGGTCGCCAATGCACTGGGCGACACCGTCGGGTAGTAAGGCAGGCCGGCGACGGCAACTTTGCCGGGCAGGGAGAAGTCGGCTCCAGCGTTCGGTGACTGCCTGGCGAAGATCGTCAGACTGGAAAAACGGGATCCGACTTCGCAGACGAAGGACAGGAACGCCAAACTGGCGGCGTTGGTCTGCACGATGGACATGTCGCCGTGATTGATGTCGACCACCGTGTCGACGTAGACGCCGAGCCGCATGCCGCCTGCGTCCGTCCCAACAGCGGTGTCACTCACGGTCGCCTCGCTTACCGACAATCGACGTCATCGTTGATAAACGAGGACTTCACAAGGCGGGTGACGGACATCTGCGGTGTTTCGTGAGCGGCGCTGTGGCCGTTCCGGAACTGGTGGCCCGGAAGCCTGCGCCGGTTACTCGTCGTCCAGGGTGTGGAGACGGGTGGTCAGGTCGGTGGCGAAGCGTTCCAGCAGCCGTCCGAAGGTGCGGCGGTCTTCCGGCGACCAGTCGGCGAGAACGTCGCCGAGCAGGCCCAGCACGGTCCCCATGTAGCGCTCCACCGCGGCTGTTCCGTCCGGGGTCAGCTCGACCAGCCGGGCCCGCTGGTCGAGCGCGTCGGGGATCCGCCGGGCCAGGCCGCGCCGTTCCAGCTCGTGCACCTGGCGGGTGACGTGCGGGCCGACGACCTGCATCCGTTTGGCGATCTCGCCGATCCGGAGCGGTCCGCCTCCCATGTGCAGCGTGACGAGCACCGATATCGCCGGGCGGTCGAGGTCGGCGCCGGCGCTCTCGGTGGCGCGTTCGATGAGCCGGCTCCGGTTCATCACCGTGCCGAGCTGACTCAGGCGGGGCAGCACGGCCAGCAGGTCGAACTCCGCCTCGTCGGTGGTGTCGGTCATCACGCTCGTTTCGATACCTAAGTTAGGTATATGGTTTCCGGGATAGATACCTGAGGTAGCTACCTGGGAGGCAGGTCATGAGCAGGGTACTCATCTCCGGCGCGAGTATCGCCGGTCCCACACTGGCGTTCTGGCTGCGGCGACACGGTTTTGAGGTCACGGTCGTGGAGAAGGCGGACGCGATCCGCGGCGGCGGCTATCCGATCGACATCCGCGGGACAGCGCTGGAAGTCGTCGACCGGATGGGGGTCCTGCCGAAGCTGCGGGAGGCCCACATCAACACGGAACGGCTCACCTTCCTCAACCCGGACGGCAGTGTGATCACCTCGGTCAAGCCGGACGTCGTGGTCCGCGGGGTCGAGGGCCGGGACCTGGAGATCCCGCGGGGCGACCTCACCGAGATCCTGTACGCCACGGTCCGCGACGATGTGGAGTTCCGGTTCGAGGACAGCATCGCGTCCCTCGACCAGCGCCCGGACGGGGTGGAGGTGACCTTCCGCAGCGGAGCGCAGCGCACCTTCGATCTCGTCGTCGGCGCGGACGGCCTGCACTCGAACACCCGGCGCCTGGCCTTCGGGCCCGAGGCGCAGTTCCACCGGTACCTCGGCCACTGCTTCGCCGGATTCACCATGCCGAACGAGCTCGGCCTCTCCCGTGAGGGTCTGGCCTGGAGCCGCCCGGGCCGGGGGGCCGCCGTCTACGCGGTCGGCGACCGCGAGAACGTGCACGGCTTCCTGACCTTCGCCCGGGAGGAGCCGCCGTACGAAGCCTTCCGCGACCCCGAGGCGCAACGTGAGCTCGTTGCCTCGGTCTTCGCCGATGACGGGTGGGAGATCCCCCGCATGGTCGCCGCGATGCGCTCGGCCGACGATCTCTTCTTCGACGTGATCAGTCAGATCCGGATGCCCCGGTGGTCCGCCGGGCGGGTCGCCCTGGTCGGCGACGCCGCCTACGCCCCGTCGTTCCTGACCGGGCAGGGGACCAGCTTGGGCCTGGTCGGCGCCTACATGCTCGCCGGCGCCCTGAAGGCCGGCGCAGACCACGAGGCCGCTTTCGCGGCATTCGAGAAGGCCACCCGGCCGTTCGTCGAGATGAACCAGGATCTCGTCGGCGAGGGCGACTCCACCCTCTTCCCTCGTACGGAGGAAGCCCTGGCCAAGCGCAACGAGATGCTGCGCGGCCTCGACTCCCTCCCGCCCGCTGAGGGCCGGCCCGAGCACTCGGCCCTTACGCTTCCGGCCTTCTAGAGCGAATCTGACGGATCATGGGCGGGCTCGGTCTGGGTTGGCGCGGAGCCAGATCATGATCGAGGCGATGGTCACGGTGGCGTGGTAGCG
>NZ_JBSGFR010000091.1:0-14816 GCF_053603475.1 Actinoplanes sp. NPDC004185 | reverse complement strand
CAGAAGATCCTCACCCTGCGCTTCTACGGCAACCTGACCCAGTCGCAGATCGCCGACCAGGTGGGCATCTCCCAGATGCACGTCAGCCGCCTGCTGGCCCGGGCACTGACCAAGCTGCGCGGCGAGCTCGAGCCGATGCTGTAGCCGGACGCGAGCCCGGAGAAGCGCCGTCCCGACGGGACGGCGCTTTTCTCATGCTCAGGAAGCGCCGCTGGCCTGCCAGTTGAGCCGGGTCAGCAGCTGACGGGCGCCGTCGGCGACGTCCGCCTCCACGACCACCGCGTACTGGCCGGCCTGCAGCGAGCTGCGCGAGGTGAAGTCGCGGCGCCCGCCGGTCATGGCCTGGGCGATGGCGCCGAAGATCGCGCCCCAGGCCGCGCCGATGAGCAGGCCGACGAAGATCAGCCCGAACCAGTTGGAGTCGCTGAAGATGCCCAGGAACAGGCCGATGAACAGGCCGAACCAGGCACCGCTGGCCGCGCCCGCGAGCGCCGCCCGCACGGTGGTCATCCGGCCCAGCACGTTCTCCACCAGACGCAGGTCGGTGCCCACGATGCTGGTCTTCTCGACCGGGAACTGGTTGTCGGACAGGTAGTCGACGGCCTGCTGGGCCAGCGCGTAGTCAGGGTAGGTGGCCACCGACACGGTCGGCGCGGCCGCGGCTCCGGCAGTCGCGCCCGCGGTCGGATCGGCGGCGGGCATCGCCGGCACACCGGCCGGACCCGGCGGGACAGCGCCGCCGGCGCCCGGCATGGAGGCGGGTGGGGTGGTGTGCGGGTTCTCGGGGGTGGTCATGGCTGGATACCTCCTCAGTCGGCGGCCGGCGCGGAGTGCGCGGACGCCAGGGCGGGCGGGTCTCCCACCGGCCGGTCACCGGCGGCGAGCCGCACCCAGATCGCGAAGACCCCGGCGACCGCGGCCGTGATGGCCGCCGAGCCGGCGATGAACGCGAACCGGCCGGAGACCAGGTCCGGCGTGACGCGTTCGGATAGCACGACCGCGCCGATGCCGAGCAGGCCGGCCGTCGCGCAGAGCGCGCCGATGCCACCGAAGACCAGCATGGCGAGCCTGTTCGGCCGGGCGGTCACGCCGGTGATCCGCGCCCGGCGGGCCCGGACCAGCGCGGACGCGCCCGCGCTCCAGGCCAGCACGACCAGCAGGGCGGCCACGGTGTCGCTCGGGCGGTGCCACTCGGCCCAGACGGTGGCGATCGCGATGATCGTCACGTAGGCGGCCCCGATCAGCGCGACCGTGCCGCGAATGGCGAACGGCAGCACCAGGATCAGCGCGAACGCCACCGAGGCGGCCGCGGTGGTGTGGCCGCTCGGGAAGGAGTTCGGCGCGGGGAAGCCGTCCAGGTCGGGGCGGGGCAGGCGGTTCTTGAACAGTCGGGTGCTGGCGTTGGCCCCGATCACCAGCAGGCCGGCGGCCAGCGCCAGGTCGACCCGGCGGCGGATGAAGCCGATCGCGGCCGCGGCCACGCAGACCAGCACGAGGCTGGCCAGGGTCGTGCCGTTCAGAGCGCGCTCCAGCACCTGCACCACGCGCTCGTGCCGCACGTCGGCGCCCTGCATCATCATCGTGTCCACGGTCTGCCCGAGCGGGGTGCGCACGCAGGCCAGATAGACCCCGGCCACGCCGGCCGCGGCGAGCAGCGCGACGAACGCGTGCCCGACCACGTGCCAGAAACCCCGGCCCGGCCGGTCGGCCGGTGCGGGTTCCGCGCTCTCTGCGGGGCGGGATGCCAGGGCCGTCATCGGCGGTGTCCTCCAGTACGTCACGAGCGGGCGGTTCCGCTTTGCCCAGACGAGTCACATCTCAAGCACGTCCGCGCCGCGGATCATAGTCCCCTCCCGCGCCATCCGCCCCAGGCAGCACATCTCCGCCCCCGGCAACCCGGATGCACCCGCCCGCAGCCCGGCCCCGCAACGCCGCCCCGCGACCTTCAGACCAACGCCGAGACGGACGCCGGCCGCGATGAAGGGGATGTTCATGCTGCACACCGCCCGCCGACTGCTCACCGCGCCGCTGCTGCTGGCCGCGCTCGGAGCCGGGCTGATCGTGGCGCCCGGCGCCGCCGAAGCGGCCGGGGTGTCCGCCACCATCCACGTCGGGAGCACGCTCAAGGTGCGCTCCGGGCCCTCGCTGACCGCCAAGGTGGCCGGCACGGTCCGCAACAAGCAGAAGGTCACCGTCGCCTGCTACGTGCCCGGCCAGAAGGTCAAGGGCTCGTTGCGGACCACCACCTCGTGGGACCGGCTGGGCGCGGGCCGCTACGTCTCGCACGGCTACGTGAAGGCGGCCCGCTCGCTGCCGCGCTGTGCCGTGAGCTCGCCGACGGCCGTACCGACCAAGACCAAGACCTCCGGCACCGCCCGGTACGTCATCGGCACGGTCAAGAGCACCGACGGCAGCGTGAACCTGCGCTCGGGCTCGGCCACCATCGAGTCCGTCACCGGTACGGTCGCCAGCGGCGCGAAGATCGACCTGACCTGCGCCGTCACCGGTCAGTACGTGGCGGGCACGGTCCGCTCGACGAACCAGTGGGACCGCACGCCGACCGGCTCGTACATCTCGCACGCCTACATCTACTCGGGCCCGCTGCCGGTGTGCGCGGGCTCCCCGGCCCCGGCGCCGTCGGTGACGCTGACCCCGGCCGAGTTCATCGCGGCCTCGGTGCCCGGCGCGCAGCGCGGCTGGCGTGACTACGGCGTCCCGCCGTCGGTGACCATCGCGCAGGCCATTCTCGAGTCCGGCTGGGGCCGCAGCGGCCTGGCCTCGGTGGACCGCAACTACTTCGGCATCAAGTGCCAGAACGGCAGCTACGGCAAGCTGGCCAGCGGTTGCCACGTGTACCGGACCAACGAGTGCACCAAGGCCGGCAGCTGCTTCGCCACCTCGGCCAGCTTCCGGACGTACGCCACCCAGTCGCACTCGTTCCGCGACCACGGCAGCTTCCTGCGGGTCAACAGCCGCTACGCCGGGGCGTTCGTGCACACCAAGGACGCCAACAAGTTCATCTGGGCGGTCTGGAAGGCCGGCTACGCCACCGACCCGAACTACTACACCAAGGTCACCGGCATCATGGCCTCCTACGACCTGTACCGGTACGACACCTGGAAGTGAATCCTCCTCACCCCCGTCGGCGGAACCTCGCCGGCGGGGGTGATTCGCGTCTTATGCTCCGTTCGGTGGGGAGTCGCGGTGCCAGGGTGCAAGACGGCGCGATCGGAGCGTGGTCAGGACGCTTCGTCGGCCCGCTGCTCGCCGCCACTGTGCTCGTCGTCGGGCTCGCCGGCACCCTGCTCACCGCCGGCACCCTGCGCTCCGACCAGCGCGAGAGCGCGGACCGGGTGATGGACCAGCGCACTTCGGTGGCCCGGGTGGCCGTCGCGGGCGAGGCCGGGCGCTACCGCAGCCTGCTGCAGGCGGTCGCCGCCGGGCTGGGCACCAACAGCCGGATCACCGCGACCGACTTCGCCGCCGCCTCGGCCCCGCTGGAGAGCGCCGGCCTGCTCGGCGTCAGCACCGTCGCCTTCGTCGTGCCGGCCCGGACCGAGGCTGTCGCCCGGACCGAGGCGTTCTGGCGCGCCCGCGGGGCCACCGAGCTGCGGCTGGCGCCCAGCAGCGCCCACGCGGAGCACTACTTCTCGATCTTCCAGCGCACCCTGAACAACGGCACCCCGGCCACGCCGGGCATCGACGTGGCGCTGTCGGCCGAGGGCACCGCCGCGCTGGTCGAGGCCCGCCGCACCGGGCGGCCCGCCGTCTCCGACACCTACGTGCTGCTGCGCGACCGGGGCATCCCGCCGGACCGCCAGCAGCTGTCGTTCCTGTTCGCCGCCCCCGTCTTCGCCCCGGCCACGCAACCCGGGCGGTTCCCGGAATTCCAGGGCTGGGTGGCACTGGGCCTGCGGGGTCAGGACTTCCTCGGCAGCGTGCTGGGCACCGCCAGCCAGGGCCTGCTCGACGGCGAGCTGTACGCCATCAACGGCGACGGGCGGCGGGTCCGGGTGGCGGCGTACGACGCGCCGGGCGGGCGGGACCTGGTTCGGCAGGCGACCTTCCCGGTGGCCGACCGGCAGTGGACGCTGGTCACTGCGGCCGACTCGCGCAATCTGCCCGGCGCGCACACCAGCATGCCGCTGATCGTGCTGGCCGGCGGCTTGTCGACCACGTCCATGCTGGCCTGCCTGGTGTGGATCCTGGCCACCGGCCGGTCCCGGGCCCGGGCCCAGGTGCTGGTGGCGACCGAGGAGCTGCGGACCGCCGAGGCCGAGAGCCGCCGCCAGGCCGGCCTGCTCGGCGCGATCATGGCCAGCCTCGGCGACGGGGTCGGGGTGGTCGACGAGTCCGGCGCGTTCCTGCTGCACAACCCGGCGGCCAAGGCGCTGCTCGGCGTCCCCGAGGACGTCGACGGGCCGGGGGAGTGGCAGCAGCACTACGGCCTGTTCCGTCCGGACGGGCACACCCCGTTCCCGGTCGAGGAGATGCCGCTGGTCCGGGCCCTGCGCGGGGAGTCCTCCGACGGCGTCGAGATGATCATCCGCAACCCGCACCGCCCGGACGGCATCCTGGTCAGTGTGGACGGCCGGCCCCTGGACGCCAACGCCGCCGGGTGCCAAGGCGCCGTCGCCGTCTTCCACGACATCACCGAGCTGCGCCGCTACGAGACCGACCTGGCCGTCTTCGCCGGGGTGGTCGCGCACGACCTCAAGGCGCCGCTGGCGGTCATCCGCGGGCACTGCGAGGTCGCGGCGGACGAGCTGGCCGACGCCCCCGAGGGCCCGGAGGTCTTCGAGGCCCGCGCCGCCCTCGACCGGATCGCCAACAACGCCGACCGGATGGCGGCACTGATCGACACCCTGCTGGCCTACACGACCGCCCGCGACGCGCCGCTCAAGCTGGGCGCCGTGCGGCTCGGCCCGCTGGTCGCCGACGTGATCGAGCAGCGCCTGGCCGGCCCGCGCCCCGGCGGGCCGCCGCCGCCCGACTTCTACGTCGGGCCGCTGCCCGACGTGCACGCCGACCCGGCGATGCTGCGCCACGTGCTGGACAACCTGATCGGCAACGCGCTCAAGTACGTCCCGGCGGGCCGGCACGCCCGCATCGACGTCACGGCCCAGCCGGGGCCACCGGGCTGGACCCGGATCGAGATCGCCGACCGCGGCATCGGCATCCCGGACGCGGACAAGCCGAACATCTTCGAGTCGTTCCACCGGGCCGGCACCGCCGCCGGCTACGCCGGCACGGGCCTCGGACTGGCCATCTGCCGCCGGATCGTGGAGCGCCACGGCGGCACGATCGGCGTCACCGACAACCCCGGCGGGGGCACGCGTTTCCACTTCACTCTGCCGCTGGCCGTCACCACCCCCGGGCCCGGCCAGGCTGCCGGCGATCAGGGAGCCGGCGATCTGGCTGCCCTGGACCGGGCGCTGGCCGAGCGTGCGGCCGTCGAAGGGTCGACGCCGGCGCTGCTGTCCGGGGTCAGGCCGGCCGCGGCGGCAGCAGTGCCGCCACGCACGCCAGGAGCTGAGCGGGCAGGAACGGCTTGAGCAGCGTCGCGTTCGCGCCCACCTCGGCCGCCCGCTCGTCCCCGGGCAGCATGGAGCCGCTGGCCAGCACCACCGGGATGTGCTTGAGCCCGGCGTCGGCGCGGATCGCCCGGCACAGGTCCAGCCCGGTCATCCGCGGCATGTCGACGTCGGTCACCACGATGTCCGGGCGATGCTTGCGGACCGCTTCCAGGGCCGCGGCGCCGTCGCTGGCGACGACGACCTGATGGCCGGCCCGCTCCAGCGCGCGCTGGAGCACGAACCGGATGTCCTCGTGGTCCTCTGCGACGACGATCATGGCACCTCGGTCTCTCATGGCCGCGACATCCGGCCGGAAGCTGTCGGAGAGATACCGAATGAGACGGCTGCCGGGAAACGGGCTGCCCCGGCACTGATCCCGGCGGGCCCGAACATCGTGGTCTGATCCGGCGCCCCGTGGGCAAGATGGAGGACATGACGATTCCCTCCGTACCGCTGGGTGGCCCGGTCGACATGCCGCTGCTCGGCTTCGGGACCTGGCAGATCCGCGGGAGTGCCGCGTACGACGCGGTGCGTGAGGCGCTGGAGGCCGGCTACCGCCACCTCGACACCGCCACCATGTACGGCAACGAGGCCGAGGTCGGCCGGGCGCTGCGCGACAGCGGTGTGCCCCGCGACGAGGTCTTCATCACCACCAAGCTGCCGCCGGACCGGGCCGGCCAGGAACGCGCCACCCTGGACGCCAGCCTCAGCGCGCTCGGCCTGGACGCCGTCGACCTGTGGCTGATCCACTGGCCGCCGCGCCGGGGCCAGTCGGTGCAGGTGTGGCGCGAGCTGCTGACCGCCCGGGACGAGGGCCGGGCCCGGGCCGTGGGCGTCAGCAACTACGGCACCGAGGACATCGACGAACTCATCGCCGCCACCGGTCAGAAGCCGGCCGTCAACCAGATCCGCTGGGGTCCCAAGCTGTACGACGCCAAGCTGGTCGCCGAGCACCGCGAGCGTGGTGTCGTGGTCGAGGGCTACTCGCCGTTCAAGACCACCGACCTGCACGACCCGGTGCTGACCCGGATCGCCACCGCGCACGGCGTCGACCCGGCCCGGGTGGTGCTGCGCTGGCACCTGCAGCACGAGATCGTGGTGATCCCCAAGAGCGCCACCCCCGAGCGGATCGCCCGCAACGCGCAGATCGACGGCTTCGTGCTCAGCGACGAGGAGATGACCCAGATCGACGGGCTGTCCCGGGTGTGACCGCGCCGGTGTGATGCGGACGGCGCGTTAATCATCGGGCGTTCCGGGCCGGATCTGCCTATTGTTGACGCGCCATGTCTGTCACACCCGTCAGCCCGGACCTCGCCGAGCTCCGCCGCCGCCTGTCCGAGCTGCTGCCGCGCGACGAGCGCCGGCTCCAGCGCCGCATCGAGGGCACCCGCAGGATCCGCGACGAGGTCGCGCGGGCCGCCGTGCTGACCGAGATCGCCGCCGAGGTGACCGAGGCCGAGCAGCGGCGTGCGGCCCGCCTGGCCGCCGTCCCGCCGATCACCTATCCCGACGAGCTGCCGGTCAGCCAGCGCCGCGACGACATCCTGACCGCCATCCGCGACCACCAGGTCGTGGTCATCGCCGGTGAGACCGGCTCGGGCAAGACCACCCAGCTGCCCAAGATCTGCCTGGAGCTGGGCCGGGGCGTCCGCGGCCAGATCGGGCACACCCAGCCCCGCCGGATCGCCGCCCGCACGGTCGCCGAGCGCATCGCCGAGGAGCTGGGCACACCGCTGGGCTCGACGGTCGGCTACAAGGTCCGTTTCACCGACCAGGTCACCGACGAGACCATGGTCAAGGTGATGACCGACGGCATCCTGCTCGCCGAGATCCAGAACGACCGGATGCTGCGCCGCTACGACACGCTGATCATCGACGAGGCGCACGAGCGCAGCCTCAACATCGACTTCATCCTCGGCTATCTGGCCCAGCTGCTGCCCAAGCGCCCCGATCTCAAGCTGATCATCACGTCGGCGACGATCGAGACCCAGCGCTTCGCCGAGCATTTCGCCGGCCCGGGCGGCCCCGCGCCGGTCATCGAAGTGTCGGGACGCACCTATCCGGTCGAGGTCCGCTACCGCCCGCTGGTCGAGGAGACCGGTGACGACGAGGGGGAGAGCCGCGAGGAGCCGATCGACCAGGTGGACGGCATCGCCGCCGCCGTCGACGAGCTGGGCCGCGAGAGCAGCGGCGACATCCTGGTCTTCCTCAGCGGCGAGCGCGAGATCCGCGACACCGCCGACGCGCTGACCAAGCGCGACCTCAAGAACACCGAGATCGTCCCGCTCTACGGCCGGCTGTCCGCCGCCGAGCAGCACAAGGTCTTCCAGCGGCACACCGGGCGCCGGGTCGTGCTGGCCACCAACGTCGCCGAGACCTCGCTGACCGTGCCGGGCATCCGCTACGTCATCGACCCCGGCACCGCGCGCATCTCCCGCTACAGCAGCCGGCTCAAGGTGCAGCGGCTGCCCATCGAGGCGGTCTCGCAGGCCAGCGCCAACCAGCGCAAGGGCCGCTGCGGGCGCACCTCGGACGGCATCTGCATCCGGCTGTACTCCGAGGAGGACTTCGAGTCCCGGCCGGCCTTCACCGAGCCGGAGATCCTGCGCACCAACCTGGCCTCGGTCATCCTGCAGATGACCGCGCTGGGGCTCGGCGACCTGGCCGCGTTCCCGTTCATCGACCCGCCGGACAAGCGCAACGTCACCGACGGCGTCAAGCTCCTGGAGGAGCTCGGCGCGCTGGAGCAGCGCAAGCTCACCGCGCTCGGCCGCCAGCTGGCCCAGCTGCCGGTCGACCCGCGGCTGGCCCGCATGGTCATCGAGGCCGACAAGCAGGACTGCCTGGCCGAGGTCATGGTGATCACCGCCGCGCTGTCCATCCAGGACCCTCGCGAGCGCCCGGCCGACAAGCAGCAGCAGGCTGACGAGAAGCACGCCCGGTTCGCCGACAAGGAATCCGACTTCTTCAGCTACCTCAACCTCTGGCGTTACCTGCGCGAGCAGCAGCGGGAGCTGTCCGGCAACCAGTTCCGCCGGCTGTGCCGCAGCGAATTCCTCAACTACCTGCGGGTGCGCGAGTGGCAGGACATCTACTCGCAGCTGCGGCAGGTGGTCCGTACCCTCGGGCTCACGCTCACCGAGCGCGACGAGCTCGCCGGGGCCCAGCCGGTGCACACGGCCCTGCTCGCCGGTCTGCTCTCGCACATCGGCCTCAAGGACACCGACAAGCGCGAGTATCTGGGCGCCCGCGGCGCCAAGTTCGCGATCTTCCCCGGGTCGGCGCTGTTCAAGAAGCAGCCGCGCTGGGTGATGTCGGCCGAGCTGGTCGAGACCTCGCGGCTGTGGGGCCGGGTGAACGCGCGGATCGAGCCCGAGTGGGCCGAGAAGCTGGCGCCGCACCTGGTCAAGCGCAGCTACAGCGAGCCGCACTGGGAGAAGAAGCTGGGCGCCGTGATGGCCTACGAGAAGGTGACCCTCTACGGGCTGCCGATCGTGCCGCGGCGCAAGGTCGGCTACGCCCGGGTCGACCCGGCGCTGTGCCGTGAGCTGTTCATCCGCCACGCGCTGGTCGAGGGCGACTGGGAGACCCACCACAAGTTCTTCGCGGAGAACGCCAAGCTGCTGGCCCGGATCGAGGAGATCGAGAACAGGGCCCGCCGCCGGGACATCGCGGTCGACGACGAGACCGTGTTCGCCCTCTACGACGCCCGGATCCCGGCCGACGTGGTCTCCGCCCGGCACTTCGACGCCTGGTGGAAGAAAGCCCGCCACGGGCAGCCCGACCTGCTCACGTTCACCCGGGAGCTGCTGGTCAACGCGGGCCGCGACGCCGTCGACCCGGGGGCGTACCCCGATGCCTGGCTGGTCGACGGGGTCCGGCTGCCGCTGACCTACCAGTTCGAGCCCGGCGCGGCGGCCGACGGCGTGACCGTGCGGGTCCCGCTGCCGCTGCTCAACAAGCTCGACGCCGACGACTTCGGCTGGTCGGTCCCGGGGCTGCGCCGGGAGGTCGTGATCGCGCTGATCCGGGCCCTGCCCAAGCAGCTGCGGACCAGCTTCGTGCCGGTGCCCGACTGGGCCGAGGCGGTGCTCAGCCGCATCCCGGCCCGCCGCGGTGCGCTGCCCGACGCGGTCGGCGACGAGCTGCGCCGGCTGACCGGCACGGTTGTGCCGCGCGACGCCTGGCGGCCCGACCAGGTCCCCGACCACCTCCGGATCAACTTCCGGGTGGTCGGCGAGGACGGTGCCGTCGTGGGCGAGGGCCGCGACCTGGACGTGCTGCGCGCGAGCCTGGCGCCCAAGGTGCAGGCGACCATCTCCGCGGCGGCCGGGGCCATCGAGCGCCGCGGCATCACCACCAACGACTTCGGCACGCTGCCCCGTTCGATCGCCCAGGTCCGCGGCGGCTACGAGGTGACCGTCCATCCGGCGCTGGCCGACGAGCACGACAGCGTGGCGGTGCGCGTCTTCGAGACCGAGGAGGAGCAGCGGGAGGCGATGCGGGCGGGCACCCGCCGGCTGTTGCTGCTGACCCTGCCGCCGGCCGCCCGTTTCCTGCAGGGCCGGCTGGACAACCGGGCCAAGCTGGAGCTGTCCCGGGGCAACCCGTACCGCTCGATCGCCGACCTGCTCGACGACTGCGCCGGCGCGGCCGTCGACAAGCTGGTCGCCGACGCCGGTGGCCCGGCCTGGGACAAGGAGTCCTTCACGAAGCTGCGCGAGGAGGTCCGCGCCGACCTGGTGGACGCGGTCGCCAACGTGGTGACCCAGGTCCGGGCGGTGCTCGCCACCGCGTACGACGTCGAGCAGCGGCTCGGCAGCACCCGTGACCCGGCCCTGGTGCCGGCTCTGGCCGACATCCGGCAGCAGCTCAAGGGCCTCGTGCATCCCGGCTTCGTGACCGAGACCGGCTGGAAGCAGCTGCACCACCTGCCCCGCTACCTGCGGGGCATCACGCACCGCCTGGACCGCCTGGCCGGCAACCTGCCGCGGGACCGGCAGCTGATGAGCCAGGTGCACGAGATCGAGCGGGAGTACCGCGAGCTGCGCGCCGAACTGCCGGTGGGTGGCCCGGCCGACGAGGGCCTGCGGGAGATCCGCTGGATGATCGAGGAGCTGCGGATCAACTTCTTCGCCCAGGCCCTCGGCACCGCCTATCCGGTGTCGGACAAGCGGATCTACAAGGCCATGGATCAGCTTCCCGGATAAGTCTGCTGTACCTTTCGCGGTGGTTCCTCCGGCTGCGGGGTGCGTCCCGGGCAGCGGTCGGGTGCCGTTCGGTTACCCGGCTGTCAACCGGTGGTACGAGGCCCTAGCGTCCTTCCCATGACGAACGAATTCCTGGCCTTCGCCCCGGTTTCCACCGCTCCCGCCGCCGACCCGGCCCGCGCGCTGCTGGACGAGATGATGGCGCGGGTGGGTGTCGACGGCCTCGCCGCCGCGCTCGGTGACGCCGGCCTGCTCGCCCAGGTCGACCAGCACGCCGCCGCGGTGCGCGACGCCCTGCGGGACGCCGGCCGCGCCGTCGACGCCGAGGGGCTGGCCGCGTACGCCAAGTCGATCCTCGCCGCCGCCGTGCGGATGGGCCGTCCGGTGCCGGAGCCGGGTCACGCGTACGTGTCGGGCACCGCGTGGCTGGCGGCCGAGTGGCACCTGATGCGCCTGGTGGCCGTCTGCATGATCGCCGAATCGTCCGGTCTGCTGTAGAGATCACCCGAAACGCTGACCCTCCGATGGTCGCGGCGTAAAGAGTATTCCGTACCTTTTGTCTTATGCGTTTCGCCGCCTCACTTGCCCTCGCGATCACGGCCCTGCCGGGCATCGCCGCCTCCTCGCCCGCGCTCGCCGCCGCGCCGGCCGCGCCCGCACCGGTCACCGTCGCCCGGTACACCTTCGACGCGGGTGCCAGTGCCACCGGCCGCGTCGCCGACAATTCCGGCCGCGGGACCGCCCTGACGGTCCGCTCCGCGAACCAGGGCCGGGTCACCTTCACCGGCACCGCCACCGACAAGGACGCGTCCTTCCCCGCCGCCTGTGCCGCCACGGCGAAGAGCTGCCCGCGAGCCCTGCTCGAGGGCACCGACGACCCTGATCTCGACCCGGGCACCCGCACGTTCCGCTGGGGCGCCTCCGTCCGTCTCACCCGGGCGCAGGTGACCGGCTCGTCGAACGTCGTCCAGAAGGGCGTCGTGGACACCGACAGCCAGTGGAAGATGCAGATCGGCGCCACCCGGGGCCGCGCCCAGTGCGTGGTCGTCGGTCGCGGCTCGGCCCAGGTCTACCTGGTCCGCAGCAGCGTCGGTGTCGCCGACGCCCAGTGGCACACCGTCATGTGCCAGCGCTCCGGCGCCACCCTCTCCGTCTACGTCGACGGTCAGGAACGCGGCAAGCTCGCCGTCCCGGCCACCCTGTCGATCGCCAACGACCGGCCGCTGCGCATCGGCGGTCCCAACTTCAACGCCAAGAGCGACATGTACCACGGTCTGCTCGACGACGTGTACGCCCGCCTGGGCTGACCCCGACCCGCGGCGGTCAGGCCGGCCACTGGCTGGGCCGGTCTGACCAGCACCGCGCAGCGCGGGGCCGGACCCGGCGAGGTCCGGCCCCTGTCGCCGTCGCCGGGGACAGTCGCACCGCTCTGCCATCATGCCGGGCATGGATCTGGAGTTCACCGGGGACATCTGGTACTGGCGGGGGCCGGCACCGTGGTATTTCGTGACCGTGCCGGAGCCGGAGTGCGTCACACTGCGCTCCTGGTCGTACGCCAGCTACGGCTGGGGCATGATCCCGGTGGTCGCGCGGATCGGCGGCACCGCGTGGGAGACGTCGCTGTGGCCCAAGGACGGCCGGTACGTCGTACCGGTGAAGGCCCATGTCCGGAGGGCCGAGGAGCTCGACGAAGGAGTCACCGTCGCGGTGCGGCTCGCCGTCCGCGACCAGGCGTGAGCGTCACGACGGCGCCCGCCAGCCGCGCGGCGTGCTCGCGTCCCGCCGCATGACCACGGGGAAGACGCTCGAGTAGGCCTGCCAGGACGGCTGCGCGCGGGGGCGCGGGGCCGCGGCCGACTGCCCCAGCGCCGCCAGGATGTCCTGCCCGGCCCGGTGCAGCTGCGGATCGGTGACCAGGCCCTGGGCGTCGACGGCGGCCGGATCCAGCGGCACCCGGATGCAGGCCGGGCGCAGCAGCCGGGCATTGCCGTAGCTCAGCGCGGTCTGCAGCGCGGTGAGGGCGCTCTCGTCCTGCCCGGGCGCGGCCACCGAGAGCCACGCGGCCGGGCGGCCGTTGAGGTCACCGCCGTCCACGAGCCAGTCCAGCAGGTTCTTCAGGCTGCCCGGCAGGGACCCGGCGTACTCCGGGGTGCTGAACAGCAGGGCCTGCGCGGCGTCGACCTCGGCGCGCAACCGGGCCACGGCCTCGGGCACCGGCTGCTCCCCGGGTACGAACGCCGGCAACGTCCGCAGACCGTCGTAGAGCGTGGCGGTCAGATCCGCCGGAGCGGACCGCGCCACCGTGCGCAGCGCGGCAGTGTGCAGCGAACCCGCACTGGTGCCGCCCGTGATCAGCAGGATGCGCGTCATGCCGAGACGATAAGGCCGCGCGCTCACGTTCCGGCCGCGACGCGGCGGGGTCGGCGGACGTCGATCATGTGGTCCGGTTCACTCCTCCAGCTCAGCCCGTGGCTCAGGTCCGCAGCGCGGCGAGGGCCCGGCGGACCTGATCGAGCGGCGCGTCACCCAGCGGACGCAGCACCACGGTGCCGGCGCCGGCGGCCCGCAACGCCGCCACCCGGTCCGTCACGACGGACGCCGGCCCGATCATGGTGAACAGCTCGGCCGGCTCGGCGCCCAGCCAGGCCGCCTGGGTGGCGAGCATGTCGCGGGTCGCCGCGGCGGCCCGTCCGGCGTCGTCCTCCACGTGCAGGAAGGCGAAGACGATCAGCTCGTGCTCCGGGCGGTCACCGGCGGCGCGGCCACGCTCGATGTGCTCCCGGGACGCGGCGATCCGGTCCGGGCCGATGCCCTCGGCGATGATCGTGCCGTCGGCGACCCGGCCGGACAGCTCCAGGGACTTCGCCCGAACCACCCCGGTGACCAGCGGCGGCACCTCGGCCGGCGGGTGCACCAGCCGGACGCCGTCGATGGTCACCTCCCGGCCGCGCATCGTGACGGTCTCCCCGCCGAGCAGGGCGCGTACCCCGACGATCGTCTCCTCCAGCAGCGCCAGCTTGCTGGCGGGCTCCGCACCCACCTGCCGCATCCATTCCGCGACGCCGTGCCCCAGGCCCGGCACCAGCCGCCCCGGGTACGCCCGCGCCAGCATCGCCAGCTCCATGGCCAGCAGCGCCGGGTTGCGCAGCGCCGCCGGGGCGATGCCGATGCCCACCCGCAGAGTGTCGGTGGCGGCCAGGGCGACGGCGGCGGAGCTGATCGAGCCGGCCCAGCCCAGGTCCTCGACCACCCACAGGTCGTCGGCGCCGGCCTCCTGCACCGCCGCGGCGAACCCGGCCAGCTCCTCGGGCGCCCGGTCGCGGTCGAACATGACACCGATCCGCGGCCGCGCCGGGACGTGATTGGCAGACATCGCGCGAGTCTATGCAGTCCGGCCGCTTCCACGCCGGAGGAGTGGCCCGCCTCGTTCGCCGATCAGCAGGTCCGCGTCGTGGCGACGCTGCGGCCCTGGCTCGTGGGCCGGGTCGAGCACATCGCCGACAAGACGCCCTCCATCACGGAACTTGCTCGGGCGCCTTGACCTGAAGCCGCGTTGAGGGTGGAGCCTCTCCTCGGACGACGGTCGAGCGGAGGTGGTCGGGGTGCGGGTGGTCGAGGTGGCCCGGTTCGGTGGGCCCGAGGTGCTGGTCGCGGTGGACGCGCCGGATCCGGTGCCCGGTCCGGGGGAGGTCGTCGTCGAGGTGGCCGCCGCGGACGTGCTGTGGGTCGAGACGATGATCCGCCAGGGGCAGGGCGGCGACTACTTCCCGGTGCGGCCGCCGTACCGGCCCGGTTGCGGGGTCGCCGGCACGGTGGCGCTGGTCGGTGCGGGTGTCGACCCGGCCGGGGCCGGGCGCCGGGTGGTCACGCGCACCGGGCCGCACGGTGGTTACGTGGAGCGGGCGCTCGAGCCGGCCGAGGGGCTGATCCCGGTGATCTCGGCGCCGCGACTTTCGTGCTGTCCGAACAGACGGCGAAGTGCGTCAGCCCCAGGTCGATACCGACCTCGGACTCGACTGTCGGCAACGCC
>NZ_JBSGFR010000090.1:0-15849 GCF_053603475.1 Actinoplanes sp. NPDC004185 | reverse complement strand
GAGATGAACCGCAGTGTGGCCGAGGCCGCCACCGGCAGCGGCGAGATCGCCCAGAACATCACCGGCGTCGCCGAAGCCGCCCGGCTCACCAGTCAGGGCGTCTCCGAGACGCAGCAGGCGACCTCGGAACTGGCCCGCATGTCGACCGAGCTCAGCAGCCTGGTCGCCGCCTTCCGCTACTGAGCCGCGCAGGTCACGCAGGTGGTGGCGAACGGCCGGGCGGCGAGCCGCTCGGCCGGGATGGGCCGGCCGCAGCGTTCGCAGGCGCCGTAGGTGCCGGCCGCCGAGCGGTCCAGGGCGGCGTCGAGATCGGCGATGCGGCGCCGGCCCGCGGCGAGCAGGGCGGTGAGCTGAGCCCGCTCGAAGGCGACGGTGCTGCCCTCGGGGTCGTGCTCGTCGTCGGCGTTCGAGCTCTCCGAGGCCGCGAAGAGCTCGCGCAGCTCCTGGTCGAGCCCCTCGACCTGGGTCCTGGCCTCGGCCCGCAGCCGGCGCAGGGTGTCGTCGCGGTCCATCCCCCGACGATACGTTCCGGGACCGGCCTAAGCTGCTGTGCTGTGGATGACCTCGCGCACGCCCGGGTGCTCCGCGACCAGCTCGGGCCCACGTTCTGCCTGACCTACGTCAAGGACGCCGACCCCGCGTCGGCCCTGCGCCGGCTGGGCGGATGCCCGGACACCGTCCGCGAACGCACACCCGCGGAAGTGACCGGCCGGCGAGAGCCCGCCGAGGCCGGGAACCCCGAGGTCGCCGTGGCCCTGCAGCTCGGCGCCTGGTCGGTGGTCATCGAGCCCGGCGGGATCCTCGGCGCCGACCACGGCCTGCTGGAGGCGGCCTCGCGGGGCAGCGCGGCCGTTTCGGTGCTGCGCCACGACGCCGCCGCCGCGCACTTCGGCTACGCGGTCGACGGCACCATGATCATCGGCTTCGACCCGGGCTACCCGGCCGAGGAGACGGTCTGGGGCGCCGACCCCGGCCTGCTGCGCCACCTGATGGACGCGCTGGGCCTGCGGGCGCCGACCGACGAGTACGAGCCCACCTGGCCGGACGCCGAGGCCCGGGCGATCGTGCTGGCCCAGCGGATCACCGGCGCCCGGCTCCCGGACCGGCCCCTGTCAGCCGCCCGGATCTCGGCCGAGCTGGAACCGTGGTTCGTGACCCCGGCCACCGCCGCGGACCTGCTGCGCGCGGGCCGGCGGAGCCCGTACGCCGCGGAGCTGATCACCGCCGCGGAGGCCGCCCCGCCGCAGCTGCAGCGGTCCGTCGCGGTCGCGGAGGTACGCCGGCAGGTGACAGTCCTGGGCCTCGCGGACACCCCCGGCCTCATGGCGGCCATCGCATCCACCGAACCCGTGACCCCGGACTCGCCGCTGGGCAAGCAGGTGCGCACATGGCTCGCCGCCGGCCGGCGGGCCACGGGTGACCCCGGACTGCCCTGGTTCCTCGCCGCCCTGCGCTGCCTACGGGACCCCGACCCGCGCGTGGCCCTGCTCGCCGCGCTGAAGCCGTACGGGTCGGGCGTGCCCGGTCTCGCGGACGAGCAGGACCGCGCCGCGGTCCTCGTCGCCCTGACGCCGCCGTCGTAAAAGCCTCACCTAGCGTCAAACCATGACCAAACGCTCCACGACCCGCCGGCACCGCCTGCTCGCCGGCGCGGGATCACTGCTCACCCTCTTCCTGCTCGGTGTCGCCGCCCCGGCCCAGGCCATCGTCAAGGGCGAGGTCGTCCCGGGCGGCTGGGCCGGCGACCGGGTGCCCGCCGTCAACCTGTACGGCTTCGTCGGCCGGATGGCCGTGGGCTGCACCGCCTCGCTGGTCGCGCCGGGCGTGGCCCTCACCGCCGGGCACTGCGGCAAGGTCACCGGCACCAAGGTGTGGTTCGGCGTGCTCAACGCCGACCGGGACGCCGGTGTGGAACGCACCATCGTCAAGCAGCAGAACCTGGGCGACGCCCCCTTCTCGGCCGGCGCGTCGATCCTGGTCGTGTGGCTCGACCGGCCGGTCCGCGAGGTCGCCCCGGTGGCTCTGGCCCGTCCCGACCAGGGCGCACTGTGGTCCGGCGGCTCGACCGTCGCCGCCTACGGCTGGGGCCAGATCAACGATCCGTGCATCGTGGGCGGCCGGACCGTCCCCACGGCCGAGCTCCGCCGCACCGGCATGAAGATCGTCGACACCGCGGTCTCCACCGGGCTCTACCGCAACCTGGCCAAGGTGCGCAGCGTCGGCGCGGGTCACCCGGCCAAGGGCGACAGCGGTGGACCGCTCATCGCTCAGGAGGGTGCCGGACGGCCGTACCTGGTCGGCGTCTACCAGGCCGCCGTGGGCCGGTGCCGGGGCAAGAACTACGCGTACTACTACAACCGCGTCTGGACCCAGCAGAAGCTACGGGACTACGTGAACTCCCACCAGGGTTAGGCCGGGTCTCAGCAGCGAGCAACGGGCTGCGCCGGAGCCCTGGCCACCGGCGCAGCCCGGGCCTGTCCTAACCGACCAGGCTCGCTGACCGCCCGCTCAGCCGGGCGGTGATCGCGCGCAGCGCGGCGACGGTCTCCCTGTCCCGCTCCGCGTCGTCCTCGGTCGGCCAGGCGCTGCACTTGACGATCACCACGTCGGCCGCCGGGTCGACGAACAGGTACTGCCCGTGCACGCCCAGCCCGGTGAAGGCGCCACCGCCCAGTGTCCACCACTGGTTGGCGTAGCCGTAGTGGTCGTAGCCGCTCGGGCCGAGCGCGCCGATCGCCAGATGCGGAACGTCGCGGACCCCGCTGCGGGCCACCCAGTCCCGGGGAACGATCTGCTCGCCGTCCAGGACACCGTGGTGGGCCATCAGCAGCCCGAGCCGGGCCACGTCCCGCGCGGTCGCGTTGAACGAGCCGCCACCGATCGCCGTACGCGGCCGGGAGCGGGAGAGCCAGTAGTAGGCGTCACGGTCGGCGCCGATCCGGCTCCACAAGCGGTCGGCCGCGTACCGGGCCAGGGAGCGGCCGGTGGCGGCCTCGAGCACCCAGCCGATCAGCTGCGCGTCGAGGGTGGAGTAGTTGAACCGCTCCCCCGGCTCCCCGGTGCGCCGGGCTGACCGCAGCACGTCCTCGACACTGCCGCGGCCCAGGCAGGCCTCCTCGAAGCGCTTGATGTCCGTGCCGGGCATGTCCCACTGTTCGATGTCGCCGACGCCGCTGCTCATCGCGAGCAGGTCGGCCAGGGTGGCGGACTCGTAGGCCGTGCCGGCGAAGTCCGGCCGGTAGTCGATCACCCGGTCGGTCAGGGCGCCGATGGCGCCGTCGGCCAGGGCGATGCCGACCAGCATCGAGGTCAGCGACTTGGACAGGGAGAAGAGCTGGAAGCGGGCCCGCGGGCCGGCGAAGGCACCGGGGTACGACTCGTGCACGAGCTCGCCGCGGTGCAGCACGACGAAGGCGGTGGTGAAGGTCCGGCGGTGCAGGTCGGCCAGGCTCCGCTCGGCGCCGCCGAAGGTGTACGTCACGTCGAGCGGGCGGGACCGGCCCGGCAGCGGCCGGTGCACCGGGCCCCGGGCGACCCGCTCGGTGGGCAGCAGCCAGTTCATGTGGGTGAAGGTCCACTCGTTGAACGGCCGCCGCATGATCAGGTCGCCCTGGCGCTCCCACCAGGAGGAACTCGGCTGAAGGTGATGCTGGTCGATGACACTGGTCATAACAGCCCCCGCTGTCCGATCGACGGTGCGTACGCGTTACGTAACGCCTCGGACATGACTACGGAGTGGATCGGCGAATCGTTCGGCCCGATCGGATGAGTTTTTCCCGGGCTGCCCGGGCCGGATCAGCGGGACAGCGGGAGCACCACCCGGGACACGCCGAGCCGGACGCCGACCGTGGTGCCGGCCGGGTAGCGCAGCGTGTGGTCGCGTTCGGTGGAGATCAGCACGAGGCCGATCCGGTGCCCGGCCGCGAACACGTGGTCCTGGGTCTGCAGGTTCCAGCTGAAGGTGTACGTCTTACCGGCCCGCACCGGCGTGCTGCGCGCGGCCGAGAGCCGGTTGCGCACGTCGAGCCAGCCCCGGGTCACGATCTCCGAGTCGGTGCGCGTGGTCACGTACTCCCGGCGGCTGAAGCAGCCCGGATCCTCCGGGATGCCGGGGCCGACGCAGTCCTGCACCGGCAGCGAACGCAGCCCGGCGAAGCGGTCGGCGGGACCGTAGTCGACCAGCAGGGCGGTCAGGTACGGCGAGGGGCCGTCCACGTCGGCCCGGATGGTGACCTTCGGCGTGCCGGAGAGCCGGGTCTCGCGGGTCAGCGGCTCGGACAGGTAGGCCAGCCTGTTCGGGTCGGCGGCGAACTCGTCGTCGGCCAGCTGCTCGGCCGTCTGCGCCGGATCGTCGACGAACGACTCGCGGGTGCCGAAGCTCGACGGCGTGCCGCTCAGCGTGCCGCCCGCGCCGGGGAACATGGCGGTCGGCCGGGTGCCCGGCAGGGGCCAGGACCGGGAGGTACGCCAGACGGTCGGCGCCACCTCGACGTCGGCCATCGGCTCCCGCATGATGCCGGTGTCGATCCCCTGGAGCCAGTAGTCGAACCAGCGGTGCAGCGTGCTGAGCCACTCGGCCCGCCGTACGTTGAACGGGTCGGTGTGCGCGGCCTGGTGCAGCCAGATCTTGCGCGGCACGTGCCGCTTGGCGAGCGCGGCCCACCACTGCCCGGCCTGCGAGGTCCGCACGTTGTCGTCGTGCAGCCCGTGCACGAGCAGCACGCTGGCCCGGACCTTGTCCACGTCGCGTAGGTAGTCCCGCTCGGCCCAGAAACGGTTGTAGTCACCGGTGACCCGGTCCTGGTCGCGTTCGATGGCGGCCATGACGTCGGCGCAGACCTCGGGATGCTCCCGGGTGAGCACCGCCTTGGCCAGCACATCGGTGTCCTCGCCCTGGAAGCCGCCGGGGGCCACGACCCCGCCGTTGGCCCGGTAGTAGTCGTACCAGCTGGAGATGGCGGCGATGGGCACGATCGTCTCCAGCCCCCGCACCCCGGTGGCGGCGACGGCGTTGGGCAGCGTGCCGTTGTAGGACACCCCGATCATGCCGGTGCGCCCGGTCGACCACCCGGCCCGTACGGGCGCGCCGGCCTCGTCGAAGGCGGCGGCCCGCCCGTTGAGCCAGTCGACGACGGCCTTCATCCCGAGCGTCTCGTTGCGCCCGCCGGACGTGGGACATCCGTCCGATCCGCCACTGCCGAGACTGTCGGCGAAGACGACGGCGTAACCGCGAGGCACGAAATAGTTGTCCAGGTAGCCGGCGAAGGTCACGGTCTCGGCCGCCCGGTCGGCGCCGGTCACCCCACTGCGGCGCGCGCCGGCGCCGTCCCGGTCGATGTCGTCATGATTCGGTACGTCGTTGAGCCCGGCGTAGTACGGGCTGGCCTGGAAGATGACCGGCACCCGGCGCTCGGTCCGGGGCCGGATGATCCGCACGGCGACCCGGTCGGGCCGCCCGTCGGCGTCACTGTCCACCGTGGTCTGCACCCATACCCGCTCACGCACGGCCTGGGTGTAGTCGTGGATCGGCTCGGTGCCGACGACGGGCGCGGCCTGCGCGACCGCGGCCCCGGCGGCCACCGTGAGCAGGGCGCTGCCGGCGGCCAGGGCACGGACCAGGAATCGGACGGATCGCATCGACGCACGCCTCCGGCACTCGGAACCAGATACCGGCCCGACCCTATCGTCTTTGATCGATGCCCGGGGACCCGCCGATGCCGTCAGTGGACAGTCGGGGGAAGCGCGACCCGTTCCGGATGCGTCGCCAGTTCGAGCAGGAAGCGCGACGCGGACATGTGGTGGGTGACGGAGAAACGCAGACTCTCGTCGAGGACCACGACCGGCCATTCCTTCGGTGTGCCTGAGGCCGGAAGCCAGCACAGGTAGCCGCCGCCCCGCAACCGGCCCCAGGTGATCAAACCGCCGGACTCGGGGTGGATGGTGCCGATCGGCCCGTCACCGGTGGCGCGCAGCTCGGCCACCCAATCGCCGAGCTGCTGCAGCTGGGCGAAGAAGTCGGTGGCGGAGCCGTCCGGCGCCGACACCGCGCCCAGCTCGTCGATCAGACGAAAGATGTCCAGCGGCAGGGCCCGACCCACCCGGGTCAGCACAGCGATCCGGTCTAGGGTGGACCTCGGTCCCGGCCCGATGACGGCGGCGAGATCGGCGACCGCGTTCACCGGCTCGGCCAGCGGGATGCGCGCCTCGCCCTCCAGCCAATAGCTGGCCCGCGGCCGCGCCTGGGTCGCGGAAGCGTAGGAGGACGGGCGTCCGGCGGGCTTGAACGCGACGAAGGTCGGTGGCTGGCGAGGCACGGCGACATAGGCCAGCATCGGCACCCCGGACGGGACCGTGGTGATCGCGCGCATGAACTCAGCGGTGCTCAGGGGGCTCGGGAACACGGGACCGGCACGTCACCCCGGTGTATCGGTTTGACACGGTAGTAAACCGCCACAGTCTTCTGGCCGAACCGCCTCCTGCCGAACGCACGCCGGGATGCCAGAGTTCCCGGGTGACCTACGAACACGATCAGGAAGCCCGCGACGAGGCCGCCGGCCACGCCCTGGGCGAAGACGATCTGAGCCAGCTGGCTGCTCAGGTCGCCGCCAAGCGGCCCTCCCTGGGCGAGCCCGGCTGGCGCGGCCAGTCGATCGCGTTCGCTCCCGCGAACTGGGCCGGGCTGATCGACGGCCTGACCATCCCCCAGGCGGGGACGATCTCCCGCGGCGACGTCTTCGACATCGCGGCCCGGGGATCGGTGGTCGACGTCTTCACCGCGAGCTTCGTCTGGGGCAGCGGCAAGCGCGGGTACGGCCCCACCCGCTGCCGCACCATCCTGGAGCTGGCCGGGCCCGAGCTCGAACGGTCACTGACACGCGCGGCTTCGGCGCAGGATGCGATCGCCGCCTACGCGATCCTGTACGGCGGCTACGACCCCAAGAAGCGTGCCCGGTACGGCGATGCGGCGTGGGGCCGGCTCGGCGGGTACGGCCCGGCGTTCTTCACCAAGTTCCTCTACTTCACCACCCCGGGCGCCCTGATCCTGGACCACCGGCTGGCCACCGCCGTGCACCAACGGACGAAGATGCCGTACCTGGTCACCACCAAGGGCCGGTCGCGCGCCTGGAGTCCGTACCGCTATGCCGTCTATCTGCACTGGATGCACCAGACCGCGCACCGGCTGGCCGTCGAACCGGATCTGCTCGAGCTAACGCTCTTCGACCCTCCGAAGCTGCCCGGCCGGGCGGGTGTACTTCGCCGGGGACCGGCTCAGTCGTGAGGTGGCTCGGCAGCACGGGTCGTTCGTCTCGGCCCGTGCTGCCGTCACCGCCGTGCACCGCCGGGTGATGGCGGGCTGACCGGATGGCGGCCGGTCAGTCGTCGCACGCGATCTTGTTGCCGTCGGTGTCCAGCTTCTGCCGGTCCGCGGCGGCCACCTTCAGCTTCTTGAAGCCGTGCCCGGCCAGCCAGGCGCACTTGTCCGTCGTGCCGGCCGGGAACGTCCACGGGACGCACTGGGTGACCTCGCCGTAGTTGTGGTCGCAGCCGTCCACGTTCGGCCGTACGTAATGCGTTTTCGTCGGGGACGGCAGCGGCTTGAGCGGCTTCACCCCCGGCTGGCCCGCGTAGTTCTGCACGAACGGCTCGGCCACCGGCTCGGCCGGGCCGCCGGCCGGCGCGTCCGGTGATGCCGGCACCGCGGGGGTGTCCGCGGCCGGCGGCACCGACGCCGCGACCGACGGTCCGGCGGCGAGGCCGGGCCAGCTGCTGTCGGTCGGACGGGGGGCCGGCGCGGCCACCGGGGCAGCGTCCTGCTGCCCCGGCGCCGCGACCAGCCAGATCCCGGCGGCCACGACGCCGAGCACCCCGAGGACGGCCAGCACCAGCACGCTGCGGCGGGCCCGCGTCACTTGACCTGCACCCACTGGGCCACCGACGGGACGCCGTTGGTGCCGACCACGTAGAGCATGTACCAGCCGGGCGGGGCCAGGTTGGGGTTGCTCGTCAGGTTGAGGCCGATCGTGTTGCCGGTGACGGTCATCGGCAGGTCGACGTAGCGCTGGTTGGGGTCGCTGGAGTGGGTCACGGCCTCCGGGCGGATCAGCGAGGCCTTGAGGATCGGGCCGTCCACGGTGATCTGCTTGGTGGTGCCGTACGGCCACTGCGCCCCGGCCATGCTCAGGATCTGCGGCCGCCCGCCCTTGAACAGGTACGGCGGGGAGTAGACCGAGACGCGCATGTCGAACGTACCGTCGCCGGGGTTGTCGCCGACCGACATGACGCGCCCGTCCGGCAGCAGGAACGCCGACGAGTGGTAGCCGCGCGGCACCGGGTCGGTGGCCATCCCCGCGGTGAAGGTGTTGGTGGCCGGGTTGAACATGGACGCCTCGTACACCGGGTCGGCCCGGTTGTGCAGCGCGCCACCGGTCTCGAAGACCTTGCCGTCGGGCAGCAGCACCGCCGAGACGTACATCTTGCCCTGGGTGGCCGTCTGCGCGACCCCGCCGGTCATCTTGCCGCTGGGCAGCAGCGGGCCGGGCTTGTAGACCGGGGCGGCCTGCTTGAGGTCGATCAGGTCGGTGAGCCGGTTGGCGTCCGGGTTGCTGTCGATGTTGCCGCCGCCGATGGTCAGCACCCGCTGGTCCTGGGCCGGGGGCAGCAGCACGCTCATCGACTGGTCCCGCTCGTCCTTGCGCTGCAGGCCGGTGACGGGGGTGATGGTGTTGGCGGTGTAGTCGTAGATCGACGAGCCGGTGCCGGGCAGGCCGTTGCCGAAGACGTGGCTGCCGGTGTAGAACAGCCGGCCGTCCTGCATCAGCACCATCGACGGGTACAGGCCCCAGAAGCTCCAGGTCTGGTTGGCCTCGTTGAGCCCGAGCCAGCGCTGCTCGCTGCTCTTGAAGTACTGCGTCGCGACGGTGCCGCCGGAGTCCTCGCCGAGGCCGCCGAGCGAGATGACGTCGCCGTTGCCCAGCACCGTGGCCGACGGGTACCAGGAACCGGCGGTCATGTCGTTGACCTTGGTGTAGGCCATGGTGTCCGGGTCGAAGATGTACGAGTCCTTGAGGCCCTTGTAGCCGTGGCTGCCGTCGGCGGCCGGGTAGTCCTTGTTGCCGCCCATGATGAGCACCCGGCCGTCGGCCAGCTGCACGTGGCCGGAGCAGAACAGGTCGGCCGGGGTCGGCACGTTGGCGAACGTGCCGGTGCGCGGGTTGTAGACCGCGGTGGTGAAGGTGCCGGCGGCGAACGCGGCCGGGTCGTTGCCGGAGCCGGCCACCAGCAGGACGTTGCCGTTCTTGAGCACCACGGCGTGGATGCCGCGGACCGGCGAGTTGAACGGCATGACCTGCCAGGCGCCGGCCGTGCAGGCGGGTCCCGCGCTGCACGAGGTGCCGGGCGCGGCCTGGGTGGCGTCCACCATCGCGTAGTCGTCGGTCTGCAGCGTGCCGACGCCGTAGATGGTGACGCCCCAGACGACCTGGTCGGTGTTGGCCGGCACCGGCGGGGTGCGGACCGTCTTCTGCTTCCAGGCGGTCGTGGTGGTCAGCGTGGCGAGGTCGGTCCAGTAGACCCAGCCCTGGGCCACGTCGTGCCGGAACATCGTCATGACCGTGTTCGGCGTGGTGGTCTTGTACCAGGTCGAGACGTCGTACTGGTGGCCCGGCGTGACGTTCGGCGCGCAGGACGGGTTCTCCAGCATCAGGGCCTTGCGGTCGCCGCTGGTGATGGCCGAGACGGTGACCTTCATGGCGTTCGCGCCACTGTGCGGCGCGGTGTGGGTCACCTCGTACTTGTGGGTGCTGTCGCCCCAGCCGGACTGCTCCCAGCAGACCGGGAAGCCGGTGGAGTCGACGACCTCCAGGCCGGGGTTGCTCAGCAGGTTGGCACCGGCGAAGGACTTGCCCGGCACGGCCAGGACGAGCACCAGCGTCACGATGACGACCTGGGCTATCCGGACCCGGTCACGCCGGCTCAGCAGGGGCAGGGGACGACGGTTCATGCGTTCTCCAAAGCGGTGGCCCTGGGCTTGGCCCGGTAGATGACCTTGTCGAGGATGAGGAAGCGCACGACGAAGGACGTCACGAGCGTCATCAGGTTGGCCACCAGCACGCCGACGTGCAGGCCGTCGACGAGCAGGGCCAGCAGCGGGATCCGCAGCAGCAGGTCGGCGTTGCCCATCAGGAAGAAGCGGGTGAGCCGGCCGGCCAGGCTGCGGTGCCGGCGGTTGCGGTAGAGCAGGGTGTCGGTCAGAGCGAAGTTCCAGCCGACCGCGATCAGATTGGCCAGCACGGCGGCCGCCAGGTAGTGCACCCCGGCCACGTGGGCCAGCAGCCACAGCGCCAGCTGGTTGGGCAGCAGGCCGGACACCCCGATCAGCGCGAAGGCCAGCATGCGGGTACGTTCCGCGCCGAACCGCAGGATCGCCAGGTGCTTGAGGAAGCGCACACCCTCGGCCATCGTCGACTTGGACTCGCCCGCGTGCCGCTGCTGGAACGTGTACGGCACCTCGACGATGCGGCCCGGCCGGTTGCGGACCACCAGCTCCAGCAGCACCTTGTAGCCCAGCGGGCGCAGCTCGTCGACCTGCAGCGAGCTGGTGCGCACCGCGAACAGCCCGCTCATCGGGTCGCTGACCTGCAGCAGCGAGTTGCGGAAGATCATCTTGGTGGCCAGCGTGGAGCCGCCGGAGATGAGCTTGCGGTAGCCGTCGGACAGGCCGTCGGTGGTGCCGCCGCCCGCGTACCGGGTGCCGATCACCAGGTCGGCGCCGTCGCGCAGGCCCGCCGCGATCAGGTCCGGCACGATCTCCGGCGGGTGCTGCAGGTCGGCGTCCATGACCACGATCCAGGCGCCCCGGGCCAGCCGCATGCCCTCGACGACCGCGCCGCCGAGGCCGCCGGTGCCGTGCTCGCGGTGGTGCACGGTGATCGGGATCGGGCAGGTGCGCGCGGCGGCCCGGATCACGTCGGGGGTGTCGTCCGTGCTGTCGTCCACGAAGACGATCTCGGTGTCGCTCTCCGGCAGCACCGCGACGAGCCGTTCCAGCAGGGCCGCGATGTTCTCCCGCTCGTTGAAGGTGGGGATGACGACGGTCTGCCGCAGCGCCGTCGCCACCTGCACCTCGCCGATCGCGCCGGGCATCATCCGGACCCGGCCCGTGGAACGTCCTCCGGCAGTGAGGGTCATGGCTTCTCCTTGTCGATCCGGCGGATCTCGATGCGTCCGTCCTCGGGACCGAACGTCGCGATCGGCGTGGAGTTCGTGAGCAGCTTGGTCACCGTGGGCAGGGAGCCGGGGTCCTGGCGCAGGGCCGGGGTGGACACGATGTAGTCGACGTCGCGCCAGCCGTCGGGCAGCGTCTTGGCGACCGCGGTGTCGAGGTCGAGCTTGTAGAACCAGATGACCTTCTCGCGCTGGAAGCCGGCGTCCACGCAGTCGATCCAGAGCACGTCGTCGACCACGATCGTGGCCCGCCCCTGGTCCGGCAGCTCGTCGCGCAGGTAGGTCGCCGCCGCCACGTACTGGGCGTTGTCGTCGGTGGTCAGGGCCCGGCGGTCGCCCACGTACCAGCGGGGCAGCACCAGGGTCAGTGCCGTCACCGCCGCCACGCCGAGGATCGCCCAGCGCCACCAGGCCCGCTGCGGCTTGAGCAGCCGTACGCCCTCGTCGGTCACGCCGGCGATGACGATGGCGAAGAAGGGCAGGATCTGCACCACGTACATGGCCGGCAGGTAGCCGCCCGGGCGCAGGGCGACCACGGCCAGGATGGTCGCGGCGATCGCGGGCGCCCGCAGCCGCCGTACGGCCAGTGCGATCAGGGTGGCCACGAGCCCGGCGACCAGGATCACGGTGTCGTAGTAGAGCCACGAGGTGATCAGCGAGTGCGAGCCGGAACCCTCGTCGAAGACCGTGCCCGAGCCCGACCGCGACATGAGCTGGAACTGCCAGGCGCCGATGAGCGACACGTGCCCCTCGCCGGGGAACAGCTCACCGCGCAGCAGGGCGTAGAGCGGGTAGAAGACGCCGACCAGCACGATGCCGCTGGTGTAACCGCCGAACGCCCACGGCCGGGTGGACGTCTTCGCGGCGTTCTGCCACATCGCCACCAGCACCGCCGGCGCGGTGAGCAGCATCGTCTCCTTGGACAGCACCGACACCGCGGTCGCGGCTCCGGCGGCCGCGTAGTGCCACAGGTGCTTGCGCGGCGACAGGGCCAGCGCCAGCGCGGCGAGCATCCAGGCGACGGCGAAGCTGTCCAGGTAGATCTGCCTGTTCATGGTGATGGACAGCGGGGACAGCCCGAAGATGAGCAGCGCGAGCGCGGACGCCCAGCGGGAGAAGTCCAGGCGCCGGCTGATCACGTAGACCAGCACCAGGCTGGCCGCGACGACCGGCAGCATGGCGATCCGGCCGGCGGCCACGGCGATCAGGTCCGGGAAGAACAGGGCCGGCAGCCAGGCCAGGCCGGCGAGCTGGATCCAGGCCAGCGGCGGATGGTCGTACCAGTACGTGTAGTGGGCCAGGCCCTGGCCGTTCTGCACCGCCCACGCCTGGGCGAGGTAGGTGCCCTCGTCGTCGGTCGCGGTCGGGAAGCCGGTGATGTTCCAGGCCATGAAGAACAGGACCACGGCCGCCAGCCCGCCGACCACGTACAGGTCGGTGCGCGAGCGCCGGACCGGCGCGGGCCGGGGCTCCGGCTGCACGGGTACGTCGGGCAGGATGATGACCTGGGTCGGCGCTTCGGCGATGCTCATGCGGCGACACCACTCTCGGCCTTGACGGGCTGCTCGGTCAGGTGCGCGCCGGTGTGCGCGGTCAGTTCCCAGTTGCGTTTGCCGGTGTACTCACGCCAGACCGCCCGCAAGGCCGCCACCGCGAGCACCAGCGCGTACGGGAAGGCGCCGAGGATCAGCCTGGCGTAGTGGTGCCAGCGGGTCCGCAGGCCGTACTGGAGACCGAAGTCGCGCAGGCCGACCGTCTGGAAGACGAGGTTGGCGGCCATCGGGATGACCGGCACGAAGGTGATCAGCGCGACGAAGACCGGCAGCTGGGCCCAGATCGCGATGGCGATGCCGATCGGGATGACGATGCCCGAGAAGGCCTGCAGGAACGGCTGGGTCAGGGTGTAGCGGGCGAGCATCCGCTGGCCGAACTCCGGCAGCCGCCGCCACTCCCCCTTGCGGTAGACCTGCAGGAAGCCCTGGTTCCACCGGGTGCGCTGCTTGAGCAGCGACGTCAGGGTGCCCGGGGTCTCCTCCTTGGTCACGATCGCGGAGTCGTACGCCACCACGACCTTCGCGCCCCGGCTGGACAGCCGCACCCCCAGGTCGCAGTCCTCGGCGAGGCAGGTCCCGTCCCAGCCGTTGGCCGCGCGCAGCACGTCGGTGCGCACGAAGACGGTGTTGCCGCCGAGCGGGATGAAGCCCTTACGGGCGTGCAGGTGCAGCCGGCTGCGGAACCAGAAGAAGTACTCCAGGCAGTTGTGCAGGCTGTACCAGCTGGAGTGGAAGTTGATCAGCTGCACGCCGCCCTGCACGACGTCGGCGTCGGTGGACCGGAACGCGTGGTCGACGTGCTCCAGCAGCTGCGGGTGCACCTGGTCCTCGGCGTCGAAGACCCCGACCACGTCGCCGCGGCAGTACGGCAGCGCGGTGTTGAGCGCGCGCGGCTTGTTCTTCTGCTCGTTGGTGTCGGTCACCACGAGGATGCGCCCGGGCGCGGTGGCGGCCACGCGGTGGGCCACCTCGGCGGTCTCCGGGTCGTCGTGCCCGACGATCACGATGATCTCGAAGCCCTCGTGGGTGGACTCGAGCAGGCGCTGGACGGTGTGCTCCAGCACGGCCTGCTCGTGCCGCGCGGGCACCAGCAGGCTGAACGTCAGCCGGTGTTCCCCGTCCGGCGCGGCGAACCGGGTCGATGCCAGCGTCTCCGGCGTGCGCCAGGCGTGCATCGTCCACCAGAGAGTCACCGCGGCGAACCCCGCGAGCACCAACGAAACCACAATCATGACGGCGGCAGCCAAAACCCGTTGCCTTTCGGAATGTGGTGGGCCCCACCCCCACCAGCGGGCAAACAATAGCCCGCGGCACCACCGTGATTTCAAGTCACCGGACAGTTTTTTCACAGCCGCATCCGGATTGTTGCCGAAATTGGCGGGTGCGCGAAACGCCGCCTTCATTAATGGCCCGGGAATGGCATGATCACGACGCTGATTTCAAGCCGCGATCTGACATTACGGGATACGCGAGGTATCGGCCGAATCGGCCCTCGACAGCAGCTGTGCGGAGACATCCGTCGCTGCCGGAAGGACGAAGGTACTACACCTCTCCACCGAACGGGCGAGCGGGGCAGGGCCGTTTCCTGGTCTACCGAGATCCGCGTCTCATATGACTGGAAGCGTTCCCACCTGCTGCTCGGTGACCGGAACCCGGGCCCGCCGGCGGTGGACGCCGGATGAACGAGGGGTAAGGAATGGCTTTCCGGGCCGCGGGCGAATAGCCATTCGCGGACCAGAATGGGCAGGTCACGACCGGTGCGGGCCACGGCCGGGGCCACCCTTACCGAGGCCGGACCGACCCCGTCCGGGCACGCTATTGACGACGCACATGCTTCCGGTGTGCTTCCGGCCGGAACCGCTCGTTCGGCGCCAACGGGTAATGGCCTGACCACGGTGTGCCCGGGACGCCATTACGGAAAGCCGCGAACCTAAACGGTCGTTAATGGAGCGACGGCCGGTTAATGACACCGGCCTCAGTGCACGGCGGCGCGGACCGCGTTGGCCGCGATCGCGTCGATGATGCGCGGCCACAATGCGCGGGGCAGGTCGTGCCCCATGCCGTCGATGACGACCAGCTCGGCCCCCGGCACCGCGGCGGCGGTCGCCTCGCCCCCGGTGACGGCGATCAGCGGGTCGTCGGCGCCGTGGACGACCACAGTGGGTGCGGTCACCTCGCCCAGCGCGGCGGTCCGGTCCGGCGAGGCGATGATCGCGGCATACTGCCGCAGCGTGCCCAGCGGGTTGTAGGACCGGTCGTACTTGGCCTCCGCCCGGCGCCGCAGCTCGTCGTCCGGCGCGGGGAAGCCCGGCGACCCGATGATCCGGGCCGTCGAGACGGCGGCGGCCACCGCGGCCGCCCGGTCGGGCGCCGCCGGCCGGCCCAGGACCGCCGCGGCCTCCGGTGTGGCCCGGCCGACCGACCTCTCGCCGGTCGTGGACATGATGGAGCAGAGGCTCGCCACCCGCTCCGCATGGCCGACCGTGAGCTGCTGGGCGATCATGCCGCCCATGGAGGCGCCGACGACGTGCGCCCGCCGCAGACCGAGCGCGTCGAGCAGCCCGGCCGCGTCCCGGGCCAGGTCCGCGAGCAGGTACGGCACCGTCGAGCGGTCCCCCGCCACGATCGCCCGCACGTCCGGCACGCCCCACTCGGGCCGGCTCGCCGACAGCCCGGAGTCACGGTTGTCGAAGCGGACCACGAAGAAGCCCCGTCCGGCGAGCTGCTCGCAGAACTCCTGCGGCCAGTCGATCAGCTGCGCGCCCAGCCCCATGACCAGCAGCAGGGCCGGGTCGGCCGGGTCGCCGAGGGTCTCGTAGTACAGCTCGATGCCGTTGGCCTGCACGTCGGGCACGGTGGGGGTCCTCTCGTCACGGCCCGGCGCAGACGCGCCCGGGTACTGACGATGATGGATGAAGCGGGACCCCGCTGCTACCCGGCCACCGCGGCCCGCACGCCGTGGAAGTCGGGCTGGGCCTCGGGCCGGCCGAAGTGGTAGCCCTGGGCCAGCCGGTAGCCGAGGCGGTGCAGTTCGGTGGCTTGTTCGGCGGTTTCGACGCCTTCGGCGACGGCG
>NZ_JBSGFR010000089.1:0-16168 GCF_053603475.1 Actinoplanes sp. NPDC004185 | reverse complement strand
AGGTCGGCCGCCTGCTGCCAGAACGAGCCGAGGGTGCCGTCGGCGGGCTGCGGCGAGCGGCCCACCCCACGCAGATGCGGGACGATCAGCCGCCGCCGGCGGCCGAGCCCGGCCAGGTCACCCAGGTACGCGGGGTGCCGGCCCGAGCCGCCGGCCAGGGTGACCAGCGGCGGACCGTCACCGCCGGTGTCGTCGTAGGACAGTGTGGTGGCGTCGGCGCCCGAGTAGGTCGGCATGGCTCGATTCTGACGGCTGGATGCTTCGGCCTACGCGCTCTGGATGACGCCGATCGTGACGAGGACGAGGGCTGTGACGATGACGGCGACGCGGGCGTAGTGGTACCGGTCCCAGCGCGCTTGCTGCTCGCGCCAGTTGTCCGGCGCTCGTTCGGGCGTCCAGTTCTTCGCGCGGTTGTTGATGGGCACGAGCACGGCGATCGACATGACGATGCTCAGCACGAAGAGCGCCGCCCCGCCGATCAGAGCGCCCACGCCCGGGTCGTGACGGTGGATCACCGCCAGCACGATGGTGAGGATGAGCGACGCCGAGTACCAGACCGGCATGACGCGGCCCAGCACGCGGCCACCGTCGGCCCGGCCGGCCAGACCACTGTTGCCCGGCAGCCGGTCGAAGATGGGGTTGACGAAGACGGCGACGCTGAATTCCACGCCCACCATGACGCCCGCCACGGTGAGCGCGGCGACGGCCAGTACCAGATTCATGCCCCCATGAGACCGTGGTACTGCAAATCCCGCCAGTACTGACAAATTTGTCAGCGCCTAGCTATGGTGGATCCATGAGTCAGGATCTCCCCGATAGTGCACAGTGTCCGGTCGACGCCGCGGTGAACGTCATCGCGGGCCGCTGGAAGGGCACGATCCTGTGGCGGCTGGTCGACGGGCCGATGCGCACCGGGGAACTACGGCGCAGCATTCCTGACATCACCGAACGCATGCTCATCCGGCACCTGCAGGAACTGGTGGCCGACGGCATCATCGACCGGCACGACGCGCGGGAGGTGCCGCCGCGCGTCACCTACTCGATCTCGGAGTACGGCCGGACCCTCGTGCCCCTCGTCGCCCAACTGTGCAGCTGGGGAGAGACGCACCTCGCCCGGACCGTTCGCGCGCCTGTGCCAGGATCGGCCGATGGAGAACATCGAGTGGCTCCGCCCGGCCCGCGGCGTCACCTATGACGTGCTCGTCGGTGGACCGGACGACGGCGTGCCGGTGCTGCTGGTGCACGGCAACTGCTCGTCCGCGGAGTTCTGGCTGCCCCTGATCCGCCGGCTCCCGGACGGCATCCGGGTCGTCGCCCCGCACCTGCGCGGGTACGGCCGCAGCGAGGCCGCGCCGGTGGACGCCACCCGGGGCCTGCGGGACTTCGCCGACGATGTGGCCGCGCTGCTCGACGACCGCGTCCTGTTCCCCCGGAGCGGCCCCGTGGTGGCCGCCGGGCACTCGATGGGTGGCGGCGTGGTCCTGCAGCTGCTCGCCGACCACCCGGGCCGGTTGGCGTCGGTCCTGCTGGAGGCGCCGGTGAGCCCGTACGGCTTCGGCGGCACCCGCGACCTCGACGGCACCCCGACCTCGGCGGACTTCGCCGGCACCGGGGGCGGCGGCGCCAACCCCGACTTCGTGGCCCGCATCGCGGCGGGCGACCGCAGCGCCGAGGCGCGGACGAGCCCACTGTCCGTGCTGCGCTCCACGTACGTGGCCGACCCGGCATCGCTCGGTGACGACGAGGAGCTGCTGCTCAGGTCGATGCTCAGTACCGCCGTCGGCGAGGACAACTACCCGGGCGACGCCAAGCCGGCCGGCAGCTGGCCGTGGTTCGGGCCGGGCGACCGGGGCGTGCTCAACGCCATGGCCCCGAACCACTTCAACGTCGCCGACGCCCTCGTCGGTGCGGCGCGGAAGCCACCGATCGTCTGGATCCGCGGCGACCGGGACGTGATCGTGTCGGACACCTCGCTGCTCGACCGGGCGTACCTGGGCTCGATCGGCGCCGTGCCGGACTGGCCCGGCGCCGACGCGTGCCCGCCGCAGCCCATGGTCGGCCAGACCCGTGCGGTGCTGGAGCGGTATGCCGGGAACGGTGGCAGTTACCGCGAGGTCGTCTACGACAATTGCGGCCACTCGCCCCACATCGAACGCCCGGCCGCGTTCGCCGCCGAGCTCCTGGGACTGCTCGACTCCTGGTCATGAGATCGGGAGCCGGCGGGGCACGCGCGCCCGCCGGCTCCGATCAGGACAGCATGGTCAGGACAGGGGGCAGGTGTTGCGGTAGTCGGAGATGGCCGAGCTGCTCGGCCCCGGGCAGAGGAACTGGTCGTAGCGGGTGTCGTCGTCGACGAAGCGCTTGAGCCAGGCCACCGTCAGGCGGGCGGTCGGGGTGTTGGTGGTCTGCGGGAAGAAGTGGCTGGCGTTGTTGAGCTCGAGGTACGCCTTCTCGGTGGCCGACGGGATACTGGTGTAGAACGGGATCGAGTGCGAGGCGACGGGCGCGATGGTGTCGCTCTCGCCGCCGACGATCAGGGTCGGCACCCGCAGGCCCGACCAGGACTTGGTCAGGTTCCACGGGGCCAGCGGCACCGCGGCCTGCAGCGACGGCCGGTCCTTGGCGGCCTCCAGGGAACCGCCGCCGCCCATCGAGTGCCCGGCCACGGCGAGCCGGCTCGCGTCGATGCGGGTGCGCACCGAGCTGCCGCGGGTCAGGTAGTCCAGCGCCGCGAGCAGCTGGTTGCCCCGGGAGGCGGGCTGGTCGAGGGTCGAGTTGGTCTCGATGCCGATGACCACGAAGCCGTGCGAGGCGATCCGCGGCCCGAGCCAGCTGATGCTCGACCAGCTCGCGGTGTAGCCGGGGGAGATGGCGACAGCGCCGAAGGTGCCCTCGGCGGTGCTGGTCGGGTAGTAGATGACGCCGCCGCCGAAGCCGGAGACGCTGAGCCGGGAGACACTCTGCTGAGCGGTCGCGAACGGCCCGCGGCTGGCGTCCAGGCTGGCCGTGGTCGGGGCCGGCCCGCGCTCGTACGGGCCCGCGGCCTGCGCGCTGGTGGCTCCGGTCAGGGAGCCGGCGATCAGAGCCAGCGTGGCGGCCGCGGTGACGAAGAACCGCCGGGACCGGGTGGGGATGGTGGGTGACTGCACGTCGGACTCTCCTCGGATGGGACGGGATCGACGAGCGCCAGTCTTCGGCCGGACCTCGGCCCGGCACATCGGTGAAATCACCGGCCTTGACAGCGACCGGCGGGGGTTCTTGAGTGTTACTCGGAGGTAACCCTGTGAGAATCAGCCGGAAAAAATTCGCGCTCGCTGTGGCGCCGGCCCTGATCGCCGGCGTGCTCGCCGCCCCCGCGTCGGCTGCCGCGCCCACCTGCGCCGCGCCCGTCGCCAGCACCACCCGGCCCGGCTACCTGGTCGCCGACCCGGCCTGTGAGCCGAACGGCACCCCGTTCACCGCCACCCCGGATTCCGTCGTGCACACCGGCATCCGCGACGGCGCGGCGTACCGGATCGAGGTGCCGAAGGCCTGGAACGGCCAGCTGGTCGTGTACGCGCACGGCTACCGCGGCACCGGCACCACTGTGTACGTGGACAGCCCGTCGCTGCGTGCGCACTACATCGCCCGGGGCTTCGCCTGGGCGGCCTCCAGCTACCAGACCAACGGCTACGACGTGGGCCAGGGCGTCCGCGACTCGTACGCGCTGATCGACCTCTTCCGCCAGGTCACCGCCCAGCGGGCCCGGTCCGTTTACATGACCGGCGCCTCGATGGGCGGCCACATCACCGCGGTCGCGATCGAGGAGCACCCGCGCTCGTTCGTCGGTGCGATGCCGGTCTGCGGCGTCCTGGGTGACGCCGAGCTGTTCGACTACTTCCTGGACTCCAACGTCACCGCGGCCGCGCTCGCCGGTGTCGACATCGACTTCCCGCTGACGCCGGACGCCGGCTTCGCGGACCGGTGGCGCGAGCAGGTCAAGCGGATCCTGCCGGCCCTGGGCGTCACGACCGGCAAGCCGCCGGTGCTCACCGGAGCCGGCCGGACCTGGTCGGACGTCGTCGAGCGGCGCACCGGGGGCGAGCGGCCGGGTTTCGCCGCGTCGTTCGCGTACTGGAATGCCGCGCCCTCCTCGGCACCCACCGCGGACCTGCCGTTCGTCTTCGGTCTCTACCCGGGGTTGTCCGGCGGCACCGCCAACATTGCGGAGGGCAACCTCACCGACAACCGGTTCACGCTCTACCGCAGCACCGACCGGCTCCTGCCCACCCGGGCCGAGTGGCAGCTCAACCGGGACGTGCTGCGGGTGGCGCCGACCGCCCGGCCGAGCCGGGGCCTGGACGGCGTGCCCCGGGTGGACGGGCGGCCGCCGGTGCCGGTGCTCTCGATGCACGACATCGGTGACCTGTTCGTACCGTTCTCGATGGAGCAGGTGTACGCCCGCCGTGCCTTGCAGAACGGCCGGTCGAAGCTGTTCGTCTCCCGGGCGGTCCGCGGCGTCGGGCACTGCGACTTCACCCAGGCCGAGCTGCGCCAGGGCTTCGACGACCTGGTGACCTGGGTCCGTGGCGGCCACCGCCCCGGCGGGGACGCGATCCTGAACCGGCGCGCCGTGGCGGCGGCGTACTTCGGCTGCCGGTACACCGTCGGGGAGCGGGCCGTCTTCGGCGCTGCCTGTCCCGTGAAGGTGGGCAGCACCGCTCGGCGGTGACGGTTGACAGGCGGGCGTGCCATTGAAAGCCTTCAATGGCACGCCTTCCTGCATCCCGAACCGTCAGGAGCGATCGATGCGCCGTGCCCCGTCGTGGATTCCCCGCGCTGCCCTCACCGTCGCTCTCGTGCTGCCGCTGGTGACACCGCCGGCGGCGGCCGCGGCGGCACCGGCCGGGGAGGGCCCGCAGACGGTGGCGGACGTCTACCGCTACCTGGAGGATCCGCAGCTCACCGGCGAGGGCCAGGAGGCGCCGCACACGGACCTGCGGCCGTACGCCAGTGCCCGCGCCGCCGCGGCCGACGTGACCAGCCACGACGCGCGTGACCCCAACGTCACCTCGCTGAACGGCAAGTGGCGCCTCAAGATCTTCGACCGGCCGGACGACGTGCCCGCGGCCTTCCACGGCGCCGGCTTCGACGCGTCCGGCTGGCCGTCGGTCTCGGTGCCGCACACCTGGCAGTCCGACTTCATCGACCACCCGATGTTCCGCAACATCCCCTCCGACATCGTCCCCGACGACCCGCCGAAGGTGCCCCGCGACGTCAACCCGACCGGGGCGTACCTGCGCACGGTCGACCTGCCCGCGGACTGGACCCGCGACAGCGACCGGGTCCTGCTCCGCTTCGAGGGCGTGACCAGCAACTATCTGGTCTGGGTGAACGGCGGGTACGTCGGCTACGACCAGGGCGGCTACACCCCGGCCGAGTTCGACATCACCGAGCGGCTGCGCCCGGGCCGCAACAGCATCGCCGTCCAGGTGCACCGCTGGGGCAGCGGCGCGTACCTCGAGGACGTCGACCAGTGGCGCTACAGCGGCATCTTCCGCGACGTGCGGCTCTACCGCTTCGCCCAGACCCGGCTGCGCGACGCGACCATCACCACCGACCTGGACGCGGCGTACCGGGACGCGACGCTCCGCGCCCGGGTCGAGCTCACCGGCGCGCCCGGCGACTTCACCGTGCGCGGCACCCTGCGGGACCGGCGCGGCCGGACCGTGACCACCATGACCGCCGCGGCGGGCACCGGCACGGTGACGCTGACCGCCCCGATCAGCAACCCGGCGAAGTGGAGCGCCGAGGAGCCCAACCTCTACACCCTGGTGCTGCAGCTGCTCGGCCCGGACGGGCGGGCCCTGCACACGACCGCGCAGCCGGTCGGCTTCCGCGAGATCGAGGTCCGCGACCGGCAGATCCTCGTCAACGGCGCGCGCATCCTGATCAAGGGCACCAACCGGGCCGAGACCGATCCGGACACCGGCCGGCACGTGACCCGGCAGGCCCAGCGTGACGATGTCTTCCTGATGAAGCGGCTGCACCTCAACGCCGTCCGCACCTCGCACTACCCGTCGGACCCCTACCTGTACGACCTGGCCGACGAGCACGGCCTGTGGGTCGACGACGAGGTGGACATCGAGACGCACAGCCACGAGACCTGCCCGTCGAACTGCCTGGCCGACCGCCCGGAGTGGCAGGCCGCGTTCGCCGACCGCTTCCAGGCGATGGTCGCCCGGGACAAGAACCACCCGAGCGTCATCTTCTGGGACACCGGCAACGAGGCCGGCCTCGGCGCCGCGCACTCCGCGATGGCGGCCTGGGCCGACGCCCACGAGCCGACCCGGCTGCTCTACCACCAGTCCAACAACCCGGACGGCGACGCCCCGTTCGCCGACGTGGACGGTCCCCGCTACCCGACCCCGGCCCGGCTGGAGAGCCGCACCCTGAGCAGCACCAAGCCGATCGTGATGGGCGAGTACGCCCACGCCATGGGCAACGGGCTGGGCAACTTCGACCAGTTCTGGGCCCTGGCCCGCAAGTATCCGGCCATGCAGGGCGGCTTCATCTGGGACTGGGCCGAGCAGAACCTGCGCCAGCCGCTGATCACCACCCCGGACGCGGCCCACGGCATCCAGACATTCCTGGTCGGCAAGCCCGGCACGGTCCCCGGACGCCGTGGCCGGGCCGTGGCCCTGTCCAGCCTGGACGACTTCGTGGACGTGTTCCGCGACAAGCGGCTGGACCTGACCGGTCCGCTGACGCTGGACGCCTGGGTCCAGCCGGGCGAGTGGGCCGGCAGCTTCCCGATCCTGACCAAGGGCCAGGGGTACGCGCTGCAGATGCGCGACCGCGACACCCTGGAGTTCGGGGTGAACGCGGGTGGCTGGGCGACGGCCGCGGCGGACGTACCGGCCGACTGGTACGGCGCCTGGCACCGCGTCACCGGCGTCTACGACGGCACCGCCCTGCGGCTGTACATCGACGGCGCCGAGGTGGCGACCACGGCCCGTACCGGTGCGGTGGACCCGGGCCTGTTCGAGGTCAACCTGGGCCGCAACGCCGACACCCAGCAGGACAACGACCTGTGGAGCATCCGGCTCGGCCGCGGCCTGATCGACGACGCCCGCGTCTACCCCTCCGCGCTCACCCCGGCGCAGCTCGCCGCGGGCGAAGACCCGGTCGCCGGCGCGGTGCTGGCCCTGAACTTCGACCGCTTCCAGCGCAAGGGCGACTTCCTGAGCCTGGGCATCAGCCTGTCCGGCACGGACGGCCTGGTCGGCTCGGACCGCTACGTGCAGCCGGAGACCGCCGAGATGGCCTGGGCCCAGGCCCCGGTCCGGATCACCCGCGCCGGCACCACCATCCGCCTGCACAACGAGCAGCAGGCCGGCGCCTTCGACCTGACCGTGCGCTGGCAGGTCAAGGAGCAGAGCGACGTGCTGCGCTCCGGCAGCCGGCGAGTCCGGCTCGCCCCGGGACAGACCGCCGAGCTGGATCCCGGGCCGCTGCCGGGCAACCCGGCCGACCGGGAACGCTTCCTCACCGTGACCGCCGCGAGCAACCGGGACACCGCCTGGGCCCGCCGCGGCTGGATCGTCGGGTACGACCAGTTCGCCGTCGGCGGCCGCGCGGTGCCGGGCATCCTCCCGCTGCCCGCGCCCGGCGCGCCGGCCGTGGCCACCAGCGGCGACACCGTCACCGTGTCCGGCCGCGACTTCGCCTACCGCTTCGACGACGGCTCGCTCACCTCGATGCGCGCGGGCGGCCGGGAACTGCTGCGCGGCGGGCCTCAGCTGGACGTGTACCGGCCGCCGACCAGCAACGAGACGTACGACTGGGGCACCGACGACCGGCGGATCTGGCACGAGACCGGCCTGGACCGGCTGCGGACCACGGTCGCCGGGGTGCGGACCCGGACCGAGGCCGACGCCGTCGTGGTCGAGGTGCGCAGTGTCGCGGCCGGCCCCGGCACCGAGGCGCTGCTGTCCTTCGACCAGACGCTGACGTACCGGATCGACCGGCGGGGCACCGTCACGCTGCGCCAGGACGTCGCCGCCAAGGGCTCCCGGGTGGGTGCGCTGCCGTACCTGCCGCGGGTCGGCATCTCGCTGCGGGTGCCCGGCTCTATGCAGCGCTTCGCCTACTACGGGCGCGGCCCGCAGGAGTCCTACAACGACCGGCGCAGCGGGGCCCCCATGGGCGTCTACCGCAGCACGGTCGACAAGGAGTACGTGCGGTACTCGCGGCCGCAGGCGTACGGCAACCACACCGACACCCGCTGGGCCACCCTGCACGACCAGCGCGGCGGACTGCTGGTCGGCGGCACCTCCGACGTCAGCGTGACCGCCTACGACGACCTCGACCGGGCCGAGTACGACCATCAGCTGCCGCTGGTGCGCAACAGGGACCGGGTGACGCTGCACGCTGAGGCCGGTGAGACCGGGATGGGGGAGACGCCCAACTCGGTGCTCCCGCCGTACCGGCTGTCGCCGACGCAGCCGTACTCGCACGAGCTGGTGCTGCGGCCGCTCAGCCGGGCCGAGGTCGCCGCGGACGGCGTCCCGGACGCCGACGTGCCGGCGCCCTGCCCGCCGGAGCTGACGGTCACCACGGACGGCCGGATCGAGCCCGGCACGGCCGAACCGGTGCGGGTCCAGGTCGTGGCGCGCTGCGCGGCGGGTCTGCGGGACGCGACGGTACGGCTGACCGCGCCCGAGGGCTGGACCGTGCAACCGGCCTCGGTGGACCTGGGCGCCGTCGACGAGCGCGAGACGGCCGCGTTCACCGTCACCGCCCCGGCGGGCACCGACATCGGCACGTACCGGCTCACCGCGACGGCCGAGACCACCACCCCCGAGGGCTTCGCCTCGACCACCACCGCGACCGCCACCACCGAGGCGCCGCTGCCGGCCGGCTACGGCTGGCTCAGCGACCGCCCGTTCACCGCCCCGGTGAACGGCTGGGGCCCGGCCGAGAAGGACCGCAGCAACGGCGAACAGGGCGCGGCCGACGGCAACCCGCTGACCATCGGCGACACCGTCTATCCCAAGGGCATCGGTGTGCACGCGGCGTCCACGGTCCGGGCCGAGCTCGGCGGCGACTGCACCCGCCTGCGCGCCGACGTGGGCGTCGACGACGAGACCGGCGGTGGGGGCTCGGTCACGTTCGAGGTCTGGGGCGACGGCACCCGGCTGGCGCAGACCGGCGTGCTGACCGGCGCGGACCCCGCCCAGCGCCTGGACGTCGACGTGACCGGGGTGCGGAGCCTGGAGCTGCGGGTGACCGACGGCGGCAACGGCAACGGCAACGACCACGCCGACTGGGCCGCCGCCCGGCTGGCCTGCGGCTGAGCCCACCCGCGGCGGAAAACCCATGAAAGTTCGTTACCTGAGCCGGGTCGGGCAGAATGAGCGGCCATGTCCCGTGAACCGCGCGTCTCCTGCGTCTTCATCTGCCACGACGGTGCCGGGCGGATCCTGCTCGCCCGGCGTTCCGCCGGTGCCCGCGACGAGCCCGGCACCTGGGACACCGGGGCGGGCGCGCTGGAGTTCGGCGAGACCTTCGAGGCCGCGGTGACCCGCGAGGTCAAAGAGGAGTACGTGACCGAGCCACGCGAGATCAGCCTGCTCGGCGTCCGCAACGTGGTCCGCACGGAACCGCTGTCGCACTGGGTCGCCGTGGTCTTCGCGGTCCACGTCGACCCGGCCACCGCGGCGATCGGCGAACCGCACAAGTTCGACGAACTGGGGTGGTTCGACCCGGGCGCCCTGCCGGCCCCGCTGCACTCCCAGCTCGAGCCGACCCTCGAGCTCTTGCGCGACGCCCAGCTGTAACGGCGGGTTTTCTGCCGCGAAACACTGGATTTGGTTTCGTCGATGTTCCATGCTGTGCGTGGGAGCGCTCCCACCATCCTCGTCATCCCCACCGGAGGAACCCGCGCATGTTCTCGACCCGATCCAAACGGCGTCTCGCCGCAGCCGCGGCGGCCGCCCTCGCCGCCCCGCTGCTGTGGTTCGCCTCCACCGGCACCTCCTCGGCCGCGGCCGCCGCCCCGGCCGAGGACTGGTTGCACGTCAGCGGCAACCAGATCGTCGACGAAGCCGGCAACCCGGTGTGGCTCACCGGCACCAACTGGTTCGGTTTCAACGCCGGTGAGCGCGTGTTCCACGGGCTCTGGTCGGCGAACCTCACCGAGGTCACCAAGTCCATGGCCGACCGGGGCATCAACCTGGTCCGGGTGCCGATCTCGGCCCAGCTGCTGCTGGAGTGGAAGGCCGGGCAGGCCGCCGTGGCCTCCGGCGTCAACACGTACGCCAACCCGGAGCTGACCGGCAAGACCACCCTGCAGGTCTTCGACGCGTTCCTGGCCCTCTGCCGCCAGTACGGCATGAAGGTCCTGCTCGACGTGCACAGCGCCGAGGCCGACAACTCGGGCCACAACCACCCGGTGTGGTGGAAGGGCACCATCACCACCGAGAACTTCTACCAGGCGTGGGAGTGGGTGACCGCGCGCTACAAGAGCGACGACACCCTGGTCGCGATGGACATCAAGAACGAGCCGCACGGCGCGCAGAACGAGACTCCCCGCGCCAAGTGGGACGGCTCCACCGACGCCGACAACTGGAAGTACGTGGCGGAGACCGCGGCCAAGCGGATCCTGGCGATCAACCCCAAGGTGCTGGTGCTGGTCGAGGGCATCCAGGTCTACCCGAAGGCCGGCTCGACCTGGTCCTCGCCGAACACCAACCCCGACCTGAGCTCCAACTTCCACAACACCTGGTGGGGCGGCAACCTGCGCGGCGTCGCCGAGCACCCGATCAACCTGGGCGCCAACCAGGACCAGCTGGTCTACTCGCCGCACGACTACGGGCCGCTGGTGTTCGACCAGCCGTGGTTCCAGAAGTCGTTCGACAAGGCCTCGCTGACCACCGACGTGTGGACGCCGAACTGGCTCTACGTGCACGACTCCGGCACCGCGCCGCTGCTGGTCGGCGAGTGGGGTGGCCGGCTGGGCCAGGACCCGCGGCAGGACAAGTGGATGACCGCCCTGCGCGACCTGATCGTGGAGAAGCACTTGCACCAGACGTTCTGGGTGCTCAACCCGAACTCCGGCGACACCGGCGGGCTGCTGCTCGACGACTGGAAGACCTGGGACGAGCAGAAGTATGCCCTGCTCAAGCCGGCCCTGTGGCAGTACGGCGGCAAGTTCGTCAGCCTGGACCACCAGGTCCCGCTGGGCGGCGCGGGCAGCACCACCGGCATCAGCCTGGCCGCCCGGTACGGCGGTGGTATCGATCCCACCGGCTCGCCCTCCTCGACTGCCTCGGCCACCCCGACGGCGTCGGCGTCCACCCCGCCCGTGCCGTCCGGCACCTGCTCCGCCACCTACAGCCAGACCGGCGCCTGGTCCGGCGGCTTCCAGGGTGAGGTCACGATCAAGAACACCGGTACGGCGGCCACCCGTGCCTGGACGGCCACCTGGACCAACCCGGCCGGCACAGCGGTGTCCTCGCTGTGGAACGGCACGCTGACCACGTCGGGCTCGACCGCGACGGTCCGCAACGCCGCCCACAACGGCGCCCTGGCCCCCGGAGCGAGCGCCACGTTCGGCTTCGTCGGCACGGGACCGGCACCGACCCCGGCGATCACCTGTTCAGCGTCGTAGACCGTCGAAGTCCCAGCGCGGCGTGGCCAGCCCCGCCGGGACCCGGGCGCCGGCGGGGGAGTACGTCATGACCTCGTCGGTGGCCCAGCGGATGTAGCCGCTCAGGGCGGCGCGCAGCTCCGGATCCGCCGGAAGGTGCGCGCCGTCCAGGGCGGCCACGAAACACGCCACGAAACGGTCCCCTGTTTCCGGGTAGGCGCCCTGGTTGGCGTGGATGCCGAGCATGCCGGAGTGCCCGCCGTAGGACTCCGAGTAGACGGGCGGGCCGCCGAACACCTCACCCCAGTAGTCGGCGAGGCGCTGCACGTGCTCGGGATTGCCGGGATGCGAGAAGGGGTGTTCGAGCTGCGGGTCGGCCAGGCAGCGGGCGTGGAAGTCGGTGGCCAGCGCGAGCATCGCCGGGGCGCCCCCGGCCGCCTCGTAGAGGGACATGAGGTCACCCTGGCAGAAAGCCCTCCCTATCGCACGTGTCGTAGTTCGGTCAGCCCGGCGACCGGTGCCCGCCCTCGCACACCGCCGGTGGCCGCGTCCAGCCAGAGCAGCTCGTCGGCGCCGCCCACGTAGACCCGGGACGCGTCGCTGCTGATCCCGAGGCCGCGGACCGGTGCCGGCACGGTCCAGCCGGCCTGCACCGTGCCGCCCGCCTTCAGCACGGTCACCGTCTTCCCGGCGCCCAGCAGCAGGCGTTGCCCGTCCGGGGTGAAGGCCAGGCTCGCCGCATCCGCCACGGTCGGCACCGCGGCGGTCGCGTCGATCGCCAGCGCGTCGGTGTCGGCGTACAGCACCACGCCCGCCATCGCGTGGGCGATCGCCAGGCGCCGCCCGTCCGCGCTCGCCGCCAGCGCGTGCCCCTCGGCCGGGCCCTGGCCGAACGGGTCCGGCAGGTCCAGGCAGTACGCCCACCCCTGGGCCAGGTGCAGCACGTGCACGAACGCGTGGACGCCGCCGGTGCGCCCGGCCAGCAGGTCGCGGGTGTGCAGGTGGCCGGGCTGGTGGGTGTAGAGCGTGTAGAGGATCTGCCGGTCCGGGGAGAGCACCGCCTGCCGGCCGTCGCCGCGCATCTCCTCCTCGGCGCCCGCCGGCACCGGCGACTTGTCCCGGGTCAGCAGCGGCTCCAGGGAGCCCGTGGCGAGGTCGAGCCGGCGTACCCGGTAGTGGTCCGGCGCCGTGGCCGGCAGCCACTCCAGCACGAACAGGCCGGTGGCGTCCTGGGTGAACGCGTCCGGTTCGACGACGCCGCTGAGGTCGTACTCCCGGTGTCCCGTACCGGCGAGGACCAGGATCGTCGTCCGGGCCCGGGCCGCCGCGGCCGGGCGGGTCAGGGCGCAGCTCGCGCCGTCGGCGCTGATCACCCGCGGGAGCCAGCCGGCGGCCAGCGGCAGCGGAGGGCCGAGCTCGCCGGTCGCCGGGTCCAGCCGGACCAGGGCCGGCCGGCCGGCCGCGTCCCGCCCGAGCGCGCCCGCCACCGCCCCGTCGGCGCTGATCACCGCCGTCCGGCCGAGCCCGCGCGGGTGCGGCCCGCCGAGCACCACCAGGCCGTCGCGGGTCCCGGCCACGACCACATCCGGTACGGACACAGCGCGGCGCGGCTCGTCGCGGCAACCGGACAGCAGGGCGGCGCCGCCCGCGATGATGAGAAGATCCCGCCGGGTCGTCATGTCCTGCCGACACCGCGAGGTGCTCCTCGGGTTCCCGGGAACCTTTCCCCGGCGGGCGGTGTCGAGGAGGTGATGGTGACCGAACTGGACGATGCGGCAGCCGTGGCGCGTGCCCGCACCGGCGACGTGGACGCGTACGAGGTCCTCGTCGTCCGTTACACCACGCCCGCGCACCGGGCCGCCGTCCTGCTCGGTGCGGGGGCCGACGCCGACGACGTGGTGCAGGAGGCGTTCGTGAAGGCGTACCGGCAGCTCGCGCACTACCAGGGCCGGTCCGGGTTCCGGCCGTGGCTGCTGGCGATCGTCGCCAACGAGACCCGCAACCTGCACCGGTCCCGCCGCCGGCGCGACGGCTTGGTGCTGCGCGCCGCCGCCCGCGAGCATCCGGAGGCGGCCGAGCCGGACCCGGCCGAGTCGGTCGTCGAGGGTGAGCGCCGGCGTCAGCTGGTCGAGCAGCTCCGGCTGCTCGACACGCGGGACCGAGAGGTGCTGGTCTGCCGTTTCCTGCTGGACCTGTCGGAGGCGGAGACGGCGGAGACCCTGGGCCTGCCCAAGGGCACGGTGAAGTCGCGGACGTCGCGGGCGCTCGCCAAACTGCGCGGCCGCCTCGTGGGGCAGGGGGTGCCCGGTGCCTGACGACCTCGACGACTTCGGCGATCTCGCCCGGGAGCTGCGGGCGCTCGCGACCCGTCTCGACGTACCCGATGCGGCCGACCAGCGGGCCGCGGTGCGGGCCCGGCTCACGCAGCCCGCGCCCCGCCGCCGATGGTTCCCGGCCGTCCGGAGCCGGCCGCTGCCCGGCCGCCGGTGGATCGTTGCCGCCGTGGCCGCGCTGATCGCGCTGGTCGCCGGGATCACCCCGGCCCGCGCGGCGGTGGTCGACGCCGTCGGCGGGCTGCTGCGCATCGCGGGGATCGAGGTACGCCAGGAGCCCGCTCCCCGCGGCCTGCCGGCTGACCCGAGCCCGCTGCCGTCGGTGCGCACCGGGAGCCTGGAGACCGCCCGGCGCGTGGCGCTGTTCCCGGTGCTGGTCCCGGACAAGCTCGGCCCGCCCGAGCGGGTGGAACTGGGCGACCCGGATCCGTCCGGCGCGCCCCGGGTGGTCACGCTGGTCTACCGCGGCGGCACGGTCCGGCTCGACCAGTTCGACGGTGGGGTCAGCCCGTACTTCTTCAAGTCCGCTCCCGAGGCCCAGTGGGTCGAAGTAGCGGGCGCGGACGCGATCTGGCTGCCGCAGCCGCATCCGGTGACCTACGTCGGGCGGGACGGCGTCGAGCGCGTAGAGACCGCCCGGTTGGCCGGCCCCACGCTGGTCTGGACCAGCGGCAAGCTCACCTACCGCCTGGAGGGCTTCGCGGATCTGGAGGAGGCACGCGCGGTCGCGGTGTCGCTGCGCTGAGAGCCAAGAGTCAGACGTATGAACGGCATGGGGGCCGGGTAGGCGGCGGCCCATGGCGCGCTACGGCGACGAAGTGGCATCCCTGGCGACCCCGCTGCGGGACCCCGGAGACCTCGACGAGCTGGTCGAACGGACCGGCCCGGCCCGGGTCGTGCTGCTGGGCGAGGCGAGCCACGGCACCCACGAGTTCTACACCTGGCGTGCGGCGCTCACCCGCCGGCTGATCGAGGAGCAGGGCTTCTCGTTCGTCGCGGTCGAGGGGGACTGGCCCGACTGCGCCCGGGTGGACCGCAGTGTGCGGGGAGTGCCGGGCGAGCCCGCGGATCCGCGCGAGGCGCTGCTGGCGTACGACCGGTGGCCGACGTGGATGTGGGCCAACGAGGAGGTGACCGACTTCTGCCGGTGGCTGCGGGCGGGCAACGAGAGCCGCGAGCGGCCGGTGGGCTTCCACGGCCTGGACGTGTACTCGCTGTGGGAGTCGATGCGGGAGATCCTGGTGCACCTGCGCGAGCACGACCCGGATCAGGTGCCGGCCGCGCTGGCCGCGTACCGGTGCTTCGAGCCGTTCGCCGAGGACCCGCGGTCGTACGCGTGGGCCACCCGATTCGTGTCGGCCACCTGCGAGAACGAGGTGGTGGACCTGCTGGTGCGGCTGCGCGGGCGGGCGGCAGCCGCGGCGGGGGAGTTCGCCGCCTGGCAGAACGCCGAGGTGGTCGCGGGTGCCGAGCACTACTACCGGGCGATGGTGCACGGCGGCCCGCGCTCGTGGAACGTCCGCGACCGGCACATGGACGAGACCCTGGACCGGCTGCTCGACCACTACGGTCCCGGGGCGAAGGCGGTCGTGTGGGCGCACAACACCCACGTGGGCGACGCCCGCGCCACGGACCAGTCCCGGCACGGCGAGAACACGCTGGGCGAGCTGGCCCGCGACCGTTACGGCCGGGACCGGGTGGTGCTGGTGGGCTTCGGTACACACCGCGGCGCGGTCATCGCGGGCGACTCGTGGGGCGCGCCGATGCGGGAGATGGGTGTGCCGCCGGCCCGGCCGGACTCCCTGGAGGACGTGCTGCACGCGACGGCACCGTCCCGTGCGCTGTTCGTCTTCCCGCAGGACGGCCCCGTCCTGCTGACGGACGAGCTGGCCCACCGGGCGATCGGTGTGGTCTACCGCCCGGACCGTGAACGCTGGGGCAACTATGTCCCGACGGTGCTGGGCGAACGCTACGACGCCTTCCTCTGGTTCGACGAGACGCAGGCGGTCCGCCCGCTGCACCCGGCGACCACCGACACCCGCGAACCCGAGACCTTCCCCTCCGGCGTTTGACCTATCTTCCTAGGACGCGACAGGCGGTGTGAGCCCGAACCGAACGGCAACCGTGGCGCCCCCGTTCTGCGCTCCCCGGCTTCTGGGGGAGCCCGAAGGGGATGGCATGACGGACACGCAGATCGTTGAGC
>NZ_JBSGFR010000088.1:0-17333 GCF_053603475.1 Actinoplanes sp. NPDC004185 | reverse complement strand
CAGTGCGGTGAGCAGGTCGCTGACCGCGTTCGGACCCCAGATGCCGAAGGCCAGCTGGAGCGCGAAGAGCAGCACCGCGTAGAACGCGATCTTGGGCCGGCCGCGAGCACGGCGATCAGCGCCGGGCCGGTCAGGGGCCGGCACGCCGCCGCGAGCAGGGCGTACGCCAGCACCAGGCCGATGACCGCCGTCCGCCGCGCTGTCAATGGGTGCGCTGCCCGGCGCGCAGGGCCGTCAGGTAGCGGCGTGACACCCGGTTGCCCAGGTGCGTGCGGATGCGGTCGGTGATGGCGTCGAGCAACGGTTCGCGAACCGGCGGGTCGAGCCTGCGGTACAGCGACGTCGACCGGAGCAGATCGGCGAATCCCGCGCCGTCGAACCACTGCACGGTCGGATACCACCGTACGATCGGTGCCCCGAACAGGGCGCCGGGCTCCTCGACCGCACCCCAGCCCGTGTCGGTGGCCCGCACCTCGTCCTCCAGCGGCGGATGGCCCCAGCCCGGATTGCCGGGGGAGAACCGCTCGTGCAGGTCGGCGGTCGCGGCGTACACCTCGGGCTCGCCCGGCCGGCGGACGACCACGTGGCCGAGCAGCGCCATCCATCCACCGGGGCGCAGCAGCTCGTACGCCCGCGGCCAGCCGATCGACGGGTCAACCCAGTGCCACGACGTCGCGGCCACGAGGGCGTCGAAGCGCTGACCGCGGGCGTCCCACTGCTCGAAGGAGGACGTCTGCACGTCGACGTGGCTGAGGGCGGCGAGCCGTTGCCGGGCGATCGCGGCCAGCTCGGCACCCGGTTCCACGGCGGTCACCGCGCAGCCGAGCGCGGCCAGCGAGCGGGTCGCCTGCCCGGTGCCGCAGCCGACCTCGAGCACCGGGGATCCGTCGTGGATGCCGGTGAAGGTGGCCAGGTCCGCGAACAGCTCGCCGGGATATCCCGGCCGGACCCGGTCGTAGAGCCCGGCCACGTCGTTGAACACCCGGCCGAGCTGACGGCCGTCCGCGTCTGTCATCCCCCCATCCTGACGCTCCGGGCGCGCCGGCCGGAGATCAGCCGCCCTCGTACTTCTTGATGTCCTGGCGGAACGCGGTGCGCTGGCATTCCTGCTCGTCGTCGTAGGCCTTGTTGGCGCTGGTGTTGTCGCCGTACATCAGGGCCACCGGGTCACCGCCGACCGTGACGTCGTGTCCCTTCTTCTTCAGGCACTTCGCCGTGTCGCGCAGCCGGTCGGTGTACTCCGGGTTGGTCCGCGCCTCCCGTTCCATCCAGTTCTCCGGGTACAGGTGCTCGCACTCGGCGGTCGCCGCCTCGTGCTCGGCGATCGCCGGCTTGCTGCCCTTGGGCACGCGGGGGACCCCGTGGCTGAAGAGGCACTCCTGCCAGACCGCCACGTACCGTTCGAACTCCTCCTTGCCCTCGTCGGGGCGGACCACCGGCCGCTCCCGGGCGGCCGTCGACGGGGGAGCGGCCGACGCGGGATCGGCGGTCCGCAGCGTGGCGATGTCGGGCCGTTTCTCGTCGGTCGCGGGTCCGCTGCAGCCGGCCAGCGCGGCCACAGTCAGCACGGATCCGGCAACAGCGTGGAAGATCGTTGTCCGCATGCGCCGACTCTCGACCACAACTGTGTGGATCCTGTCAGGTGGCGGCGATCCGGGCGGCGTCGTGGATCCCGGCCGCGTACCGGTCCGGGTGCTCCCAGGCGGCGAAGTGGCCACCGTGGGCCTCCTCGCGCCACCCGCGTACGTCGAAGAACCGTTCCGCGAACTCACGGGGCGCGTTGACCAGATCCCGCGGGAAGACGGTGAACACGGCCGGCGGCGTGACGCCGGCCGGCTTGGGCCCGGCCGCAACGTACGGCGTGAAGGACGTCCCGATGGCCCCGCTCACCCAATACGCCGTCACCCAGGTCAGCAGCTCGTCGCGGGTGAAGACGGACTCCACGTCGCCGTCGCAGTCGGTCCACGTGCGCAGCTTCTCCACCAGCCAGGCCGCCAGCCCCGCCGGAGAATCGCCCAGCGCGGCCGCCAGCGTGTGCGGCTTGGTGGACTGCTCGTGCATGTAACCACCTTCGCGGGCCTGCCAGTCCCGGCCGCGCTCGACGTAGTCCCGCTCGGTCTTCGACAGGTCGGTGGGCGGATCGGCCAGGAAGTGGTGCTGGGAGACGTCGGTGAGGTGCAGCGCCGCGACCCGCCCGGGGAAACGGGCGGCCAGTGCCTCGGCCACATCGCAGCCGACGTCACCGGCCGAGACCACGTACCGGTCGTAGCCGAGCGCGGCCATCGTCTCGGCGACCGGGCCGGCCATGTCGTCGGCCGACATGCCGTGCCCGGCGACCGGCGTGGCGAACGGGAACCCGGGCAGGGCGGGCGCGACCACGTGGTAGTCGGTGAGCAGGGGCAGCACACGCTCGAACCGGAGGACCGAGTCGGGCCAGCCGTGCAGCAGGAGCACGGCGGTGGCGTCGGCGCGCCCGGACCGCTGGTGGATCGCCCGGGTGGCGGGCGTCAGCGTCCAGGGCAGCTGCCGGATCCGCTCCTCGTGGACGCGCCAGTCGTACGAGTGCGCCCAGTGGTCCACGAGGTCGGCCAGGTAGTCCGGGTCGGCGCCGCGCTGCCATCCCCAGCCCCCGGGCAGGGGCACCCGCCGGTACGCCCGGAGCCGGGCCCTGAGGTCGTCGATGACGTCCTGGCTGGTTGTCTCGGGTGCGGAGTTCATCGGGTCCCTCCGGTGAGCGGGCGGAAGAAGGCGGTCAGGTCGTCGGCCAGCAGCTCCGGCTCCTCGTGCGGGGCGAAGTGGCCGCCGCTCGGCATGACCGTGTAGCGGGTGAGGCGGTACCAGCGCTCGATCCAGCTGCGCGGTGGCGGGGCGCCGATCTCCGCCGGGAACAGCGCGACCGCGGTGGGGACCCGCACGGGTCCGCGATCGGCCAGCAGTCCGCGGTCACCGTCGTAGTACGGCCGGAACGAGGTGGAGATCGAGTTGGTGAACCAGTACAGCGAGGCCTGGGTGAGCAGGAAGTCGTCGCTGAACCGGCGGGACACGTCGCCGCCGCAGTCGCTCCACGCCCGGTACTTCTCCCCGATCCAGGCGAGCAGGCCCGACGGCGAGTCGGACAGGCCCTGAGCCAGGGTCAGCGGGCGCGTGCGCTGCTCGTGGGAGTAGCCGCCCTCGGTGACGTGCCACGCGGCCTTGGCCTCCACGTAGGCGCGTTCCTCGTCGGTCAGGTCGGCCGCGTCGTAGGTGGGCGGGTCACCGATGGTCAGGACGTGGATGCCCGCCACCGCCTCCGGGTGGGTCTGCCCGAGCCGGACGGTGACTCCAGCACCGAGGTCCTCGCCGTGCGCGCCGTACCGCGGGAAGCCCAGCTCGTCGTGCATCAGCCGGTGCCAGATCTCGTGGGTGGGCTGGATGTCGTCGGGGAAGTCGGGGCGTTGCGGCGAGAGCCCGAAGCCGGGTGTCGGCGTACCGGGACGGCAGAGCGTTGATGGCCGCCTCGTGCTTGCGCCAGTCGTAACCCGAGGCCCAGTAGTCGACCAGTCGTCGCAGCTCCTGGCCGTCGGTGCCGGCCTCCCAGGCGGGGACCGGCCACGGCGTGGCCCATCGGGTCCGGCGCAGCCGGTCGCGCAGGTCTTCGAGTTCGGCGTCGGGGACGTTCATGGTTTCCTCCTCGCATCTCTCGACACCACCGAACGTTAATACCGGTGTCGTGCGGCCGTCAACACCGGTAATCAGATATAGTGGTGTCGTGGCCACGTTGCAGCTGATCGAGGAGTTCCTGAACACGGTCGACGAGCGGACTTTCAGCCGGCACGGGGAGAGTCACGTCGCCGGTGAGCACCTGACCTCTCCGGCGGCGCTGGGCGAGTGGCTGGCGGCTCACGAGCTGCCGGGGGCGGGAGCCGAGCCGGAGGCGGCCGACCTGGTCGCGACCGTCGCGCTGCGCACGGCGCTGCGGCAAGTGCTGCTCGGCGAGGCGGACAGTGCTACGGCCCTCGCCGGCTATCAGCTGCATCTCGTCGCGGATGCGTCAGGCGGCCTGCGGATCTCCGCCGGGTCCGGCCGGCCGTGGCTGGACGTCATCCTCGAGACGGTGGCGCGGAGCGCCGCGCGCGGCGACTGGCCGCGGCTCAAGCTGTGCGTGGCGCCGGACTGCCACTGGGCGTTCCACGACACCTCGCGCAGCGGCCGCGGCCGCTGGTGCTCGATGGAGGTCTGCGGCAACCGCCACAAGACCCGCACCTACCGCGAGCGTCACCGGCAGGCCGGGTGACGCTCGCGGTCGGTGACCTCAGAGGTACGGGGTCTGCGTCAGCAGGTGAGCCTTGAAGCCCTCGCCCACGCCGGGCTCCGGGGTACCGGCCCAGTCCTTGATGAGCACCGCACCACCGGTGCATCCCCACGGGTTCCAGGTCCAGGCCAGGTAGCTCAGGCCGTGCTCGTCGGCCCAGTCCACCAGCTGCTGCATGTATTCGAACGTGCAGGTGTCCTGGCCGAACTCACCCAGGACCACCGGCACCTGCTGGGCCACGGGCGCGATCTGGCTGTCCCAGCAGGCCTCGGTCGCGCAGGCGTTGAAGCTGTAGGCGTGCCACGACGCCGCGATGTTGTCCAGCGGGTCGTCCGGCTGGTACGCCAGCCACTCGCGCAGGTCGTTGGTCCACTCCAGCCCGCTGACCATCAGCATGTTGGTGGCGCCGGTGGCCCGTACCGCGTCGACCAGGTCCTGCATGCCGGCCACCTCGTACGCGATGCCGGTGCAGGTGCCACCGTCCCGCAGGCACTGCCAGCCGGGCGTCTTGTTCCAGTCGCTGGCGATCTCCGGGTACGGCTCGTTGAACAGGTCGAAGACGACCGCGTCGTTGCCCTTGAACGCGTTGGCCACGCCGGTCCAGAACTGGGGGGCGTAGCGCGCGTCCGGCACCGGCTTCTGGCAGGTCGCGTGCTCGTCCTTGCAGTGCCAGTCCGGGCCCGTGGTGTAGGCGCCCCAGGTCCAGTGCAGGTCGAGGATCACGTTGATGCCGTTGGCGACCAGCAGGTCCACATAGTCCTTGACGCCCTGCTGGTAGGCGGGGCCGCTGGGCTCGCCGCTGACGCCGAGCCAGCACTCCTCGTTCAGCGGGATGCGGACGGCATGGATGTTCCAGGTCTTCATCGCGTCGACGGACGCCTGGTCGACCGGGCCGGAGTCCCAGAGGCCCTTGCCCTGCACGCAGCCGAACTCGCCGCTGGAGCGGCTGACCCCCAGCAGCCGGTAGGTCCGGCCGTCCGCGGTGACGATCTTGTTGCCCGACACCTTGAGCTCGGGTGCGGGCCCGCTCGGCGGTGGAGTGGTGGCCGGCAGGGTGCTCGGCGGGACCGAGGTGGGGCCCGACGTCGGAACGACGGAACCCGTGCAGTTGACGCCGTTGAGGGAGAAGGAGGCCGGTTTCGGGTTCGTGCCGTTCCAGGCGCCGGTGAAGCCGATCGAGGTCGACGCCCCGGTGCCGAGCGAGCCGTTCCAGCTCATGCTGGCCGCGGTGACCCGGGCGCCCGACTGCGTCCAGGCGGCGCTCCAGCCCTGGTTGACCTTCTGGCCGGGGCTCGCGAAGTCGAACGCCAGCGTCCAGCTGGTGACGGCCGAACCGAGATTGGTGATGGCCACGTCGGCGGCGAACCCACCGGACCATTGGCTCTGCACCGTATAGGTGACCGAGCATCCGGTGGCCGCCGCCGTGGCCGGCAGCGTGACCGCGGCCAGCGTGCCGACGGTCAGCGCCGCGACGGCGCCGACGGCCAGCACGGTACGACGAATTGTCATCTGATCTTCCGAATCCGTAGGCGGGTGAGTTTGGGAGCGCTCCCAGCAGCCTATTTTTTCGATCGATCAGAGTCAATGAATGGATCCCGGCCCCGCGGTGGGGCGGGGCCGGGATCCGGCGGTCACGCCGTGAGGCGCAGGTAGTCCAGGTTGAAGCCGCCGGTCTCGCAGTACAGCGTCACCAGCTGGTCGCCCGCGGCCAGCTCGACCGGCACGTGCACGGACTGGTACGCCGCCCAGCCGCCGGTGTCCGGCACGGACGCCTTGGCCAGCACCGTTCCGGCCGCGTCACGCAGGGACACCGCGTCGGGTGCCACCGCACCGGTGCCGTTGGCCACCCGCAGTTTCAGGTCGTAGCGGCCGGCCTGCGCCACGTCGACCCGGTAGGTCAGCCAGTTGCCGGGGGCCGTCCAGCCGATGTTCTTCCCGCCGCTGGCCGCCGGGTTGTTCTCGACGAACGACGCGCCGCCCTCGGTCCAGCCGTGCTGCGAGGTGTACGACTCCGCCTCGACCCGGGCGCCGACCGGGGCGCCGTGCGGACGTACGGTGACGTGCACGGTGACCCGGTCGGAGGCCGCGCCGTCGGTGACGAAGAACGTGAGGTCCTGCTCGCCGGCCACGGTCGGCTGCAGGGTCACCAGGCCGGTGCTCGCGTCCACGGTGACACCGTCGGGCAGGTCGGTCGCGTAGTAGCCCAGCCGGTCGCGGTCCCGGTCACTGGCCGAGAGCTGGATCCGCGTGGTGCCGTACTGATCGGCGACCACGGCGGGCAGCTCGCGCAGGACCGGCGCGTGGTTGCGGTGCGAGGACGGGACGTGGCCGTTCCAGCGGTACGTCGCGTACGAGTTCGGCGGCACGGTCGTGGTGAACGATTCGCCGCCGAGCACGACGCGTACGGTGCGGCCGGCGGCCGTGCTGTTGCCCACGACCGCCACGAAGCCGTCACCCCGGTCGCGGAAGACCACGTTGCTGACCCCGCCGGTGGTGGCGCTGGACTCGACCCGGACGTGCTGCGGGCCGAGGTAGCGGGCGAACTGGCCCAGCGCGTAGAGCTCGTCGCGCACGGTGAACGTACGGGTCGTCGTGTCCACCTTGACCAGCCGGTCCGGCCACTTGGTGGTGCGGCCGACCTCGTCCCAGTCCACGTTGTTGTCGCGCGACGGCGTCCAGTGCAGCGTCCCGCCGTCCTGATCGGTCGTCTGCGCCCACAGCACGTACGACGAGGCGTCCAGCCGCAGGTAGCTCAGCACGGTGGCGGGGGAGAGGTCGCTCGTCTCGGTCATGTGCACCGGCTTGCCGGTCTGCTCGTACGCGTCCCGCATCACCGCCGGATCACCCCAGTACGGGTGGAACGCGATGGCGTCACTGGCCGCCCGTACCCGGGGGTCGTCGAAGATGCGGTGGTAGTTCTTGGTCCCGGTGCTGTTCGGGTCCTTCCAGTCCCAGAAGTTGAAGTCGTGCACGTACAGCTCGGTGCGCAGCCGGTGCGCGGCGAGCTCCCGCTTGATCGCCAGGGCGAGCCGCTGCTGCTGGGCGATGCTGATGTCCATCGCCGGATAGACCACGTCGATGCCGGGCTCGTTGAGCAGCGTCAGCGCGTCGATGCGGATGCCGTGCCGGGCGTACGCCTGCAGGTACTTCACGTAGTAGCGCGCGAAGACGTCGATCGCGTCGTCGCGCAGCTTGCCGACCTGGTAGTACTCGGTGGTGCTGCCCGGCTTGAGGGCGACCTCGCCGGTGAAGCGGTTGTTGGTCTTCATCCACGCCGGTGCGCTCCACGCGGAGGCGAAGAAGGTGGCCTTCGGGTTGTAGCGCTGGATCAGCTTGACGGTGTCGATGATGTGCGCGTCGACGTCACGCTTGATCGAGAAGTACTTGAGACCGAAGTCCTCGCTGACTCCGGCGGGCAGCTCGTCGTAGGACCAGAACGGCAGGTGTTCGATGAGGTCCGGGCTGCCGATGGTGAGCCGGAAGCGGTCCAGGCCCGCGCCGGTCCGGGGGTCGACCAGCAGGCGTACGGCCCGCTCGCGCTCGGCCGGGGTCAGCTTCCACAGGTTGGAGACGCTCGTCTCGTCCAGGGAGAAGCCGACCCCGGTGTAGCGCTGCCGCTCCCGGCTCGGGTCGATCACGACGGTCGCGTCGGTGATCCCGCCGCGGCCGGGTCCGGTGCGGACGTCCGGCAACGCCTGCCAGGGGTGCGCCGCGCCGGCCGAGTAGGTGCCGGTCACGACACTGCCGCGCACGGGCCGGCCGGCCGCGGCGGGCAGACCGGCGGCGAGCACGGTGCCCGCTGTCGTCACGACGGCGAGCGCCGCGCTGATGGAACGCCTCACGAGGCCTCCAGGGGATCGGGGGAGGGCTTTTATTACAAGGTGACTTTACTGTGCCGAGATCCAACCGCGTCTATGCAGTCGTTCGATACCGTCCAGCAGCAGGTCCAGCGCGAACGCGAACTCGAACTGGTCGTCGGAGCCCCCGCCGACGACCGGGTCCGCCGAGTGGGCGGCTGCCGTGGCCAGCGCGGCGACGTACGGGAAGGTGGTCGCCGGCTGAGCCGCCACGGCCGCCGGCGGCTCGGTCGCGGGTGCGGCGGTGAACAGCTCCCGGCTGAAGCCGATGATCCGGCTGCCCGTCGCGTGCATGACGTGGTGGGTCAGGTCCAGGGAGAGCCCGCCCGCCCGGAACGGGCCCCGGGCGGGTCGATCTCGCCGACGACGACGTCGATCACGCCGTCGAGCAGCTCGTCCTTGTTGGCCACGTGCTTGTAGAGGGCCATCGGCACGACGCCCAGCGCCTGGGCGAGTCTGCGCATGCTGAGCGCCTCGATGCCGGCCTCGTCGGCGAGCGCGACGGCCGCCCGTGTCCGAGGGCGGCAGCCCGAGACGGCCGAGGCGATCTGGTACGTCGAGGAGGAGCACGCCCGCGCGAAGGTCGTCCTCACGGTGTGACGGACGCCCTCACCATGAGACGGACGCCGGAAGTCGCTGCTGGCCGGCCTGAGCTCGGCGCCGTAGCGGACCGCGGTCAGCTCTGCTGCTGCATCGACCACATCTGCCACACGGTCGTGCGCACCGAGCGGGGCTGCTCCAGCACGACCCGGATGGCGTGGGCCACGTCCTCCGGGCGCAGGTAGTCGTCCAGCTCCGGCGAGCCCTCCGTGCGGCCCGCGCCGATGGCGAACTCCGTGGCGGTGCCGGCCGGGCAGACCAGCGTCACCCGGGTGCCCTCCGCGCGCAGCTCCCGGTCCAGCGAACCGGCCAGGCCCACCTGGGCGTGCTTGGTGCCCGCGTAGACGGCCTCGTCGGCGCCGCCGCGGAAGCCCGCCACCGAGCTGACGATCACCACGTCACCGCCGTCGCCCTGCTCCCGGAAGCGGCGGACCGCCGACCGTACGCTCCACACCGTGCCCAGGTAGTTGGTCTCCACCATCTCGGTGAGCTGGTCGTCGCCCAGGTCGAGGATGCCGCCGTACGCGCCGATCCCGGCGTTGGCCACCATCGTGTCCAGCCGCCCCCAGCGCTCGACGGCGGCCGCCACCAGCGCGTCGTTGTGGGCCGGGTCGCGGACGTCGCCGACCACCGGCACCACGTTGTCCTTGCCCAGCTCGTCGACGAGCTGCTCCAGCCGTTCCTCCCGGCGGGCACTCACCGCGACCCGGGCCCCCGCGCCGACCAGCGCGTGGGCGGTGGCGGCACCGATGCCGGCGCTCGCTCCGGTGACGGCGACAACCGTGTCGGCGAGGGATCGGGTGGGGGAGTACGGCATGGTTTCCTCCGAGCGGGTCACGGGCACGACCCCTCACGCTACGCCGGGATCACGCACTCCACGCGGCGTCGGCGCCGAACAGCTCCGTCAGCGCGGGCCCGCCGGCCGGGGTCACGCGTACGGCACGCCCGCTGCCGACCCGGGCGACCCAGCCCTGTCCCAGCAGGTACGCGCAGACCGTCGCACCGGCGGCCCCGGCGACGTGCTCGCGCCGCTCGGTCCAGTCCAGGCACCCCCGGACCAGCGGGCGCCGCGAGGCCCGGACCGCCGGCAGCCCGTCCAGCCACCGCAGCCCGGCCGGGGTGAGGGCGAACCCGGCGGCGCGCGTGAGCCGGCCGGTGCGTTCGAGAGCGTCGGTGACCGCCACCCCGAGAGCGCCGGCCAGGTGGTCGTAGCAGGTGCGGCCCCGGGACAGGGCGGCCGAGGCGGTGGCCGCGCGCAGGGTCCGGGCCGGTGCGGGTGCCGGTGGCAGCTGGGCGGCGAGGTCCTCGATGAGGTGGGCCACCTGCGGGCCGGCCAGGCGCACGTACCGGTGGCGGCCCTGTCGCTGCTCACTGAGCAGGCCCGCCGCGACCAGCTTGTGCAGATGCCCGGTCGCGGTGGCCGGCGCCACCCCGGCGTGCGCGGCGAGCTCGCCGGCCGTCCAGGCCCGGCCGTCGAGCAGGGCCAGGCAGAACGCGGCGCGGGTGTCGTCGGCCAGCAACGCGGCCAAGCGGGCCAGCGCGGGAGCGGTCATGCCGCCATTGTGCGGCGTTCACGCTTCGGCGCGAACCGAAGTGTCACGCCCAGGGCGGCCACCCACAGCCCCCACACGGTGCTGCCGACGAGGCCGGCCGCGTCCCACACCGGGAAGCCGGGCACCGCGGTGGCCAGCACGTCCCCCTGATTCAGCAGGTACAGCGCCGAGGCGCCGAGCCCGGCCCACCCGATCCAGGCCGGCAGCAACCGGCTGCGCAGCAGCACCACGCTGACCGTGACCGACCAGGCGAGCACCAGCACCTGCCCGAGATGCTCACCGAGCAGCGCGCCGCCGAACTGGTGCTGGGCCGTCCAGGCCGCCTCGGTCGCCGCCCGTACGACCGGATCGCCGGCGGCCCAGGTGCGGGCCAGCGGCGGCACGACGAAGAACCAGCGCAGGAAGCCCACCAGCGACAGCAGCACGGACGCGGCGCCCACGGCGGTCGCGGCCCGCAGCACCGGGTCGTCACGGCGGCCCAGGGCCGCGGGGAGCAACAGCAGGGGTACGCCGAGCAGCGCGTACGTCCAGGCCGTGGCGAACCACGTCCAGACCAGCGCCGGCCCGCCCGAGTCGGCGGCGGCGAGCACGACGGCGGCGGGCTCGCGCAGGATGTCGGGCCAGTCGAAGGTCGACGACAGCACGGTGGCGGCGGCGGTGAAGGCCAGCGGGGCACCCACCAGCAGCAGCCCGGTAGCGCGGCGGAGATCCATGGGAAACCATCCTTGTACGGTGTGCAGTATTAGCGGACGGCCTAATGCTGTACGGTGTGCAGAGACAAAGTCAAGGGGGTGTGGTGACGGATACCGGCCGGCGTAGACCGGGCCCGCGACGGGCGCTCACCGAGGACACGATCCTCGAAGCGGCCCTGGCCCTGCTCGACATCGGTGGCACCGAGGCGGCCTCGATCCGGCGCATCGCGGCCGCCGTCGGCGTGGCCCCGAACGCCGTCTACACGTACTTCCCCGACAAGAGCGCGGTCGTCGCGGCGCTGGTGGAACGGCTGCTCGGGGAGGTCGACCACAGTGTGCTCACCGATCAGCGCAGGCCCTGGCCCGATCGGATCGAAACGCTCGCCCTCGACCTGCGGACCCGCCTGCTGACCCATCCCGGCGCCGTGCCGCTGCTGCTCAGCGGTCCGATGGACGGCCCGCACGCTCTGCTGCTGGGCGAACGGCTGCTCGACGCCCTCGCCGACGGTGGCCTCGACCCGGCCGCCGCCGCCCGCGCCTCGTACGCGATCATCACCTACGTCCTCGGCGCGATCGCCCTGGAGGTGGCCGACGTGCCGCAGCCCGGCCCGCTGGCCCCCGAGCAGGAACGGATCGCCGGTCGCCGGGCCGCCTTCGCCGCGGTCCCGGCCGAGGCGTTCCCCCGCACCGCGGCCGCCGCCGACGTCATGGCCGGCTACGTCGGCACCGGGCAGTACGTGTGGGGCCTGCGCCGCCTGCTCGCCGGTCTCGGTGCCGCCGACCTAGACTGACAATCATGGCGAGCTGGTACGAGTCGCACATCGACCGCAAGATCCGTGAGGCCCAGGAGCAGGGCCAGTTCGACAACCTCCCGGGCGCCGGCAAGCCGCTCAGCGACCACGGCCGGGAGTACGACGAGGACTGGTGGGTCAAGGACTGGCTGCGCCGCGAGGGTGCCACCGCCGGTGCGCTGCCGCCCACCCTGGCGGTGCGCCGCGAGGCCCAGGATCTGCGCGACAGCATCGACCGGCGCACCTCGGAGGCCGACGTCCGCGCCTACGTCGCCGGGCTCAACGAGCAGCTGCGCAAGGCCCGGGCCGGCCTGCTCGACGGTCCGCCGGTGCTGCTGCCGCCGATCGACGCCGACAAGGCGGTCCAGGGCTGGCGCGAGCGCCGCGTCCGCAAGGCCTCCTGACCGGCGGCGGCCCGGATGCCGTGCACCCGGGCCGCCGCAGGTCCGGCGGGGTCAGGACGAGAAGAGCTGCAGGGTGTAGCTCCCGGTGGCCAGGCCGGGCGGGTAGATCGCGACGGTGTAGGTCCCGGCGTCCGCCAGCGTGACCGGCCCGAACAGGTCCGCCGGCTCCAGGCACTCGCCGAACGCCACGGGTGCGCCGGACGGATCCCGCAGCTCGTAGAACGGCGTCAGGCCGTCGCCGCCGGAGACAGTCTCGGCGCAGGAGACCCGTAGCGGCTGGTTCGCCGTCGCCGAGAAGGTCAGGAACGCCTTCTGGCCGACCTTGGTGGTGGTCAGCGTCTTCGCCGCGCCGCCGATCGTCGCGGTCTGCGTGGCGTCGGCCGGCACCCCGTAGAGCTGCAGCGTCACCGTGCCGGTCGCGACACCCGGCGGGGCCACCGAGATCTGGTACGTCCCCGACGCCAGCAGGTCGAGCGTGTCGAACAGGGTCGGCGGGCCGGCACACAAACCGAACGCCACCTGAGCGCCGTCCGGGCCGGACAGCACGTAGTTGGTGAAGCCGTCACCGAGATCGGCGAGCTCCTCCGCGCACCGCACGTAGAGGCGCCGCCCGGCCACACCGGTGAACGACACCAACGCCTTCTGGCCGGGCACGGTCATCGTCGCGGTCACCGCCGGGCCGTCGATCGTCGCGGTGACCGAGACGTTCGCCGGCGGCGAATACAACCGGATCGTGAAGGAGCCGGTCGCGATCCCGGGCGGGGCGATCTCGATCCGGTACGTGCCGCTCTTCGTCAGGACCTGGGTGTCGAAGAGGGCCGGCGGGCTGCTGCAGTCGGCGACACCCGCCGTGGCACCGTCCGGCCCGACGAGGCGGTACTCCGGGACCTGGCTGCCGGCGCCGGTCATGCTCTGCCCGCAGGTCGCGTAGAGCCGCTGTCCCGCCGTACCCGTGAAGGTCACCGACCCGCGCTGGCCGGGGTCGGCCGTGGTCACTGTGACCGGGCCCCCGCCGATGGTCGCCGTCCTGCTCACGTCCGCGGCCGGTGCGTACAGACGGATGGTGAACGTGCCCGTGGCCAGGCCCCTGGGCTGGATCACCAGGCTCATGGCGCCGCCGGTGGTGAACGCCTGGGTGTCGAACAGGGCCGGTTCCCGCTCGCAGTACGAGACCTGCCACGACGATCCGTCCGCCAGCAGGTACAGCGGGCGCTCACCCTTGTTGTTGGTCAGCCGCTGGGTGCAGGAGATGAAGATCCGCTGCCCCGGTACGGCGGTGAAGTCGACCCGCGCCTCCTGCCCGATCGCCGTGGTGGAGACGGTGACGGCCGGGCCGCCGACGACGGCCGTCGCGGTGCTCTCCGCCGGAACCCGGTAGATCTGGATCTTCGTGTTCGCGGTCACCAGGTTCTCCGGGTCGACGGTGACGGTGTACGTCCCCGTCCTCTCCAGCACCTGCGTGGTGAACAGCGTGGGCGGCACCCGGAAGTCGAACAGTGACAGCGGATCCACGCAGTTGCCGCTGACCCGCATCACGTCCAGGATGCTGTCCACCTCCGGCATCTCGCCGGTGGGATCCGTCAGGCTGTACCACACGTTCTCGGTCGACTTGCCGGTGAGCTTCTGCTGCTGGCAGGTCAGGTACACCCGGTCACCGGCGGTGGCGTTGAACGAGACCCGCATCTGCTGCCCCGGTGTGGTCGTCGCCAGGCTCACCGCGGAGCCACCGATGGTCGCGGTCGCGGTGGCGTCCGCCGGCACGTTGTACAGCTGGAGCCGGGCCGTGCCGAACGACGCGCCCGACGGGTGGACCTCGATCGTGTACGTACCAGTGGTGGTGAGCGTCTGCGTGGGGAACAGGTCGTTCCCGTTGGGACAGTCCTCGTCGATCCCGACCTGCCGGCCCGAGGGGTCGACGAGGTAGTAGCGGGTCCAGCCCCAGTTGGTCCGCGGGATGTCCTGCAGGCAGGCGACGTACAGGCGCTGTCCCGCGGTGGCGGTGAAGCGGATGAGCGCCTCCTGGCCGATCGCGGTCGTGGTGACCGACACCGGGCTGCCACCCATCGTCGCGGTCGCGGTCACCGCAGCCGGCACCGGCCGCAGCCGTACGGTGAAGGTGCCGGTCGCCGTGCCGGACGGCGTGATCCGGTACGTGTACGTCCCGGCGCCGAAGGTGAAGGTCTGCACAGTCTGCTGATCGGTGCCGGAACAGTAGGCCGTCCACCCGACCGGATTGCCGGACGGGGCGATCATCTGCACGTCGGTCCAGCTGTTCTGGCCGCCCGCCAGCGTCTGCGTGCACTCCACGTAGGCCCGTTGCCCGGCCGTCGCGGTGAATCGCACCTCGGCGAGCTGCCCGGCCGCGGTGGTGGTGACGGTGACCGCGGGGCCGCCGATGGTGGCGGTGGCAGTCGCCGGCGCCGAGGGCAGTTGCAGGCGCACGGTCGCGGCCTGCAGCCGGCGGCCGGGATAGGCCATCTCCAGCTGGTAGGTGCCGGCAGTCGTGAAGGTCTGGTCGAACAGCAGTGATCCGGTGGCACAGGTGCTCATCGACAGCTGCACGCCGGCCGGCGAACGCAGCAGGAACGACGGCTGCCGTTCCTGCTCGGGCGTGCACGAGATGTACACCCGCTGGCCCGCGGCGACGGGGAAGGAGAGCACCACGCTCTGCCAGTACGCCGCCGAGGCCATCCGGACTGCCGGGCCGTTGACGCTGCCGGTGACCCGCAGCGGGGGCGGTACGACGTCCAGGGTGACGCCCAGGGTGCCCACATCGCCGGCCCGCGGCACGACGCGCCAGGTGTACGTGCCGGTCGCGGGCAGCGCGAGCTCGAACGACTCAGCGCATGTCCAGCATCCGGTGAGCTCCTTGCCGGTGGAGTCGTAGAGGCGCCCGCTCAGGTCGGCGTCCGTGCCGTCGAGGTCCGCCACACCGTGCACAACGGCTCCCGCGGTGCCGGTGAACGAGAAGGCGACCCCCTGCCCGTACGTGACCGCAGCGCTGAACCGGTTGCCGTCCGTGGCCGCGGCCACGGTCCTGTCCGCCGGCACGGGCAGCACGCTGACCGACACCGTGCCGGTCCACGCCTCGCTCGGATCCACCTCCACCGTCCAGGTACCGGCGGTCGACAGGTCGGCCCGGCCCAGACTGATCCAGCCCTCGGCCGCGCAGTCCGACGCCTGGGTGTAGTTGCCGTTCGGGTCCCGGACAGCGGCCCGCACGCAGGCGCCCGCGGCAGGGCTGTCGATGTGGACGCGGGGGATCACCGCCGCGCCCGCGGTGCCGGTGAAGGACACGGTCGCGAGCTGGCCGGCGGCCGTGGTCGTGACCGGCCTGGCCGCTCCGCCGACCGTCACGGTGGCGGTGGCGTCGGCGGGTACCGCTGACACCCGGGCCTGGTACGTGTTGACCGTACCCGGGTCCGGGGTGAACGTGATCTTGTAGGTCCCGGTCACCGTCAACGTCAGCACGTCGAAGTTCGTCGCGTTCCCCGGGTCGTGGCGCAGGTACGCCCTGGACGCGAGCACGGCGCCGGTGGGTGAGGTCAGTTCCACCCGCGCATAGCCGTCGTCGCCCTGCACCACCCCGGCGGTGGTGAAGATCTTCTGGCCGGCGGTGCCGGTGAAGGAGTAGACAGCCCGGGAGTCAGCGGGCACCGCCAGTGAGAGCGGCGAGCCACCGACCGTCAACGTGCCCGTCACATCCGCGGCGCTGCCGGCCACCGCCGGTGGAGCCGCGGCAAGGGACGGTGTGGCCTTGGCGGAGGGTGCGGAGGCGGGGCTGCTGCCCGCGGCGTTCGTCGCCACGACGGTGAACGTGTACGCCGTACCCTCGGTCAGGCCGCCGACGGTGGCCCGGGTGGTCCCGTCGGTCCGGGCCGTCGCGGTGCCGGGCGATGCCTTCACGGTGTATCCGGTGACACCGGCACCGGAGTCCGTTTCCGGCGCCGTCCAGCTGACCACGGCCCCGTCGCGGGTCGCCACCGCCTTCACCGCGGTCGGTGCGGCCGGTGCGGTGGCCATACGGAAGTAGCCCTCGATCCTCGCCTGCGCTCGCGCGCCCGCGGTGGCACTGCCCCGGAACCGGCCGGACCGGTCGACGCGGACCAGGCCCGTGCCGCCCGCGGAGTCACCGGCGCCGAAACAGGCGGTCGGGCCGGTGTCGCCCCGTCGGACGCCGGCCGTCGCGATGGTCAGGCAGCCCGCCTTTCCGGCCTCGGCGAGGTCGGTGCTGACCAGCAGCGCGGAGACCGAGCCGAGATCGGTCACACCGTCGGGACGGGCCATCGTCGCCGCGGCCGGCCGGCCCGGCGCCACCTCGGCGCCCAGCAGAGCCGGCTCGTCCAGCGGCACGAACGTCGCACCGGCGACCGGGGCGGAGGCGACGGCGTGGTAGCCGCGGACCCGGACGGACAGGCGTACGGCCTGGTCGCTGCGGAAGACGATCCGGCCCTGCCGGGTCGGTATCAGGGTGTCGAGGGCCACCGCGTCGGCTCCCTTGCGGAAGCACAGCGAGGCGCCGGTGCGCACACTGCCGGCCTGGGCGCTCACGCACCCGTCCGCGCGGGGGGCCCGCACCGACAGGCTCACGGCGACGGCGGCGACGTTCGTGGCGGCCGGCAGACCGGCGGTCTCGGACAGGGTCACGGTGGTGGCGCCACCGGCCCGGATCGCGGTGTCCGTCCGTACCGGGCTCTCCGGAAGCGCCACGAAGGTGGACCCGACGGTCCTGGCCTGCGCCGAGGTGTAGTAGCCGCGCAGGCGCACGGTGATGCCGGTGGCGGCGCTCGTGGTCAGGCTCAGCCGCCCGTCAGCGGGGGTCCGGACCAGGTCGTAGGTGCGGGACCGGCCACCGCGGGCGAAGTGCAGGGCCGGGCGGTCGCCGGAGCCGGGACCGCCCACGGCGAGCGTCCCGTCGGCCGCGGAGGCGTCCGTCTCGATGCTCAGAGCCACTGCGGAGACCTCGGCGGGGACCGGCATGCCCGGTCCGGCCAGGGCGAGGGAGGTGGTGGCGCCGGCAGCCAGCCTGGTGCGCAGCAGCGGCTGTCCCGCCGTGGGGACGAACTGGCCGGCCGCCGGTCGCAGCGCCGCCCGGGCCGGGCCGCGGGCAGTGGTCGTGCCGGTCGGGACCCGGCCGGGGCCGGG
>NZ_JBSGFR010000087.1:0-19657 GCF_053603475.1 Actinoplanes sp. NPDC004185 | reverse complement strand
CGGCGAAGCCACTCGGCTTGGCGCTGGCCGGCTGCTGCGGCACCTCCGGGGGCGCTGTCGCGCCGCTGGTCGCCGTGTCGTGCTGGGTGGTCATCAGCGCGGGCAGCACAACCGCCCGGATCAGCGTCGCGTCGAGCAGGATCGCCGCGGCCAGGCCCACGCCGAGCTGCTTCATGTCGATGGTGGACAGTGTCGCGAAGATCGAGAAGACCGCGACCATCACGATGGCGGCGCTGGTGACCACGCCCGCCGAGCCGGTGATGCCCTCGGCCACCGCCTCGCGGTTGGGCACCCCGCGCAGCACCGCCTCGCGGATCCGGCTGACCACGAAGACGTGGTAGTCCATCGACAGTCCGAACAGCACCACGAACAGGAACAGCGGCAGCCAGGTGACGATGGCCCCCATCGAGGTGAAGCCCAGCACGCCCTCGGCCCAGGTGTTCTGGAAGACCAGCACCAGCAGGCCGTACGCGGCACCGGCGGAGAGCAGGTTGAGCAGGATGGAGGTCAGCGCCACCACCACCGAGCGGAACGTCCACGCCATCACCAGGAACGTCAGCAGCAGCACGAAGCCGACGACGATGGGCAGCTTGTGCCACACGTGGGCGGCGTAGTCCTCGCTCTCGGCGACGCCACCGCCGACGGCGTACGAGGCGCCGCTGAGCCCGCCCAGCGCGGCCGGGACCAGGGTCTCGCGCAGCCGGTGCAGCGACTGCTCGGCCTCGTTGCTCCGCGAGGAGAACGGCGTGGCGATCTCCAGCACGGTCACCCGGGAGTCGGGGGAGACCTCGATCTCCGGCCCGGCCTGCTCCGGCGCGGCGAACAGCCGGTCGCCCCGGGTGCTCGCGGCCAGCTGGGTCAGGGCCGCCTTGACGGCGGGCGCCTGCTCGGCGGGGGCCTGCACGGCCACGAGGTGGGTGGTGCCGTTGCTCGGGTACGCGGCGGCCAGCCGGTCGTACGCCTGCATCGCCGGCGTGGTGCGCGGGAGGTCCTCGGTGCCCGGGAACTTGAGCTGCATGCCGAGCGCGGGTGCGGCCAGGGCGAGCAGCAGCCCGACGCTGATCAGCAGGGTCGGCAGCGGGCGGCGCAGGGCCGGGCGCAGCACGAGCGACCAGAAGCGGCTGGGCTGCACGACGCCGTCGGCTCCGGTGCGGCGGGCGGTGAGGCGCCACAGCAGCGGCACCCGCGGCCGGTCGACCCAGCGGCCCAGCTTGGCCAGCAGCGCGGGCAGCACGGTCAGGGAACCGATCACCGCGACGGCGACCACCAGGATGGAACCCACGGCCAGCGAGGAGAAGATGGCGTCCTGGGCCAGGAACAGTCCGGCCATGGCGATGACGACGGCCGTACCGGAGACGACCACCGCGTGCCCGGAGGTTTCGGCGGCGATCTCCACCGCGTCGACGTGGCCGCGGCCCTTGGCGCGTTCCTCGCGTTCGCGGCGGACGTAGAACAGCGAGTAGTCGATGCCGACCGCCATGCCGATGAGCAGGATGACGCTGGAGGTGGAGTCGTTGGACGGCACCAGGTGCGAGGCCAGAGTGGACAAGCCGATCGCGGCGGCCACCGAGGACAGGGCCAGCAGCACCGGGATGCCCGCGGCGATCAGCGCGCCGAACGCGACGATCAGGATGGCCAGGGTCACCGGCAGGCTGAGGATCTCGGCCCGCTTGAAGTCGGCGCCCAGGGTGTCGTCGAGGGCCTTGTTGATGGACGGCCCGCCGACCTGTTCGACGCGCAGGGCCGGGTGTTGCTGCTGGACCCGCGCGGTGGCCGCCCGCAGCGGCTCCACCCGCTCGGGCGCGGTCTCCGGGTCACCGCTCATGGTGATCGGCAGCAGCAGCGCGGTGCCGTCGACGGCCTTGACCGGCGCGCCGACCTCCGCGACGCCCGGGACGCTCCGCAGCTCGGCCGCCGCGGCGGTGGCCGCCGCCCCGGCGGCTTTCTGGTCCAGCGGGCCGGATCGCGAGGTGATCAGGACATTGTCGACGGCCGGCTCATCGGGGAACTTGCCCTCCTCGATCATGACGCCGGCGCGTCCTGACTCGCCGACGGCCTGGTCCTGTGCCGTGGCTTCCTGCAGGCCGGCCGCGTTGCCCCCGACGAAGCAGACCGCGACGAACACGACCCACAGCGCCACCGCCCGCCATGGGTGCTCGGCACTCCACCGTGCCACCCGAACCGTCACCGGTCGCTTGCTCATCGCTGGTTCCCCCTGCGTCGATTCCTGTGTCGAACCTGAACCTAGGCAGAGGGGGAGCTGGGAACATCCGGGTCGGACCCGTGCCGGACCCGGAGCCGGCCGGGTGCCCGGCTCGGGTCGGCGCGCGGGGCAGGAATGCGGCGAAACGGTGGTACCGGACGCCGGTCGGGGTCAGGGCTCAGTCCGGGGGAGGAGCCGGCCCGGGACGACCCCGAGACGGCCTCAGGGTTTGCCCGGGGCCACGGGCTGCGCCGCGGACCAGCCGATGGCCGGGGCGATGTGTCGGGTAATCGTCTCGAGGATGCGGGCGTTGTAGGCGACGCCGAGCTGGTTGGGCACGGTGAACAGCACGGTGTCGGCGGCCTGGACGGCCGCGTCGGCCGCGAGCTCCTCGGCGATGCGGTCGGGCTCCCCGGCGTACGTGCGCCCGAAGCGCGACCGCACCCCCTCCAGCAGGCCCACCTGGTCGTCGTGGGCCTGCTCGCCGAAGTAGATCCGGTCGATCTCCTCGGTGATCGGCAGCACGCTGCGCGAGACGGACACCCGCGGCTCCCAGCCGTGGCCCTGCTCGCGCCACGCCTGCCGGTACAGCTCGATCTGCTCGGCCTGGAGCCGGTCGAACGGCACCCCGGTGTCCTCGGACAGCAGGGTGGAGCTCTGCAGGTTCAGCCCGGCGCGGGCGGCCCACTGCGCGGTGGCCCGGGTGCCCGAGCCCCACCAGATCCGCCGGCGCAGACCCGGCGACTGCGGCTGCACGGCCAGGCCACCGCTGAAGCCGGTGCGCGCCGGGTCGGTCCGGGCCACCTTGGCGCCCTCGATCGCGGTCAGGAAGATCTCGGTCTTCTGCCGGGCGGCGTCCGCGGCGCTCTGTCCGTCGGCCGGCCGGTAACCGAACACCTCGGCGCCGCGCAGCACGGTCTCCGGCGAGCCCCGGCTCACGCCCAGCTGCAGCCGGCCGCCGCTGATCAGGTCGGCCGCCGCGGCCTCCTCGGCCATGTAGAGCGGGTTCTCGTAGCGCATGTCGATGACGCCGGTGCCGATCTCGATCCGCGACGTCCGCGCGCCGATCGCCGCCAGCAGCGGGAACGGCGAGGCCAGCTGGCGCTCGAAGTGGTGCACCCGGACGAACGCGCCGTCCACGCCGAGCTCCTCGGCCGCCTCGGCCAGCTCGATGGTCTGCAGCAGGGCGTCGGCGCCGCTGCGGGTCTGCGACCCGGCCGCGTCCCGCCAGTGCCCGAAGGACAGGAAACCGATCTTCTTCACCCCGGTGCGAACCACTCGGGGCGGCGCCGGATTCCCGGTCCGGCCGTTCAGCGCAGCAGCCGGACCAGGGTGTCGGCCAGCACGGCAGCCGTCTGCTCGGCCGGGGCGGACGGCAGCACGACGTGGCTGAGCACCAGCCGGACGATGGACTCGGCGGCCGCGGCTACGGTGTCCTCGCCGGCCGCCGGGACGTGCGCGGAGGCCCAGTCCCGGACGACCGCGCTCGCCGTTGTCAGCACCAGCTCGGACCGGGTCGTCAGGTACGGCAGCAGACCGTCGTCGCCCTGCGTGCCGGTCAGGATCGCCTTGACCAGCGGGTTGTCGGCGGCTTCGGTGAGGGTGCGCAGGATGGCAGCCTCGCCCCCGGCCCGGATGTCGCCGCCGTGGGCGACCAGCTCGGCGCGGACCGCGTCGACGAACCGGCTCACCTCACGGGCGGTCAGCGCCTCGGCGACCCCGGCCTTGGTGCCGAACTCGTTGTAGACGGTCTGCCGGCTCACCCCGACCGCGTCGGCGACGTCGGCCATCTTCACCGCCGCCCAGCCCTGCGAGACGGCCGCCGCCTGGGCGGCGTCCACGATCGCCTCGCGCAGCTGCCGGCTCTTCTCCTCGCGGTAACTCATCGGAGCGAATCTTAGACGTGATGCATGGTCATGTCCAAAATATTGACACGGGCGGCCCTCGTGTAAAGGATTGCCGCATGGCTTCCACCGTCACCGCCCCCGCCTGGCGGGACACCAAGCGCCCGCTGTGGCCGCTCGCCCTGGTGATCCCCGCGCTGCCGTTCGTCTCGCTCGCCGTGGCCGCCCTCTGGGACACCGGCTGGGCCTGGCTGCTCACCCCGGTCGTCGTCTTCGGCCTGATCCCCGCCATCGACCTGCTCATCGGCGAGGACCGGGCCAACCCGCCCGAGGACCTGGTGCCCGCGCTGCAACGCTCGCCCTACTACCGCTGGATCACCTACCTCTACCTGCCCGCCCAGTACGCCGCGCTGATCGTGGCCTGCGCCGTCTGGATCCGGGGCCCGAGCCTCGTCGGTGGCCTCGGCCTGGTGCTGACCATCGGCATCGTCAACGGCGTGGCCATCAACACCGCCCACGAACTGGGGCACAAGCGCGAGCACGTGGAACGCTGGCTCTCCAAGATCGCCCTCGCGCCGACCGGCTACGGCCACTTCTTCGTCGAGCACAACCGGGGGCACCACGTGCGGGTCGCCACCCCGGAGGACCCGGCCAGTTCGCGGCTCGGGGAGAGCTTCTGGCGGTTCTGGCCGCGTACCGTGCTGGGCAGCCTGCGCTCGGCGTGGCGGCTGGAGACGCAGCGCTTCCGGATCCGCTCCCGCAGCCCGTGGACGCCGCGCAACGACGTCCTCAACGCGTGGGCGATGACGGTGGTGCTGGTCGTCGCGCTCACCGTCGCGTACGGGCCGGGCGTCCTGCCGTTCCTGCTCGCCCAGGCCGTCGTCGGCTTCTCGCTGCTGGAGGCCGTCAACTACCTGGAGCACTACGGCCTGCGCCGGCAGCGCAATCAGGCCGGGCGTTACGAGAAGGTCGACCCGCGGCACAGCTGGAACAGCGACCGCCTGGTCACCAACGTGTTCCTCTTCCAGCTGCAGCGCCACAGCGACCACCACGCCAACCCGCTGCGCCGCTACCAGGTGCTGCGCAGCTTCGACGTGTCGCCGCAGCTGCCGGCCGGGTACGCCACGATGCTGGTCGCCGCGCTGGTGCCCCCGGTGTGGCGGCGCCTGATGGACCGCCGGGTCCTGGCCCACTACGGCGGCGACGCGAGCCTGGCCAACACCGGCCCGGGCCCGCGTCATGGGAGCGCGTAGTAGTCCTCGGTGATCACCGGCTCGAAGCCCAGGGAGGTGTAGAGGTTCAGGGCCCGGTCGTTGTCGGTGGCGACCTCCAGGTGCACGACAGTGGCGCCGTCGGCCCGGGCCGTACAGCACATGCGGTGCAGCACGTCCCGCCCGATGCCGCGTCCCTGGAGGCCGGGGTGGATGACGAAGCCGTAGACCCCGGCCCGGTCGCCGTCACGGTTGACCCGGGCGGTGCCGACAACCCGGCCGTCCCGTTCGACCACCAGGGCATCCGGGTCGTGGCCGGTCGACTCCGGCGGCTCCCACCCGAAGCCCAGGCGCAGCAGCTCCCGGACGGCCGGCTGGTCGGCGGGAGTCGCGGCACGGACGGTGACGCGGGGATCGGCCGGCACCGCGGCGGGCTCGCCGGGCAACTGGAGGGCGTGTTCGGAGTGGTCGAGGCGGCCGTTCCGCCGCAGGGCGAGCGACTTTCCCGCCACCGAGTGCCGCGGCACGACCAGCAGCACCGAGCTGTGCTCCTGCCGGCGGCACAGTTTCAGCCCGGCGTCCAGCAGCGCGGTGCCGATCCCGCGCCGCCGCGCGGCCGGATCGACCATCCCGGCCAGCTCGATGGTGGGGGCGCTGTGGGTGTAGAGGCCGAGGAAGCCGAGCAGCCGCTCGCCGTCCCACCACAGCACATCCTCGACGTCCCGCCCGGAGCGGTGGCGCAATGCGTTCCACTCCAGCTTCAGCCGCCCGCCGTCGGCGGCGACGACCCGGCGCTCCAGGTCCTCGACAGCGGTGAGGGCGGCCGGGGACAGCCCGGCAGAGAGATCTATCACGGGTGCAACCCCATCACGCCGGTCAACCGGGTTTGCACCGTCAGGGTCGGGCTTGACGGAGTGAGTACTCACTCCGTACGGTCGACGACATGACACCGGATAACGGACGGCGCCGGGCGCCGGGCATGACGGCCGAGCAGCGGCGCGAGACCATCGTCCGAGCGGCCTTGCCCCTGGTGGCCGAGCAGGGCGCCGCGGTCACGACGGCCCAGATCGCCCGGGCGGCGGGCATCGGGGAGGCCACCATCTTCCGCGTCTTCGCGGACAAGAACGACGTTCTGCACGCCTGTATCGCCGCGGCGCAGGACCCGGCGATCGTCCTGCAGGAGCTGCAGTCGATCTCGCTGGAGCAGCCGTTGGCGGCGCGGCTGGTCGAGGCGGTGGAGGCCCTGGACGCGTATCTCGGGCGCATGGGCACGGTGATCGGCGCCGTGCGCATGTCCGGCACGCCCCACCGCCGGCCCGGCACCGAACCGATCGATCCCGCCCGGCCTCGCGAGCGGTCCACCGGCCGGGACGCCGCTCAGGCGGCGACGCGACAGGCTGTGCTGGACCTGTTCGAGCCCGACGAGGCCGGCCTCCGGATATCGGCCGGGGCCACGACGGACGCCTTCCTCGGCCTGTTCTTCGGCCGGGGCGGCGGGCCGCGTCACGGCGGCTCGGCCACGACGGAACAACTGGTGGATCTGTTCCTGCACGGGGCGTGCCGTCCGCTGGGCACGGCATGACCGCCGTGGGCCGGCGCCAGGTGCCGCGCCGAAGCGCGTACCGGCTTCTCAGGGCTCGCGGCATCTGGACCGCCATCGCGGTGCTGGTGCTGCTGATGTCCTTCGCGCCGATCACTTCTCCGGGCCTCGATGTCCTCACCCGGGTGGCTCTCTCGGCGCTGCACCTGGGTGTCGCAGTCGTTGTCGTACCGATGCTGCTGCACACCAGCCCGTTACGACGGTAGTCCGGCGATCGGAGCGGGCAGTGACCCGCGACCCGTCGCCGGCGTGACTCCGCGGGCCGCGTGACGCGCGGTACCGGCGCCGCCCGCATGGTCCGGCCGGAGCGGGGGTAACCGCAAGCCGCGCCAGCCGTCCCGGACAGAGGGGAGCCCACCGTGTCGATGATGCGGACGAAGCCGATCGAGGTCGTCCTGGCCCAGAGCGGCGACCAGGCCGAGGAGGGCCGCGAGGGCGACGGACGGCTGCGCCGGCGGCTGGGGCCGCTGGACCTGATGGGCTTCGGGATCGGCATCGTCATCGGTACGGGTATCTTCACGCTGACCGGCATCGAGGCGCGCGACCACGCCGGCCCGGCAGTCATCGTGGCGTTCGCGCTGGCCGGGCTGGCCAGCCTGCTCGCCGCCCTCTGCTACGCCGAGCTGGCCTCGAGCGTGCCGACCGCGGGCAGCGCCTACACCTACGCGTACGCGACCATGGGCGAGATCGTCGCCTGGATCATCGGCTGGGACCTGGTGCTGGAGTTCGCCCTGGGCGCCGCCGTGGTGGCCCGCGGCTGGTCCGGCTACCTGGCCGAGCTGTTCGACCTGCCCGGCACCTTCTTCGGCGAGGACAGCGTCGTCAACCTCGGCGCGATCGCGATCGTGCTGCTGCTGGGCGCGGTCGCCACGATCGGTATCCGCCAGTCCTCGCGCGTCACGAACGTGCTGGTCGTCGTCAAGGTGGCGGTCTGCGTCTTCGTGGTGATCGCCGGTGCCTTCTTCATCAAGGCGGCCAACCTGACCCCGTTCGTCCCGCCGTCGCAACCGGTCGAGGACGACGCGTCGGGCCTGACCCGCCCGCTGTCCCAGCTGCTGTTCGGCATCGACCCGTCGGCGTTCGGGGTGGCCGGGGTGCTGACCGCCGCGGCGGTGGTCTTCTTCGCGTACACCGGCTTCGAGGCCGTGGCCAACCTGGGTGAGGAGACCCGCAAGCCCCGCCGCGACCTCCCGCTGGGTCTGTTCGGCACGCTGGGCGTGTCGGCGCTGCTGTACGTCGCGGTGTCGTTCGTGGTCGTCGGCATGGTCGACTACCGCCAGATCGACCGCGGCGCCCCGATCGCCTCGGCCTTCGACGCGGTGGGCGCGGGCTGGGCCTCGGCCCTGGTCTCGATCGCGGCGGTGGCCGGCCTGACCAGCGTCATCCTGGTCGACATCGTGGCGATCGGCCGGATCGGCTTCGCGATGTCCCGCGACCGCCTGCTGCCGCCCAAGGTGGGCGCGGTCCACCCCCGCTGGGGCACGCCCTACCGGACGACCATCGCGGTGACCGTGGGGATCGCGCTGCTGGCGGGCTTCGTGCCGCTGTCGTCGCTGGCGAACCTGGTGAGCATCGGCACGCTGTTCGCGTTCGTGGTGGTGTCGGTGGCGGTGCCGGTGCTGCGCCGGACCCGGCCGCAGCTGTCCCGGCCGTTCCGGGTGCCGCTGTCCCCGGTCCTGCCGATCGTGTCGGCGCTGGCGTGCCTGTACCTGATGACGAACCTGTCGGTGGAGACGTGGCTGCGGTTCCTGGCCTGGCTGGCGATCGGGCTGGTGGTCTACCTGACATACGGGCGGCGCAACAGCCGGGTCGCGGACCGCGAGGCGGAGGAAGCGGGGTCGGCGCATTGAGCCTCGGAACGGCATGACAGTGCCCTACGCGCGGAACGTCCGCCGGTAGGTCTCCGGCGGTACGCCGAGCTGCTGGTTGAAGTGCCGCCGCAGCGTCGTCGCCGTGCCCATCCCGGTCCGTGCCGCGATCTGCTCGACGCTCAGGTCCGACGTCTCCAGCAGCTCCTGGGCCAGCCGCACCCTCTGGGTGAGCAGCCACCGCAACGGGCTCACCCCGGTCACCGCGTGGAAGTGCCGCGCCAGGTTCCGCGAGCTCATCCCCGCCCGACGCGCCAGCTCCCGCACCGTCAACGGCAAAGCAACGCGTTCCAGCGCCCACGGCAGCACCTCCGCCAGCACGTGGTCCGGTCCGTGTCCCACCGCGGCCGGGATGAACTGGGCCTGGCCGCCCTGCCGGTGCGGGGGTACCACCAGGGTGCGGGCCAGGGCGTTGGCCACCGCCGTACCGTGGTCGGTCCGGACCAGGTGCAGGCAGAGGTCCATGCCGGCCGCCTTGCCGGCCGAGGTCAGCACGTCGCCGTCGTCGATGTAGAGCACGTCCGGGTCGACGTCGATCGCCGGATAGCGGTCGCGGAGCAGCGCCGTGTGCGCCCAGTGAGTTGTCGCGCGCCGGCCGTTCAGCAGGCCGGCCTCGGCGAGGGTGAACGCGCCCGTGCACAGGGATGCCACCCGGGCGCCTGCCTCGTGGGCGGCGCGGACGGCGGCGACCAGTGCCGGTGACGGCGGGTCGGCGGCGTCGCGGCAGGACGGGACGATCACCGTGTCGGCTTCCTTCAGGGCTTCCAGGCCGTGCTGGATGCCGGCCCTGAGCCAGCCGCCGACGGCTGCGCCGTCATCGCCGCAGATGGTGAAGTCGTACCAGGGGGCGGCCAGGTCACGGTCCACGCCGAAGACCTCGCACGCCGCGGCGAGCTCGAACAGCGGGGTGCCGTCGGTGACGGCCAGGGCGACGGAGGGCATGTCCGAAACTGTACGGGGGACGGCGTTGCGGACGCTGGCCGTACCGGGCCGGGGCGGCCAGGCTGATCACCATGAGTGAGAGGATCGCTGTGCTGGGCGCCGGGGGTCACACCGGCGGTTTCGTCGTCGCCGAGCTGCGGCGGCGGGGGATGACGCCGATACCCTGCGGTCGCGCCACCGATCTGGACGAGGCGTTCCGGGACGCCGCCGCCGTGATCAACTGTGCCGGTCCGTTCGCCGTGACCGCCGCGCCGACGATCGAGGCCGCGATCCGCGCCGGGATCCCCTATCTCGACGTCACCGCCGAGCTGGAGGTCGTCACCGACACCTTTGCCGCCTTTCCGGGCGCTGGCATCCCGATCGTGCCGGCGGCCGCCTTCTACGGCGGCCTGGCCGATCTGCTCGCGACCGCGGTGGTGGGGGACCGGCCGGTCGCCGATCACCTGACCATCGCCTACGCCCTCAGCGGCTGGCGCCCCACCCCCGGCACCCGGGCGACGGGCCGGGTGTCCGCGCAGCGCCGCGAAGGCCGGCGCGTCACCTACACCGGCCGCCGGCTGCGGCACCGCACCGGCGACGCACCCCGCGCCGAGTGGACCTTCCCGGCGCCCGTCGGCACCCGGCCGGTGGTGGGTGAGTTCACGACGGCCGACAGCGCCGTGATCCCCACCCATCTGGACGTCACCGACATCTTCACGGTCATGACCAGCAACGCGGTCGACGACCTGTTCGCCGCTGATCCGTCGGGCCCCGTCGCGGTCGACGAGCACGGGCGGTCGGCGCAGACGTTCCTGGTCGAGGTCGTCGCCCGCTCGGGTGGCGGGGAGCGCCGGGCGGTGGCCAGTGGCCGCGACATCTACGCGGTCACCGCGCCGCTGGTCGTGGAGGCGGCCGCGCGGATCGTGGCCGGTGAGGGGGCGTCGGCCGGGGTCGCTTCGCTGGGTGCGCGGTTCGATCCCATGGAGTTCCTGCATGCGCTGGCGGCCCACGGCGTCCGCGCGTACAGGCAACCCACAGAGAGCTCACCGCCCGCTGACAACCTGCCGGGCGACAGTGGGGTCATCACCGCTCACTGACGAGGCGAGGCGCGCCATGACCGATCTGCTGACCCGGCCCCCGTACATCGAGGACCCCACGTCCACCGGCACCACTCCGCCGCCGCCGCCGGACGTCTTCGGTCACCGTGGCGGGGGAGACCGGCACTGGCCGCGGCGGGTCGCCGGCGGCGCCGCGGTGCTCGCGCTGATCGCCGGCGGCGGTACGGCGGGAGGCCTCGTCGCCGAGCACTACGCCGACCGGGCCCTGACCACCACCGCCGCCACGGCCACCACCGCCACCGCTGTGGCCGTGAGTGAGAGCAACAGCCTCGCCCCGATCGCCGCGAAGGTCGCGCCCAGCATCGTCACCGTGCTCATCGACGGTGCGAACGAGTCGGCGCTCGGCTCCGGGGTCGTGCTCAGCGCCGACGGGTTGATCCTGACCAACAACCACGTCATCTCCTCCGGGGGCACGGTCAGCGTGCGGCTCTCCGACGGGCGTACCGTGCCGGCCGAGGTTGTCGCCGCCGACAGCACCCACGACCTGGCGCTGGTGCAGGCGACCGGGGTGTCCGGGCTGACCCCGGCCACGTTCGGGACGGACGACAGTGTGGCCGTCGGCGACACCGTGCTGGCCTTCGGTGCACCGCTGGGGCTGGAGGGCACCGTGACCTCCGGCATCGTCAGCGCCCTCGACCGGGAGGTCGGCACCGGCACCGAGCAGCTGACCGGCCTGCTGCAGACCGACGCGCCGATCAACGAGGGCAACTCGGGCGGCGCCCTGGTCGACACCTCCGGCAACGTCATCGGCATCAACGTCGCCATCGCCACGGCCGGCGACCAGAGCACCGGCAGCGTCGGCCTCGGATTCGCCATCCCGGCCGGCACCGTCACGAGCGTGGTCCGGCAGCTGCAGACGCAGGCAGCCTCCTGACCGCGAGCTCTTGACCTGAAGCCGGGTGCAGGTTGTCGACTGCGGGCATGACCTTCACCGCAGCAGAACTCGCCTACCTGGCCGCCCAGCCGCTCGGCCGCCTGGCGACCGCCCAGCCCGACGGCACCCTGCAGGTCAGCCCGGTCGGCTTCCGCTGGAACAGCGACCTGGCGACCATCGACATCAGCGGCTGGCACATGGCCGCCAGCCGCAAGTACCGCAACGTCGCGGACAACGGGCGGGTCGCCTTCGTGGTCGACGACCTGCTCTCGACGGACCCGTGGCGGGTGCGCTGCCTGGAGATCCGGGGCGTCGCCGAGGCGGTCCAGCCCGCCGAGGGCGAGGCGCTCATCCGGATCCACCCGCGTCGCATCATCAGCTTCGGCATCGACGACCCGGACAGCGAGCCGCACGCCCTGGTCCCGAGCAAGCGGGACGTGGTGAGCCGGTAGCAGGCCGGGGACCGTCGGCGGCGGAAACCCGCCGCCGGCGATCACTCAGCCGGCCAGGTGGCCGTACCTGTCCTCCAGCTCGCGCCAGGTGCCCTGGGCCACCGCGCGGCCGCCGATCAGCACGACCACCTTGTCGGCGCGGGACAGCGCCGCGCGTTTCGAGGTCGAGCCGATGACCGTGACGCCGTGCTCGCGCAGGGCCCACCACAGCTCCAGCTCCGTCGTGACGTCCAGGGCGGACGACACGTCGTCGGCGATCAGCAGCTCCGTGCGCGGCGCCAGGGCCCGGGCCAGCGCCAGCCGTTGCAGCTGGCCGCCGGAGAGCCGGGTGCCCTTGTGGCCGATCAGCAGCTGCAGGCCGCCGCCGGCCGCCGCCAGGTCGTGCTCCAGCTGCGCGGTGCTCACCGCGTCGGCGGCATCGACCTCGTGACCGAGCTTGATGTTGTCCGCGACCGTGCCGGACAGCACCCGGGGCAGCTGGGCCACGTAGCCGACCTGGTTGGGCCGCAGGAACACCTCCGGCTCGTCCACCGGCCGGCCGTTCCAGGTCAGCGAGCCGGTGTGGTGCACGATCCCGGCCAGGGCCCGCAGCAGCGACGACTTGCCGGCGCCGACCGGGCCGACGACCAGCACCAGCTGGCCGCGTTCGACGACCAGGTCGATGTCCTGGGCGCCGACCGTGCCGTTCTCGTGCACCGCGCTGAAGCCGGACAGCGCCAAGGTGCGCAGCGGGTTGCGCGGCGGGGCCGGCGGCGCGTCCGCGGTCCCCTGCGCGATGTCCACGCCCGGCACCGCCGACGAATACTCCGACACCCCGGCCATCGCCACCGTGCGGCGCGTCCACACCCGGGCCGACGGGAAGTGCGACACCAGTGAGGCCGTGGTCCACGCGAACCACCGGGCCGCGCCCAGGGTCGCCACCGCGATCAGCGTCGCCGCCGCCGACAGGTTGCCGGCCAGGTACATCGCCCAGGCGGCGATCGGCAGCAGGCCGCTGACGACCGACGGCGTGGAACGGGCCCACACCTGGATCGAGATCTCCCGGCGCTGCCGATCGCTGCGGGCCGCGTCCAGCCCGGCCAGATGCTCCAGCACCGAGCTCGTCGCGCCGGCCAGCTTCACCGTGCGGGCCGCCGACAGCGAGGACACCAGCGCGGTCGCGAACGCCGCGCGGGCCGCCACCGTGTGCCGGGCCGCGCGTTCCAGCCGGGGGCCGAACAGCGTCGCCGCCAGGCCCGAGATCACCATCGTGCCGATGAAGAACGCGGCCGGCACGAACGACCGGGAGGCCGCCGTCATCGCCACGATCATGACCAGGCTGACGCTGGTGTCGATCAGGTTGTCGGCCAGCATGACGACGCGTTCGGTGTCGCCGCCCTGGGCCACGACCTCGGCCGGGGTGTACTTGCTGACCCGGCGCGGGCCGATCTGGCCGTGCACCAGCCGCATGCTGATCCGCAGCATCTGCCGGACCCACCACTCGGGGAACCAGGCGCCGGTGTAGTACAGCGCCGGGATCGCCACGATGAGCCCGGCGGTGATGCCGATCGCCGGCCACATCGGATCGCCGACGTTGTCGACGACTTGCGACCACAGCAGCGGCAGGATCGCGCCGTCCAGGCCGAGCAGCACCAGGACGAGGAACAGCGAGATCGCGGCGAGACCGTATCGCGGGTCGTTCATGGTCAGCCGGGCGATCTCGCGCATGGTGCGGGCGCGGGGGGCCGGTGGCAGCGGCGGCGGGTCGGCCAGCGGCAGCGTGTTGCCCAGCTCGGTGCGCAGCGGCTCCTCCGGCTCCCGTTCGAGCAGGGCCACCCCGCCGGAGGCGCGCGCGGGCGCCGTGACGTTGGAACTCGCCAGCAGCTCGGCGAACCGCTGCGACTCGCGCAGCGGGCCGGCCTCCAGCACCTGGCCGTCGGCGAGCACCACGACCTCGTCGCAGCGGCGCACCGAGGACAGCCGGTGCGCGACGATGACGCCGATGCGCCCGGCGAGCAGCCGGTCGGTGGCGCGCTGCACCCAGGCCTCGGTGACCGGGTCCATCCGGGCCGTGGCCTCGTCCAGGATCACCACGTGCGGATCCCGGACCAGGATCCGGGCGAACGCGACCAGCTGCTCCTGCCCGGCGGAGAGCACGTAGCCGCCCTCGCCGAGCCGGGTGTCGATGCCGTCGGGCAGCGCGTCGGCCCACGAGGTCAGGCCCAGCTCCTCCAGCGCGGCGCCGGCCCGCGGCTGCAGCTCCGGGTCGAACAGCGCGATGTTCTCGGCCAGGGTGCCGGCCAGGATCTCGGTGCGCTGCGGGACGATCGCCGTCCACCGGCGCAGCCCCTCGACGTCCAGGTCGACGATGTCGGTGCCGCCGAGGAAGACGGTGCCGCGGGGCACGTCCACCGCCCGGGTGAGCACCTTGGCCAGGGTCGACTTGCCCGAGCCGGTGCGCCCGATCAGCGCGTAGGACCGGCCGCGGGCGAAGGACAGGTTGATGTCGCGCAGCGCCGGTGGGCGCCCGGAGTCGGCCTCGCCGTAGCGGAAGGTCAGATCCCGGATCTGCAGGTCGCCGTCGACCGGCGGCAGCCCGGACGTCGGCTCCTGCGGTACGGCCCGCAGCGACTGCACGCGGCTCCAGGCCCCGAGCGCGTTCTGCAGCTCCGGCACCATCCGGGTGACGTGCTCCAGCGTGCCGCCGAAGCCGAGTGCGAGCAGCCACACCGCGGTGAGCCGGGCGCCGTCGACGTGCCCGGCGGTCAGGGCCCAGGCGCCGACGATCACGAGGGCCGCGATCAGCACCCGGGTGATCGCCCCGGCGCTGAGGGTCACCCGCGACGACGTGGTCCACACCTTGCGGCCGCGGATCAGCACCTCGCGGGCGCGCCGGGCGTAGAGCCGGCGGACGTACGGGGCGGCCAGGCTGGTGCGGACGTCGTCCTGGCCGTGGACCGACTCCTCCATCACCGCGGCCAGGTCGGACCAGGCCTCCTCCTCGCGCACCCGCAGCGGCGAGATGCGCTGGACCGGTTTGGTCAGCACGGCCACCAGCAGGATCGAGACGAGCAGCATGCCCAGGCCGGCGGGCCACCAGGCGAAGAACGCGGTGACGATGGAGAGCACCGCCACGGCGAGGGACTGGGCCAGCCGGACGCCGCTGCCGCGCAGCTCCGAGCCGACCTGGTAGACGTCGCTGTCGATGCGGTCGAGCAGCTCGCCGACCGGGGTGTTCTCCAGGGCCGGTAGCTCCTGGCCGAAGGCGACCCGGCACAGACCACGGCGCACGGTGGCCGCCCAGTCGGCGGTCAGCCCGGCGACGACCAGGCCGACGATGACGTCGCTGAGCACGGAGACGACCAGGGCGATGGCGAGCAGGATGAACAGTGGCACGGACCGGTTGACCAGGACGGCGCCGGCGAGGCCGAGCGCGCCGGCCTGCCCGGCCGCGCCCAGCACGATGAGGACCGCCACGAAACCGGTGCGCCGGGGCGAAGTCGCCCATAAGTCGCGGAGCAGGCGCATCGAAAGTCCTCACGGATAGGGGAAGGCGGTGGCTCCATCCTGCGGTGCGTGCGGGTACGGACTCAACGCAATTACGCGGTCGCGGATTATCGCGTGCGTCACCATGGCGGGGTCAGCCCGCGTGCAGGGTGAGCAGGGTGATCTCGCTCGGCGCGAAGATGCGGAACGGCGGCCCCCAGAAGCCGGTGCCGCGCGAGGTGTAGAGCTGCGTGCGCTCGCCGTGCCGGCTCAGTCCCTGCAGCACCGGCTGGTCCAGCCGGACCAGGTAGTGGAACGGCCACATCTGCCCGCCGTGGGTGTGGCCGGACAGTTGCAGGTCGACGCCGTGCGCCACCGCCCCGGTGATCTGCTGCGGCTGGTGGGCGAGCAGCAGCACCGGCAGGTCCGGGTCGGTGCCGGCCAGGGCGGCCTCGTGGTCCATGTGGTGGCCGGGCACGCCCGAACCCGCGGCCGTACGGTCGTCGACGCCGGCCACGACCAGGCTGTCGCCGTTGCGGGTCACCACCACGTGCCGGTTGTGCAGGGCCTCCCAGCCCAGCGAGGCCATGTGCTCGACCCAGCGCTGGGCACCGCTGAAGTACTCATGGTTGCCGGTCACGTAGACCCGGGCCAGCCGGGCGCGGACGTCGCCGAGCGGCGCCGCCTGCTCGCGGCGCTGGGCCACCTCGCCGTCCGCGATGTCGCCGGTGTGCGCGACCACGTCGGGCTCCAGCGAGTTGACGACGTCGATGACGCCACGCGACCAGCGGGCCCGGTCGATCGGGCCGTAGTGGGTGTCGGTCAGCAGCACGACCTTCAGGCCGTCGAGCCCTCGACCGAGACGGGGGATGCGCACGTCGATGAGGCGGACCCGGGAGACGCGCATCGCTTCGGCGTACCCCCAGACCAGCAGGACCGTCGCGATTACCGCGACCGACACCGTGACGATCCGGGAGCGGGCCGGGTCGGCGACACCGGCCAGGGCGAGCACCGCCCGCAGCACGTTGCCGAGCAGCGACCAGACGAACAGCACCCAGACGATGCCGAGCATCGTGTCGGCGGCCCGGGCGGCGCCGTCGCGGTGGTGCCGGCCGTGCCCGCTGACCATCAGGAACGGGAAGGCCACGGCGGCGACGGCGACCAGCGCGGTGCCGGCGGCGAAGACGGCGCCGGGCCACCGGTTGCCCGACCAGACGAGGGTCCACCAGGGCACGCCGAACAGCAGCAGGAGCACGGCCGCGACGATCAGGCCGAATCGCAGGGCGCGGCCGGGCCGGCGACGCGGCTCGGTCTCGACGGTTTCACCGACAGACACAGCAGAAGTCTGCCACGGTCCGGCCGGTGGATGCTCAGGGCGGCGGGGGCGGAGTGCCGATGCTGTCGATGAGGGCGGCCGGGACCAGCAGATCCGCCCGCTCCCGGGTGGCGGCGATCACCGTGGCGTTGCGTTCGTCGGTGCCGGTCGCCCACCGGGCCGCGTCGTGCTCGCTCTTGCCGAAGCGCCGGTGCCGGTCGATCAGCCGGTGCAGCCGGGACTCCTGGTCCAGGTCGGCGTACCAGACCTCGTCGAGCAGCGGCCGGACCCGTTCCCAGCCGCCGGCCGGCACCAGCAGGTAGTTGCCCTCCGAGACGATCAGCCGGGTCGCGCGGGGTACGCCGATGGTGCCGGCGACCGGCTGTTCGATGACCCGTTCGAAGCCCGGCGCGTAGATCATCTCGTCGGTGTCCTCGCGCAGCCGGCGCAGCAGGGCCGCGTAGCCCAGCGGGTCGAACGTGTCCGGCGCGCCCTTGCGGTCGCGGTTGCCCAGCCGTTCGAGCTCCACGTCGGCGAGGTGGAAGCCGTCCATCGGGACGTGCGCGACCCATTCCGGGCCGGCCGTCTTCGCCAGTGCCGCGACCAGTTCCTCGGCCAGCGTGGTCTTGCCCGCGCCGGGAGCGCCGGCGATGCCCAGGATCGCCCGTCGGCCGTCGCGGACCAGCCCCCGGGCCCGCTCGACGAGCCCTTCGAAAGTGACGGTCATGCCCGTACGGTACGGCTCACAGCCCCAGCCGCAACGCGGTGACACCGGCCGGGGAGAGCGGTCTGGTCATGGCCCGCACGAGGTCGCTGTGGATGACGCCGGGCAGCTGGGTGCCGAGCGCGCACAGCGCCGGGTAGTGGTCGAGCACGTCGCGGTGGCTCAGCGCGCCGACCCCGATCAGCAGACCGTTGACCGCCGACGGGGTCCGGGCCAGTTCCGCGCACAGCTCCATGCGCCACACCGGGTCGTCGACGTGCGTGGCGAACTCGCGGGCGATCCGGTTGCTCGCCGAGTACGTCTCGTCGGGCGCGGCGTGGCGACCGGAAGGGGCCAGCACCGGCGCCATCCGGACCACGACGCCCAGGTGCAGCGCCAGTTCCGGCACGGTGAGCACCTCGAGGCCGAAGGAGCAGGTGTCGCAGAGCGGCCGGAAGGTCTCGGCGTGCACGACCATGGCGGGTCGCGGGCAGTCGGCCGCCGGGCTGCAGACGGTGTCCATGATGATCTCGGCGAGCCGGCCGGCCTCGTCGAAGCGGCCGATGCCGAAGTACGCCGTCGGTGACTCCCGGTAGCGGGTCAGGGCGGCCTGTTCGCTGCCGTAGCCGTCGGGGTCGATCCCGATGCGGGGTACGCCGTGCTGTGCTCGGAGTTGGATGAGCCGGAACATCCTGTTCACTCCCCGGGGTCTTGAGGACGCTGCAACCGGGGGTACGCAACAGGATGTCCGGCGGTTCACTCCTTACGCTGGGTATAAGAATACTGGCGTCGAGCGCGGTGCCCCGTCAGCAGGAAGCAGTCAAATGTCACTGCGTGCAACGCGTACGTCGCCGCGGTGAGGGTCAGCAGCATGCCCGCCAGCACCAGGGCCAGCGGCGCGTCGAGCACCGGCCAGGCGGTGGGCAGTGCGGCGACGCCGAGGACGAGCCCGGCCTCCAGGGTGGCCTCGGCGAGTCGTCGCGCACGGTCGGGTTTCATGCTCACACCTTCGCCGTGACGGCGGGTGTTCCGCTTCCCTCCGCAGCCGGATCGCGGCTATGACTTTCGGTGGAGGGGCCGGCCCGGGCCGGATCCGCCGGTGCCGGAGAGAATGACCGACGCCGATATGTCGATCAATGGTCCGGCAACTGCGCTGGACACCTCGGAAACTGCGCCGTAGCGTGGCCTGAGCGGCCACGATGGGCCGCGGACCGGGCCCGGGGCGGAGTTGCCCGAACCCCGAAGCTTGCCGGGATGGCGACCGATAATGGTCATGTCCGTCAGGTGTGGGAGGAACGAACGGTGACCGTTGCGGCGCCGCCGGCATGGGAGTCCCTGCCGGCGCTGATGTATCACTCCGTGTCCGCCGTGGCGGGCCCGTTGAGTGATCTCGCCGTGCCCCGCAGCCGCCTCGCCGAGCAACTCGGCGCGCTCACCGACGCCGGTTACCGCCTCGTCGGGCTCTCCACCGCCCTCGACGAGCTGGAGCGCGGCAGCACCGACAAGCTGATCGCGGTCACCTTCGACGACGGCTACCGCGACTTCCTCACCGCCGGCGTGCCCGTGCTGGCCGAGGCCGGCGCCGGAGCCACCCTCTACGCCTCCGTCGGTCACCTCGGGGCGCCGGCCGGCTGGCTCGGCCGCTGGGCCCCCGACTTCGGCCGGCTGCTCACCTGGGACGAGCTCGCCGAGGTGGCCGGCGCCGGCATCGAGATCGGCAACCACAGCCTGCTGCACCACCCGCTCGACGTGCTCAGCGCCGCCCAGCTGCGCGAGGAGACCCTGCGCAGCAAGGACGAGCTCGAGCAGCGGCTGCAGCGCCGGGTGCGCAGCTTCGCGTACCCGCACGGCTACAACGGCGCCAAGGTCCGGGCCGCGGTGCTGGCCGCCGGGCACGACAACGCCACCGAGGTCGGCCGGCGGCTGCACCGGCCGGGGGAGCGGCGCTTCGCCGTACCCCGGTTGCAGCCGACCCCGGCCATGACCGGCGCCGACCTCGTCGCCCTGGTCGCCGGCGGGGGCTCGCCGCTGGTCCCGCGGCTCAAGCACCGCGCGCCAGCCGGGCTGGGCGAGCTGCTTGAGC